>NZ_JBBWUA010000039.1:0-3238 GCF_038181555.1 Desulfitobacterium sp. THU1 | reverse complement strand
TATGCTTGAAGAGGATTATATAGGCGATAATTACACTCAAGATTATGTCGAGAAAACCCTGAGGAAGCTCTCCGACATGGGGGCTAAAAAAGTTGTTCTTACCGGTATTTCTTTTGACCCCACTAAGCTCGGAGCAGCATGCTATGATCGGGAAACTGATACCATAAGCTATGCCTTCAATGATAGAGTGCCGGGATATTTCCATGGGACTGGGGATGTTTTCGGTAGCACCTTACTATCTGGCCTCCTCAATGGCTTTTCCTTAGCAGAAGCAACGCAAATTGCTGTCGACTATACTCTGAAAAGCATTCAATTGACAGTCGAAGCTAATCAAGAATGTCGCTATGGGGTTTGCTTTGAAAGAGCAATTCCTTATCTCATTCAAAGATTAGGCTTACTAAAATAGTAATTCAAGATTGATTGGCCCAAAAAAAACACTCAAACTAAACTGAGTGTTTTTTTATATCTATAGAAATATAATAGTTGCATCGATCATACATTGTAAATAATTAGAAGAGTCAGATAATAGGACAGGAAACCCTGCATTAATATCGAATTAATCTGTTATCATGAATTCATTTGAGGAGGAAAAAGCAGTGCCGGAGATTTTTTTCTTAGCACCGTATTCAGATATCGCTCAGGTGGCTCATAAAGTTTGCAGGGGAAGTGACGATGTCGACATTAAAGTTGCTCGTATGGATGCGGCAGTAGAATTGGCGAAGAATGCTGAAAAGCTAGGCTATCATGTGCTCATTACTCGCGGTGTCACCTGTTGGAAGTTACGTAATGCAGGCATAGAACTTCCTGTAGTAGAAGTTTCCATCGGAGGATATGATATTGTTCGAGCGTATTTCGAAGCAAAAAAAATAGGCAAACGTATTGGAATCGTGGATGTGGAAGAAGTCGTTAATAATTTAGACTTAGATGCTTTCGCCGAGGTAATTAATGACGAACTAATTAAATATACATGTAATAACGATCTAGAGGATATAAGCAAAGGAGTTCAATACCTGCGGGAACAGGGAGTGGATGTGGTCATGGGTAAGGTTGCTATGGCCAATGAAGCCGGTAGGCAAGGGATGAAGTCCGTGGTGATTTCTTCGGGCATGGATTCTGTTCGACGAGCCATTGAAGAGGCTCGCCGGGTTAATTTTGTCCGTAAACAAGAAATGAAAAAGGCTGAACAATTCAAAGCTATTTTGGAATTTTCGTATGATGGGATTATTGCTCTTGATAATAAAGGGAAGATTACCGTTTTTAATAAGGCATCTGAAAAAATCTCCGGTTGGAAGGCCGAAAATGCCATTGGAAAATATATCACCCAAGTCATTCCTAAAGCCGGGTGTCAAAAATTACTTCAGACTGGTCAAGTAGAAATTGCGGAGTTTTTGGAGATTGGAGACACCAAGGTTCTTGCTAATCGAGTGCCAATTATCGTTGATAATAAGATTGAAGGAGTTGTCACCACGTTTCAACAAATCGAGAGGTTGCAGAAGCTTGAAGGAAAAGTACGACGCAAGCTCGCGGATCGGGGTTTAGCAGCGAAATATCATTTTAGTGATATTCTTGGCAATAGTTCGGCTTTAACGAATGCCAAAAATCTTGCTAATGAATATGCGGGGGTTGACTCAACGGTATTAATTCAAGGAGCAACAGGCTCTGGAAAAGAGATGTTTGCTCATGCGATTCACAATACAAGTAAACGGAAAAATGAGCCCTTCGTGGCCATAAATTGTGCGGCTTTACCGGAAAGCCTTTTGGAGAGTGAGCTATTCGGTTATGTGGAAGGCGCGTTCACCGGTGCCCGCAAAGGGGGCAAGGCCGGTGTGTTTGAAATGGCCCATCGTGGTACACTTTTTCTTGATGAAGTAGGGGAAATGTCACCCATGTTGCAGGCCCGGTTATTAAGGGTTATCGAGCAGGGTGAAGTGATGCGTCTCGGAGATAGCAGTATTATCCCGGTGGATATACGCCTTATTACTGCAACCCACCGAAATCTGAGAAAAATGATTGAGAGTGGTGCTTTCCGAGAAGATCTCTACTTCCGTCTTAATGTGCTCTCCCTCAAGATTCCTCCCCTGCAGATTCGGGGTGAGGATATTATATTGATTGCCTATCGCTTCTTAAATGAATTCTGTTCTCGACGAGGAAAGAGGATGGGCAGGTTTACTTCTGAGGCTGAGCAAGCTCTTTTAAACTATTCCTGGCCGGGGAATCTCCGCGAACTCCGCAATGCTATGGAAAGATTGGCTATGCGTGCATGGCAGGAAAAAATAACGGCTGAGGAAATCACCAATGTTCTACTCTTGGATGAAGGAGTAACGCACACAGAAGAAAAAAGAACCACCAATACAATGATGCAGAACCCTCACAATATAACCTTCGCTTTTGAACCTCCGACTTTTGTAGGTGAAAAGGTTATAAATCAATTGGAGAAGCAAGTGATTCTTCAAGTTTTAGAGGAAGTTGGCGGAAACAAAACGGAAGCTGCTCGACGTTTGGGAATGAGTAGAACGACCTTATGGAGAAAACTTCAAGAGTGATCGCATTAAGTATTAGGGATTAGGGATTAGGGATTTAGCGTTTCATAAATGATCAATTGTTACATATCTGAACGCCATAGTGTTATAAATATGAAACACCGATGGCGTTATTTTTCGGCTAAAAGTTGTCTGAAGATTCCTTGTATAGCGATTTATAGGATTATTCGGAAATATATTCTGACTTTTTATGGATCTTAATATCTTGAAAATAAGGAACCTAAGAAAGATTTTGATCAATAATGCTACTTTTTAGAGATTTTTTGATTAACAGCATAAAGTTTGGCATGTTTCTTGCTTTACTCTATAAGCGTAATTAACAGGCAAGGAGGTGTTTAGGATATGGCATTAAAGGAGCTACCTGTTGTTCCTTCAGGTGACCCCGGTTCTTTGGCAGAATCACCAAACTCAGCCATCCAGCGTCTTTATCGTCCAGTGATAACAGACCAAAACCAAGTCAATCCCATCATATTGCTTTATTGCCCAGATGGAGCTCTCTCTTTGACAGGTGATGAGATCATAGTCAGCTATAAACTTTGCAAGGGCTGCGGCATCTGTGCCAAGGAAAGTAAGGGAATTGAGATGGTACCGGAATATACGGGGCCAAGAGGAATTTTTTAGGCAAAGGAGGTAGAAAATCAAATGAACAAAGCACTTATCACAGGAAGTGAAGCAGCCGCTCTTGGTGCCAAGCTCGC
>NZ_JBBWUA010000038.1:0-4080 GCF_038181555.1 Desulfitobacterium sp. THU1 | reverse complement strand
TGGTCTTGTTACAGTTGCTTATTATCTGGGTATTTTTGCAGTATTAATGTTTATCGGCGCGTTCTTCGGTTCACCTAAGAAAGCTTAAAGAAGCGAAGCATCTAAAAAGGGGAGTTGCTAAACGAACAATACCTGTTCGGCTAGCAACTCCCCTTTTAATAGCTTGTATTGATGATATTTAAGGTTTCATCTTAGTATCGACGTGCCCCAAGATAACGGGGACCGTAGTAGCTATCGCTGACTCCGGAAATTTTTACCCCACTACCGGGGTTGGAAGCGTGAACAAATTTACCGTTGCCAATATAAATTCCTACATGAGATGCTCCGGGAGCATAGGTGCTGAAAAATACTAAATCTCCTGATTGTAAGTTATCACTACTGACGGCAGATCCGGAACTAAATTGATCGTAGGAGGTTCGAGGGAGGGATACTCCGGCACCGGAGTATACATACTTAGTAAAACCTGAGCAATCAAAGCCGCTGGTGGAAGTTCCTCCGAATACATAGCTGGTTCCTTGAAGACTGAGAGCGCGTTCCACTACGGAAGAACCATCGGCGCTACCTCGAGAAGTTGCCATGGCGATTGTGGTCGTTTGTTTACGGGGCCCTTTAGCAACAACCTCATCAACAGGTTTTTTGGTAACTTTCTCATCCAAGACTTTCTTAGCTACTTCTACCCCATTTCTTTGCTCATAAGAATAGGTGACAAACTTTGAACCATTGTCTCCTTTGGTGATAACCTTCGTTTGCCCAGGACTGAGTTTGTAATCTGTCTTTGTAACAACATCATAGGGGATTATTTCCTCCCCAGAATATGTACCTTGACTTAATACGGTCAGATAGGGCTCTACCGTAACAAGATTAATAATTTCACCTGGTTTAATCACTGAGTCTTCGGTGGTTCCGGGATTTCCTGCTAGAACTTCCTCAGTTAACATGTTGTTTTTTCGAGCGATTAACCACCAGGAATCATTTTTCTCAATTTTATATTCCTTGGATGTGACCTTGCCTTCGATGAGCATTTCATAGGCTTGGCCCACTTGGTTCATTTGATCAGGTTTGATAGATACTTTTTCGATATTCACTTCTTCCGCGAAGCTGACGGAGGTCACTTGATTCTCATCGCTTGCTTTAGAATAATACTGTTCGTATTCCTTAAGGAGCTTTTCAGCATCCTCTTGGCTGGGCAGATAAGCTATCGGAGTACCGTCTGCAACGACTTTGTAGCCTTCCAGATAATAATTTAAGGATTCAGCTAATACCTCCTCGCTGATCATCGAGGCCTCATAGGCAGAATTCTTGATTCGTACATTTTCATAAGCGATTTGGTCACGGGTTTTGGCAACCACACCGTATGGCTCGCCTTTTTCTTGAAGGAAGGTATCCACAAGGACCTGACCGCTATTAACATTATCTACATAACCCATTTGCTGACCGTTAATCATCACTGCAGCTACTGAGGTAGTTGATAGAAGATAAAAACTTAAGCCACCTGCTAAAACCAGGGTTGCAGATAATGAACCAATCACTCGTGGAGATTTCCAAGGAACGTTCTTAGCAAATTTTTGAACTTGGTCAGTTGAAGCAATTCGAAACTGAGACAGTTTTTCCCTAAAACGCATGCTTTAACACCTTTCTTAGCTTACGAGGTTAGTTGACGGATTCGGGCAAAGTGTGAGCCCTACGCGTGAGATACGCGATTCACCCCATAAAAAAGTCCCCCGCCCTAGATATATCCAGGTTCAGCTTTACTCTATGGTTCACATATTTTGATATTATGATTCGACTCAATTAGTTTCGACATCAAGACCTAAAGTTCCTTCATTCAAGTATATGTAATACGTGGAAATTACATGACATTTACTGGATAATCACATATAGAATAGTTATTCCCTTTTCATTTGTGTTAAAATAGTGGCATCGTAGCTACTCTTGGACGACCGATGGGCAAAAGGAGGATGATCCCTTGTTTTTTAGAAGGAGAAAAGAAGAGAAGAAAATTAATGCACCACAGCCGGAGATTCATGAAGAAACTCTCGCGTGCAGGAAATATAGAACTAATTATTATTTTAAAGGTTCCATAAGAAAAAGAGAGTCTCTGCGGAGTAAAAAGCAGAGGAAGGATGAGATTGGCGAATATAAGTTGGAAGTGGAGCTTTCTCATTTGCCACGATGCTTTAAACTCATAAGCAATGTGCTGTTAAATACTAAGAAGGGATATGAACAGATCGATCATCTCCTAGTCTCTCCCTATGGACTTTTTATTATTGAGGCATACAATTTGGCAGGCTTGATTGTCGGGGAAGAGAATGATCAGAAGTGGTATCAGATGATCACTTGGCGGGTAAAAACCTTTCCTAATCCTCTCCTAGGAAACCAAACGCGAATTGAGGCTTTAAGACAGCAAGCGGAACTTGAGGAAAACATCCCTGTATTTTCTTATGTGACGTTTAACTGCCGTAGTAAGCTGAAAGTCTTTCTAGGTTCGGTTTTTTATGATATTGATCTTTTGGCTTCGATTATGAAGCTGACTCAGACTCAACCAGTAGTGTTAAGTGATGAAGAGGTCCTTAATATCCATGAAGCTGTATATAGAAACAATGTTAAAGACCAAGGGATTCGTAATGAATATGCCGCTCGCCTCCGCAAGATGAGAATGCAAGAGAGGCCGAAGCATGGTGATATTCGTTGTTGTCTTTGCCAAAAACCTGTGAATGCGCGAATAGCGAGATATTGTATTAATCATCCTGAGAAATTTGCTTGGAAAATCTATTGTGAGAAGCATCAGAAAGAAATGACCAAAATCATAAGACGGGAACGTATGAAAAATGAGGAGTTTACATAATTGAGATAACTTTATTATTCTTTATATAGAAGGATTTTTGAAAAAATTCCAGATTGAGGCAAAGAAAAGTGCCATTATAGAAGTGAGTGGTAGAAGGGGAATTATGAGTGACATTGGTGTTATTAAGCAGGAAGAAGCGACCCTAGGTATCAAGTCAAAACCTGTTCGAGGGGCACTATTTACATTGTTTGGCGGGATTGGCTGGGGATTTTCCGGCGCCTGCGGACAGTATCTTTTTTCTGTAAAGGGAATCGATCCTCATTGGGTTACCGTTGTACGGATGTTTACGGCGGGGCTGATCTTATGCCTTTTTGTTTTATTTAAATATAAAAAGGCAATGATGGGGCTGTTCAGTAACAAAAAGGACCGCTGGACACTCATTGGCTTTAGTATATTTGGCCTTATTTTTTGCCAGTATACCTATTTGCTGGCCATATCGTACACCAATGCGGGAACAGCGACTGTGCTACAGTATCTAGGACCATTGTTGATTATGATCTTTGTGTGCGGAATCGACCGGCGGTTGCCGACGAAGACAGAAGGTATTGCTATTGTTTTAGCCATTGTCGGCACCTTTCTATTGGCTACTCATGGCAACCTCAGTAACCTGGTAATTTCTTCTCAGGGTCTTTTTTGGGGGCTAATGTCTGCTTTAGGGTTGATGCTTTATACGATAATTCCGGGAGGAATTATCAGCAGGTGGGGAAGTATTGTCGTGACAGGCTGCGGTATGCTTATGGGCGGATTAGTTTTGCTTATCTTAGTTCGACCTTGGCGAATTCATGTTTCTTTAGATTGGCATGTGTTTTTGGCAATGCTGGCGATGATCGTGATCGGAACGGTATTATCCTTTACCTTGTATCTACAGGGTGTTAGTGATATCGGGCCGGTTAAGGCCAGCATGATCGCCTGTGTGGAGCCTGTTGCAGCGGCCTTGTTCTCCGCAATTTGGTTGAATACAGTCTTTGTTGGGCTCGATATTCTGGGGTTTGCTTTAATTATTACTACTGTGATTCTCTTAACAAGAAAAGGGAGTTAATTTTAAAAAACCATTTGACAAGTAAAGCTAGTCCATGTATTATAGTTATTGCGCTACGGCCCATTGGTCAAGCGGCCTAAGACACCGCCCTTTCACGGCGGTAACACGGGTTCGAATCCCGTATGGGTCACCAAAATTGGGGCGATTAGCTCAGCTGGGAGAGCGCCTGCCTTACAAGCAGGATGTCGGCAGTTCG
>NZ_JBBWUA010000037.1:0-6919 GCF_038181555.1 Desulfitobacterium sp. THU1 | reverse complement strand
CGAGTCATAAAAGCTGATAATTTAACATATTTTTGAGCACTTTTCTTTCACCCAATGGGTGAAAGCTGAATTTCGAAGGAACGCATATTTATCAAGGCTTTGATTATGCTTTTTGAAGTACTGACGTAGAATCTAGGTATTAAAGTATTCTTGACGATATTCTGCTAAAATGTAAAATAGACATTGTTATGCTTTTAATTAGGAGGTCAGGTATGAACGAAGAAATCATCAGGCTTGTCAACGTCACGAAAGAGTATGACGGGGTACAAGTCTTAGATAATATAAACTTATATATATTGCGTAACGAATTTATAACCCTTCTTGGCCCAAGCGGTTGTGGGAAAACGACGACCCTTCGGATCATTGGAGGGTTTGAAAATGTCACCAGCGGGGAGATTCTGTTTGAAGACAAGAGAGTTAACGATTTTCCTCCCTATAAGCGAAAAGTAAATACTGTCTTTCAACAGTATGCGCTGTTTCCGCATATGAATGTTTTTGAGAACATTGCCTTTGGCTTGCGCATTAAGAAATTGAACAATAAGACGATACAAACAAAAGTTCTTCAGGTTATGGAGCTCATGAATCTAAGAGGTTTTGAAAAAAGAAATATTGATTCCTTAAGTGGTGGCCAGCGCCAGCGGGTGGCCATCGCTAGGGCTATTGTCAATGAACCTGAGGTGCTTTTACTGGACGAGCCTTTAGCAGCCCTTGACCTCAAGCTAAGGAAAGAGATGCAGATGGAACTGAAAAATATCCAGCAGCGTTTGGGGATTACCTTTGTCTTTGTCACTCACGATCAAGAGGAAGCACTAACCATGTCCGATACCGTCGTGGTGATGAATGAAGGAAAAATTCAACAAATCGGGACACCCATCGATATCTATAATGAGCCCAAAAACGTATTTGTTGCAGATTTCATCGGAGAGAGCAATATACTTGAAGGGGTCATGTTAGAGGACTATATGGTGCGTTTCCATGGTCGTCATTTTGAATGTCTGGATAAGGGTTTTGCTGATAACGAAGCAGTGGACGTGGTCATTCGTCCGGAGGACTTGAAGCTCGTATCCGTAGAGGAAGGCATGCTCACCGGAGAAGTTCGATCTGTAGTCTTTAAGGGCGTACATTATGAGATGATGATTCAGAGCAGCGAGTTCCTCTGGATGGTTCATAGTACTCAGATGGCCGAAGTAGGGAATGAGGTCGGCCTTCAGATTCTTCCCAATGATATACACATTATGAAGAAGGTGAGAGGGGATTGAAAAGAAAATTTCTGACCGCTCCTTATTTGCTGTGGATGCTGATCTTTACGATTATCCCCTTGGTGCTCGTGGTTTATTTTAGTATGTTTGAGACTGGGCCTGACGGGGTTCGGTTTACCACTGAGTATCTAGAACGGGTCTTTGAACCGATCTATCTCAAGGTCATTGGGCGTTCAATTGGGTTGGCTCTTATCAGTACACTTTTCTGCTTGTTACTGGGTTATCCCATGGCCATGATTCTGGCTTCCAAAGAGCTTAAAATGAGGGACTTTCTGATTGTTCTTTTTGTTTTGCCCATGTGGATGAACTTCTTAGCTAGAACCTATGCTTGGATGACTTTGTTGGAGAACAATGGAATTATTAATCAGATCTTGGCGGCCCTAAGCTTGCCTGCTTTAAATATTCTCTATACAGATAAGGCCGTGGTTCTGGGCATGGTCTATAACTTTCTGCCCTTTATGGTTTTGCCCATCTATTCAGTCTTGAGAAAAATTGATCGGTCTCTGATCGAGGCTGCTGAGGATCTAGGAGCCACTCCTGCTAGGACCTTCTTTAAGGTTATTTTTCCTCTAAGTTTGTCCGGGGTGGCATCAGGGATTATTATGGTTTTTATGCCAGCGGTTACGACCTTCGTCATCTCTAGATTATTAGGCGGGGGACAGTATATGCTGATCGGGAACTTAATTGAGCAGCAGTTCTTGACCACAGGGGATTGGGGCTTTGGCTCCTCCCTCGCCCTGATTCTGATGGTATTCTTGTTGCTGACCATGGGAATCATGGCCAAGACTGACAAAGATCAAGAAGGAGGTGGGCTCTGGTGAAGTCCTTCTTGATGAAAAGCTACACTTTCTTGATTTTCTTTTTTCTTTATGCCCCGATCCTCATTCTGATGATCTTTTCCTTTAATGACTCCAAGTCCCGGGGAAACTGGGATGGCTTTACAGTGAAGTGGTATATTGAGTTGTTTCAGGATGGTCAGATTGCTTCGGCTCTGTATTACACCTTAGTGGTCGCCATTATTGCTTCCTTGATCGCTACAGTCCTCGGTACCCTGGCGGCTATCGGTATTAACAATATGCATGGCTTACCGAAGATGATGACCTTAAATGTAACCTATTTGCCCATGCTTAGCCCGGATATTGTTATGGGGATATCCTTGATGCTGCTCTTTATTTTTGTTAAGATTAATTTGGGTTTTATAACCATGCTCTTAGCACATATCACCTTTAATCTACCCTTCGTAATTTTCTCGGTACTACCGAAGCTACGTCAGCTCAATAACGATACTTATGACGCAGCCTTGGATTTAGGGGCTACCCCTTTTGAGGCCTATAAGAAAGTTATTTTGCCACAGATTTCGCCGGGGATTGTTACAGGCTTTTTACTGGCCTTCACCATGTCCATTGACGACTTTGTGGTAAGCTTTTTCACCACGGGCTCCGGAGTATCTAATCTGGCCATCACCATTTATTCTATGGCCAGAAGAGGAATTAACCCGAAAATTAATGCACTGTTAACCTTAATGTTTATATTTATCATGGCGATCTTGGTCTTTGTGAATTACCGGATGGCTAAAGAAAAACAAAGTGAAAAGAGGGAGAAGTATTGAAAAAATGCATATTTAAACAATTGGGAGTGGGTGTGCTCCTTGTAGGAATGGTTTTGGGTCTCGCAGGCTGTGGTGGATCCAGTCAGGAAAAGCTCTATGTCTATAACTGGGGAGATTACATCGATGAATCGGTTCTCGCGGATTTTGAAAAAACCAATAATGTGGATGTCATCTACGAACAATTTGCGACCAATGAAGAAATGTATGTCAAGATTAAAGCTGGGACGGCGAAATATGATGTAGCAATTCCTTCGGATTATATGATCTCGAAAATGATCAAGGAAGATATGCTGAATACGATCGATATGAACGCTATTCCTAATTACGCCAAGATCGATGATCGCTTTAAGAACTTGGCCTTTGATGCCAAGAATCAATACTCTGTACCATACATGTGGGGCACTGTCGGGATCATTTACAACAAGACCATGGTCGATGGAACGATAGATAGCTGGGATGTTTTATGGGATGAAAAATACTCCAAGCAGATCCTGATGCTGGACAGCCAACGGGATTCTATTGCTGTGGCCTTGAAGAAGCTAGGTTATTCTCTAAATAGCCGAGATGAAAAAGAATTGGAAGAAGCCAAAAAATTACTGATTCAGCAGAAGCCTTTGTTGATGGCCTATGTCGGGGATGAAGTAAAGGATAAGATGATCGGTAATGAAGCAGCTATGGCTGTGGTCTGGTCAGGGGATGCAGTCTTTATGAAAGGTGAAAATCCCGATCTGGAGTATGTCATTCCTAAAGAAGGAAGCAATATTTGGTATGATGCTATGGTTATTCCCAAGACCAGCCAAAACAAAGCTATGGCCCAGAAGTTCATCGATTTTATGTGCAGCACGGATATAGCCTATAAAAATGCCGATTATATCGGTTATTCTACTCCTCATAAGGAAGTTATAGAAATGCTACCTGCAGAGCTGACTTCGGATCCTGCTTATTACCCTGCGGATGGTCAATTACAAAACTCAGAAGTTTTTGAAGATCTCTCCGATGTTTTACCAATCTATGATAGAATATGGACAGAGATTAAATCACAATAAAATAAAGCGAAAAGCTTGAGGTTTTTATGAGTAGATTCATAAAGCTTAAAAGACTTCCACTAAAAAAGAATAAGTCACAGAGTGAAACTGAACAGCCTAAATTAGTGATGGACATTATTGAAGAAGATTATCCGGAAAAATATGATACTTTGAAGAATAAGATATATCAGCTCGGTAGGCTGTTTACTCAAGATGAATGGTTAACCATTTTGATGAAATCTCGGGCTGAACATGAACGCTTTTTGCCCAAACACCCGGGCAGGCAAAGAAAGAATTAACTATTAAAGGAAACAATATTTGACATGTAATTATATAGGACACCCCGTGCGGTGTCCTAGTTTTTTAATTAATCACAAAATCAGCATAGGCAGAAGGAGTCACCATGGAGTATAACCTAGAAGAGCGACAAGAGGTTTGTAGTGTTGTCAGTAAGCTTGTAATCTTGAAAATTCACAGATATCCTGCTTCCAATCCTAATGCTGCTGGAGAGATTGTAGATTTTAAATGTAACCAGAGCAGTATAACTTGTGAATCTCGCTGTACTTATAGATTGCTTATGAACGATTATTAAACTCATATTTGAACTTATGTCGCATATAATTACTTCGTTATAGATTACTATGGTGTTAATTATCTCTGGGGTGGTGAGGCCAAATATGTCTCAAAGATTAGAAAAAGAAAAGAAAAGTCGAGAAATCCCTTACATACTTAATAGATTATCTATGGTGATAGGCTTTCTAGCAATATTGTTTCTAAGTCAAGGCTGCAGTAACGAGTTCTCTTACGATATAAAGTACCCAGAACCAAAGCCATACCTTATGGTCCCAACCGTTGATTGCCCTTTGGATAAAGATGGGGATGGGATTAGTGATACAAAGGATATTGTCGCGGGGGCTCGGGACGAGACGGAAAGGAAGCCCCGTTATCGAGATAATTATTATGAAGGGGGTTATCCGCCTGAGAATGAGGGTGTATGCACAGATGTAATCTGGAGAGCCTTCAAGCATGCAGGATATGACCTCAAAAAAATGGTGGATGAAGACATACGGCACAACATCTCTTTGTACCCTCGAGTTGACGGAGAAAGAGAACCAAATATTGATTTTCGCAGAGTTCAGAACCTTAGAGTATATTTTCAACGCTATGGTCAAGAGCTAACTATAGAAGTTTTCCCTGGAGATATTGAAAACCTAACTCAATGGCAGGCTGGGGATATAGTGACCTTTGCCGAACCCTATGAGCATATAGCTATAATCTCCGATCGGCGCCGGCCAGACGGTGTCCCCTATCTGTTACATAATGGAGGACCGGTTGCTTCTGAAGAGGATCGATTGCTTAGTTGGAAAAGTCCCATTACGGGACATTATAGGTTTCCAAAATTCTGAGAGAGTAACTTACCAACACGTATAACAAGTGAATGGAGAAAATATGCACTTATTGATTTTGATCGATAAGTGTTTTTTTAATAAGTGTATTTTTGTTTAATAAGTGCTTTTAGTTCCTCTAGGACTTGTATGCTATCATTAGTGATAGTAGTATTATAATTGAGAACATTATCAATATTAGTAATTATAAAGTTAGATGCTTTAAAGAAAGAGGTGACGATTAAATGGAGGGTAAAGAATTAAACAGTTTATTAAATCCAGTTCGGATGAGAATTTTCCAACTGTTCTTGGGCCATGATACAGAAACGGTGAAAAGGATTGCTGAAGAGCTACCCGATGTTCCACCTGCTAGTCTATATCGTCATGTAAATAAATTACTTGAGGATGAAATAATTGAAGTTTGCGCGGAATATAAAATCAGGGGAACAGTGGAGAGGGTGTATCGTCTTAAGAACAATCCTAGAGTGGGCTTTCAGAAGTATTCTCTTTATCTGAGCGATGGAGAGTGCGATGAATTGGTTCAGATAATCGAGAATATTCTTCGAGGGTTTGAAAATAATAAAACAGATGATGAGCGTAGATTAAGGAAATTTTCCTTCGTGATGATGCGGGAAAATGAGAAGTGAAAGAAATCATAAGTAAAACCAGTGAAGTTATTGAATAATCTCTCTATATTTGCTAAAGTTGTGCATGTGACTAAGTAACCTTGTCAATCATGCTAATAATAGGGGAGTGATGCGTATGGAAAATGAACTGCAGAAAAAGTATGGTTTAGTTACGGCTATCGCTATGGTTATCGGAATTGTCATCGGTAGCGGGGTGTTTTTTAAAGCGGAGAAAATCTTGGTGGCTACTGGTGGCGATCTGCCGTTAGGAATAATGGCCTGGATTATTGGCGGCCTGATTATGATTATTTGCGCTTATGTGTTTGCTACTATGGCTACGCGTTATGAGAAAGTTAATGGAGTTGTAGATTACGCTGAAGCAGCCGTGGGTAGCCAATACGCTTATTATGTAGGTTGGTTTATGACCACAATCTATTATCCGGCAATTACTTCAGTATTGGCTTGGGTTTCCGCTCGCTATACCTGTGTACTCTTGGGCTGGGATATCGTGGGTGCGGAAGCTATGGCATTAGCGGGATTCTATTTGATTGGAAGCTATGCTATAAATGCGCTATCCCCGAAATTAGCGGGAAAATTCCAGGTTTCTACCACGATCATCAAGCTTATTCCTTTAATACTTATGGCTATCTTAGGCACAATTACTGGATTAAGCAACGGTATCTTGGTCGAAAATTTCACAAGTGGAGTTATTGCTGACACAACAACAGCAAATCCTATGTTCACTGCCGTGGTGGCTACAGCCTTTGCCTATGAAGGATGGATTATTGCCACGAGTATTAATGCGGAATTAAGAGATGCCAAAAAGAATCTTCCCCGGGCCCTAACCTTTGGAACCTTGTTTGTAGCACTCATTTATATTTTATATTACACAGGTCTGGCGGGTGCTGTAGAAAACAGTGTTATCATGCAAGGCGGTGAAACCGGTGCTAAAATTGCTTTTGCCACGGTCTTCTCCAGTCTTGGCGGAAATATACTTTTTGTCTTTGTGGTAATT
>NZ_JBBWUA010000036.1:0-7940 GCF_038181555.1 Desulfitobacterium sp. THU1 | reverse complement strand
TTACTCATTTGACGAGTCATTGGCTGTTCCTTGTTGTTTAGTTTTCAAAGACCATCTTTGGTTTCTTTTCGTCACTCTTGGTGGCGCTTTTCGGCGCCGCCGCACTCAGTGGCGACATTTATAGATTCTATCAGAGTTTGATTTGAAAGTCAAGATCTTTTTTAGAATCTATTTTTTCTTGCTTTACCGGTTGGGGTTTCCCCAGCGGCAACTTTGTTATAGTACCACTGGAGTGCGGTTCTTGTCAACACTCTTTTCTAATTTCTATAAATCTCCTTTTAAACACCGTTCCTTTTACCCAGTTTACTTTACCCCATACCTCTCCATCCTATTCAAAAGAGCAACTAAATATTCACGTATTAGAAATCTAACAATTCTGCCCGCCGAAATACCTGAGTTGAATTTGTCATTGGCGATACGTATTTGCGATACGTATAAATAAGAACGGCAGCAAGTTAAAGATTGCTGCCGTTATCGCCCTAGCAATTGTGATTTTAAAACTCTTAAGCTAACTTGATTAGATAATAGTTCTTTTTGCCGCGCCGTATGACAATAAACCGATTCTCAATCTTGTCTAGCTGTGCTACTGTGAGCTCTGTATCACTTTGGCGGTCTCCATTAATATATACAGCACCGCTTTCGATAGACTCACGGGCTTGTCGCTTAGAAGTTACCGCTCCAACTTTGACCAGTGCATCCACCAAAAGCATTTCCTGGTCTTCAACGTCTGTTGAAGGAACATCGCTAAAGCCTTCTTCTACTTCAATGGCGGAAAGGTTCGCAATGCCGCCTGTGAAGAGCGCTTGGGAAATCTTCTCCGCCCGCTCTCGAGCCTCTACTCCATGAACCAATTCCGTAACTTCCTTAGCCAACACGCGATGAGCATTGCGTTTCTCCGGCTGGTTCTCTACTTCTAGAGCCAGTTTTTTGATTTCTTCTATAGAAAGAAAAGTAAAGAATTTAAGATACTTTACCACATCACGGTCGTCGGTGTTAATCCAGAACTGGTAGAACTTATAAGGTGAAGTCTTAGCCGGATCCAGCCAAACAGCTCCTCCCTCTGTCTTACCAAATTTCGTTCCATCACTCTTCGTGACCAAAGGCACGGTTAATCCATGGACTTGGCGGTCTTCTCCTACCGACATCCGTCGAATCAGATCCGTCCCAGAAGTAATATTCCCCCACTGGTCGCTGCCACCAATCTGCATTTCGCAGCCATAAACCTCATTTAATTTAAAGAAATCATAGGATTGCAAAATCTGGTAGCTAAACTCCGTAAAAGAAATTCCACGACTCATTCTTGACTCCACAGAATCTTTGGCCAGCATTGTTCCTAAGGAGAAATTCTTACCGATGTCTCTAAGGAATTCAATGACATTGATTGAGCCTAACCAATCATAGTTGTTGGCCATGATAGCTGGATTATCGACACCTTCAAAATCAAGAAACTGACTCAATTGATCCTTGATCCGATCGGCCCATTCTTGCACTACTTCAGTAGGATTCAGAGTCCGCTCACTGGTTTTTCCACTGGGATCACCGATTAAGCCTGTTCCGCCGCCAACGAGAGCAATGGGTCGATGACCCGCCAGTTGGAAACGTCTGAGCATCAAAGTTGGCAACAAATGTCCAATATGTAAACTGTCCGCGGTCGGATCAAATCCACAGTATAGTGTCATCGGTGATTCGAGGCGTTTGTACAAAGCTTCCTCATCCGTGGTTTGGTAGACTAACCCTCTAGCTTTTAAATCATCGAGAATATGCATATCTTGCTCCCTCCTAATTCAATTATTATACATTTTTCCAATCTTGATATCAACTCGAAGCGATAGGTTAAAATGGCACCATAATCTAGAAGTTTTTTTAACCATGGAAATATGGTATAATTCTGCTGTGATAAAGTACACGTAAGCAGTGTACTTTTGTTGCGTTGATCCATTTCCCAAGCCTGCAGATTTGATTAACTCAATTACAGCAAATATCTAGGAGGATTAAGACATGGCAACTCCCCCCAAAAAGACGCCACCCAAAAGTCCACGCAGAAAGCGGCGCGTATCGAAGTGGCGGGTTTTTTTAGTAACTTTTGGCTCCGCATTTACCTTGGCTTGTATAGCTTTATTGATTTATGCTCTTTACGCAGTGGCCGGAACCCCGGATTGGCATCCCGATACCTTGACCAACCAAAAACAGACCTCGTTTATCTATGATATGGGCGAAAAACAGATTGCTGAGCTCCACGCTACAGAAGATCGTCAAATGGTAGCCTCTTCTGAAATACCCGATCTTGTTAAAAAAACCTTTGTGGCCGTTGAAGACAAGCGCTTCTATGATCATTTCGGCGTCGATCCGATTCGGATTGTCGGCTCCTTAATCGCCGACATAAAAAGCCAGTCTTTCAGAGAAGGCGCCAGTACCATCACCATGCAGCTTGCTAATAACGCTTTCATCGAGAACCCCCGTGAAAAAACTCTGGTTCGGAAAATCCAACAAGCAGCCCTAGCTATTCAACTAGAACGAGAGTATACCAAGGATGAAATCCTCACCTTCTACCTGAATCGCATCTTTTTCGGTGAATCATCTTTTGGAATTCAGGCCGCGGCCAAAACCTATTTTGGTCATGAGCTCAGCGAACTGACTCCCGACGAAATCGCGTTGCTTGCCAGATTACCACAGGCTCCCAGTGCTTATAACCCCTATTATCATCCCGAGACGGCTAAAGAACGCCGCAACATCGTCCTCGGTGTCATGAAAGCTGCGGGGCTTATTACACCGGAAGAATATACTCAATATCTAGAGGCTCCTTTCACTCATGTCGAAAACGTCAAGGCGAATCGAGCTGAATCTGAAAAACCCACTTTTTCCGGCGCCGACTATGCCTATCCATACTTTGTAGATCATGTAATCGAAGAACTGATCAATGAACATGGACTCAATGAGGATCAAATCTATAATGGTGGCTTGAGGATCTATACTACCGTAGATACAAAAATACAAGCCGCAGCCGAAAAGGAATTTGCCAACGCCAAGAACTTCCCACAAAGCGTTGATGAAACCCCGGTTCAAGGAGCTATGACTGTTCTTGATCCTTCCACGGGCGCTATCCGTGCCTTGGTGGGCGGACGAGATCACAGCACCGCTCGCGGACTGAATCGGGCCACCCAAGCATACCGTCAACCGGGTTCAACCGTTAAGCCTTTAGTAGTTTACGCACCCGCTATGGAAAAAGGAGGCTTCTTTCCCGGAACAGTACTCGATGATATGCCAGTGAAATACAATGCCGGAAACGGTAAAGTATGGGCCCCCACCAATTACGACACTGAATATGCCGGATGGCGAGGACTTATTTCCATGCGTTTTGCTGTTCAAAACTCCGTTAACATCTACGCTGTCAAGCTGATGAATATTATAGGGGTCGAGTACAGCTGGAATTTTGGTAAAAACAATCTCGGGCTACCTCTAGAAGAAAATGACAAAGTATTAAGCTTAGCCTTAGGAACAAATCATGTCAGTACTCTGGATATGGCTTCTGCCTATGGAGTATTTGCCTATAATGGGGTTCGTGCAACTCCCCACGCCATTGTTAAAGTGCTTGACTCAAGTGGCAAAGAAATTATTACGCCAACAATTAAAGTAGAACGCACGATGAAAGAGACTTCCGCCTACCTTATGAACAGTATGTTAAGGAGTGTTGTCACCAGTGGAACGGGGACAAGAGCTCAAGTTGGAAATTGGGCAGTGGCCGGTAAGACGGGAACCACTTCACTGGACCCGGATATTTACGGTTATCGCACCGGAAACCCCGATGCTTGGTTCGCCGGCTATACCCCTAACTATGTGGGTGTCGTCTGGATGGGCTACGATAAAGATGATGAAACTTTAACCCACTATCTCCGCCAAGTTTACGGTGGCGGCTTTCCGGCACAGATCTGGAAAAATGTTATGACAGTGGCCCATGATGGGCTCACAGTACAGACGGAATTCAAACGTCCGGCCGGTATTGTCAGCGGTTCTTACGACACTAAGTCTGGACTATTACCCAGCAGTTTGACTCCTAAGGACTTTGTCCGTACCGAAATTGCGGCACAAGGGAATTTCCCCACTCAGGTCAGCGATATCTGGGTAGAAAAAGAGATTGACAAAGATCACCCTGCCTATCTTGCCGGGACGGGTACCGTTAATAAAGAGAAAAAAGTTTTCCTTAATATTACGGGGCGTGATCCCGAGACACCTTGGCCCAGTGATGAAAAGCCTTTTCAAATGCCAAAAGAGGAATATAACGCGACTCCTCCACCAACTGAAACAACAACTCCTCCCCTCGGGGATGCCGGTATCCCCGTTCCGATCCCCGGAATCGTAGTTTACGACGCATCACAACAAACAGCAATGCTACCCGTGACCTATCCGGCAGGGAGCGAAGGGCACACCCTCACAATTTATGTGAAATTCCCTGATCAGGACTTTATCCAGACCTATTCTACACAACATGAGATCTCTGAGGAGATCCGTATTCCCTTAAGTGTGGATGGAGAATCTCCTTCTCCGGGAGAATACCGTTTCTGGGTAAGCTTAGTGAACTCCGAAGGGGTAGCAGGTAATCCCTCCGAGGGTGCTAGTTTATCCATTACAGACTAAATATTTAAGTTAAAAGCAGCTAATGCATACTAAAAGAACCGCTTGAAATCTCACGATTACAAG
Source organism: Desulfitobacterium sp. THU1 (assembly GCF_038181555.1). Lineage (NCBI taxonomy): Bacteria > Bacillati > Bacillota > Clostridia > Eubacteriales > Desulfitobacteriaceae > Desulfitobacterium > Desulfitobacterium sp. THU1. Next base: position 3,245 of record NZ_JBBWUA010000036.1, on the reverse strand, counting down.
CGGTTCTTTGCGCTGTGTTTTCACACTGCTGCTTCGTCTGGGTTATGTACTATACGTATAATACCACATTCGTACCTGAGCTAAACTACTTCTTCTTAATAGCCAAGACGTAGATTACTCCCAGAATTACGATAACTCCTCCGACAACAACCCAAGGGCTCATAGGCTCTTTGGCTTCCGGTACTTCAGCTGCAGGCTCTTCTACTGCTGGAGTCTCAGTTGCTGGAGTTTCTGTTGCTGGTGTCTCAGTTGCAGGTGTTTCAGTTGCAGGTGTTTCAGTTGCCGGTGTTTCGCCAGCAGGAGCTCCGCCGCCGCCACCAAATCCTTCTTCGTGACAGGGTGTACAAGTTACACCATCTGGACTCATCTCAGGAACCGCCTGCGTAGTTGCTGCTGAACTAAAGAACACACCGATGGAAAGACCAATGAACAATGTACACAATAATAAAAATCGACTTTTGTTCCTCATTCTAACTCACCCCCTCTAGTATAATATCATCATTGACTTGCACGTACAAGTACTTTCATTTGAAGAATAGCGAAACTTCCCCGACTTGTCAAACATAGATTTTTTTCCTAGTAACTTTCCTAGGTTTTCTTCATCTTAGCGCAAACTATCGCACGACTCGAAAATCAGGGTGTTCTTGCATTTTATTATAGATAGTTCTCCGCGTCACTCCTAACTTCTCAGCGGCTGCACTGACGTTACCACCGACTGATTTTAAAACATGATCGATAATCATTGTCTCTGCAGTACTCAAAAGTCCTTGTTCTTGCTTTCCTGAACACTTCCCTAGTATGTCTTCTACCAAGCCTTTTGTTATAGAGTCATGATAGTGTTCTTGAATTCTTTTCGGTAAGAACTCGACCTTCAGTATTGATCCTGTTCCCATAAGAATGATGGCCCGCTCAATCGAATGCTCTAATTCCCGAACATTTCCTCTCCAAGTATAGTTCTTTAGAGCAACCACGAATTCATCATTCATTTCGATCTCTTGAGCCAGCCCGTATTTGCGCGAGAACTTATCCATAAATTCCTTAGCTAAGAGCATAATATCCTCACGCCGTTCCCTCAGGGCTGGTAAGTCGATAATAAAGGTACTAATTCGGAAGTAGAGATCTTCACGAAATAATCCCTTATCCGATTCTTCTAGGAGATCTTTCTTGGTTGCCGAGATCAAGCGGATGTCCACAGGAATTTCTTTAGTACTGCCAACCTTCTGAATTCTTCCGGTTGAGAGGACACGGAGTAACTTGATTTGGTCTAGCACAGGCATACTTTCTATTTCATCCAGGAACAAGGTTCCTCCAGAAGCTGCCTCGATTTTGCCTATTTTACCCCCTTTAGAAGCCCCGGTGAAGGCCCCCTCCTCATAGCCAAAAAGCTCGCTTTCCACTAACTCTGCAGGAATCGCTCCACAATTAATCGGGATAAAGGGCATATCCCGCCGCGGACTGGCGTAATGAATTGCTTGGGCAAACATTTCCTTACCCGTACCATTTTCACCGAAGATAAGTACAGGAACAGCGGTGCCAGCGATATTTTTGCCTATTTCTTTAGCTTCATTAAGGTCACCACTTTGACCAACAATATCCTCAAAACAATAGAGTCCATCACACCTGTCACTTGCCTCTCGGCCCTGTTCAGTTACGTGCTCGGTAAAAGATTTCTTCTCTTCCAAGGTGATGATTTTACTTTTTTCAAATCCACCCTTTTCCAGAGCACTGCTGCTTAGATTGAAGGTTCTCCCATCCAGATGGATCTCCTTTTGGACAAATGCCGCGTTCCACTCCTCTTGCGAAAAGTGTTTGCTCAGCTTCCTCAGGGGATCCTGACCCTTGCTATACTTTAAGAGATTGAGGATTTTCTCATTATAATGGGTAGTGTTATCTTCATTGATATAGGCGACACCTTGGGGGAGCACATCCATAATCGCTTTAATCTTGCTTTCGTTTTTTTGGGTAATCGGGATATAGAGACGGTCAAAGACCTGAGCAAGATAATGAACAAGCCAATAGGCCTCTTGGGCTCTTTCCAGATCCATTAAACCGATGGAGATTCCCCCAAGCACCTCACCTTTATCATTGTGAAGAGGGGCGGCAACACCCACCCCCTGCAACTCGGACTTTTTTAGGTAATTCAGCGGATTGACCAATAAAATCGTTCTATTTTCAGATAGGGCTAGAGTAGACGCCGTTGTTCCGACCGTCCTTTCTGAGCATTCTCCGATAAGATTTTTAAAGGGGCCTTTCATATCATCATAAATCTGCTGGGTGATGCACTCGTGGGTGCGAAAGCTAAATGTACACCCCTGATAGTTCAATAGTTCAATCGCACTTTTTAAAAAGGGGTAATATCGTTCATAGCACTCTTTAAAATTTGCTAGCTTATTGCTCATTGATTTGTCTAGTGGGTGATGACAGATCTTGGCAAGGGGATCCACCCGGTTCTGTCGGCTCCTAACCCATGAATGATAAACGGCTCTGGGAACAATCTGCGCATCAACAGGCTTACCTTCTAAAAAAAGATTCCGCTGATCCCTGCATTTCTGCAGATAAGCCTTCTGATTACCCTCGTTTATCAGGTTTAAAAGTGCCTTAATATTCACGGGGGAACCCCTCCCTTCGAGCTCAATGCGTGCAAAGCGACAAATACTTGAGTCCACTTTCACATGTCTTGGGCAAACACGCCCGCATTGGTTTACTTATATTGATTATACAGTTAAGTTGGGAAAAAGACTACTTTGTAATATGCTTTCCTGCAATATAGCCAAAGGTTCCCGCCGAAGCAATCCCACCAGCATACACTTCTCTAAAGATTCCTGCGCAAGGTGGGCAGGCATAGAGATTGGGGATCGGCGTTCTTTGTAAATCAAGGACTTGTGCATTCTCATTGATAGCAAGCCCACCAAAGGTGTGATAAATATTGGATGTTATGGGAACTGCGTAAAAGGGTCCCTGAGCAATTTTATTGTGATTGAGAAGTCGAGGAACTTCAAGACTATCCGTAGTACCACTATCAATGGCCTTGTTATAATCGTTAATTGTCTTTATGAGGGCTCCCTTATGCATACCATGGATTTCTTGGCATTTCGTAGCTAATTCGTAAGCGCTTAATAAAAGGGTGCATGGAAACTACTTGAGGCCTATGGCAAAATATAATAAAACCCAGCTACACTAGTTATAGCCGGGTACTGACACAGGATCAAGTTTAATTACAAACGACAATAGTCGGGGAGTTCAGG
>NZ_JBBWUA010000035.1:0-7944 GCF_038181555.1 Desulfitobacterium sp. THU1 | reverse complement strand
TTAGGCACGCCGCCAGCGTTCGTCCTGAGCCAGGATCAAACTCTCCATAAAATTTATGAAGAAAATTTGATTGCTCAAATTGTCTTTACTCATTTGACGAGTCATTGGCTGTTCCTTGTTGTTTAGTTTTCAAAGACCATTGCTTTGTTGCGTATTCTCGGTGATGGGACTTGAAAAATCTCGTTCTCACAACCGAGCGCTTGATTATATTATCATAATGACAACTCAGTTGTCAATGCCAAAAATACTATAATATTGTTCCTTCTTTCAATATTCTTATACACTTTTTGCACGTGATTGATTCTCAAGCGACAATTCATTACAAATGGAAATCATACTCGCCTTCCGAGTTCCCTCTTAATATTATCATATTCTGAATCCTCTAAGCCATATAACGCTTTCACTTCTACATCGATAGCATCGTAGAGGGATTGGACTCTATCAGGATCATGGCACCCCAAAATGCCATCCACTTTTCGAACAATATTAAATTGTTGCTCCGTAGCCAAGAGAGGTATAGGTAATTTTTCGATTTGGGAACGTAAGATTTTCACAGAATCAAAGCGTTTATTGAAATAGTATTGAACAACTCTAGAGTTTAAAATGGCAAGGATATATTTAATAGATACATCCTCAATTTTAGGAATAACGATATTCGCGCTATTTAAGGTGAGCGCTTGAGTAGAATCGTAAGCAAAAACCAATTTCCCCCCGATGAAACGATAGATCAACTTTTCCTTTGCTCTATAGAGATTAATAGGTGCTATTTGTTGATATGCACTAGGCTCGAACCTTAAGAAATTTTCAGCAGGTCGACATTTATATTTAAATACGTCATTCCCTCTATAAATTGGTTCAGAAAACTCATCATTAATATTAGAAAGAAACTTCTTATTATCTCCTGTTACAATCCCTAAGGCAAAATCAGCTTTGCCTTTTAGATGGACAGCTTTATCTGCGGATTCTATTTTTTGCAACAAGGTGTATTCTTCATCAGTCGGTTTAAAATTCCAATTGGTTTGATCAAGAACTCTTTCATTATCAATTTTAAACGCACTATAGTTTGTGACAACTTCCATCCCCTTAAACCACGACTCTTCTTGCCCCTTTTCCAGAGTTAAGGTTATTGCCGGACATTGTACCCCGTCAAAGGCATCATCCCAATAACGAATGCGTTTAATTATGGCTCTACTCCATAGATAATCACGCAAAGGCTGATGAATTTTCACGTTGAGAAGAGACTGCGGCAAAACAAATGCAACTCTGCCTCCTTCAATTACATTTTTCAAAGCAAATTCTGCGAAAACACAAAATGATTCGACGGTCTTTGTTTGGGCAGAACAATAGTCTTCCTTTAATTTTTTTTGTTCCTCTGCATTGTAGTTGAAACCCCAAGGAGGATTACCGAGAATGACATCAAACTCAGAATGCGATTCGCAAAGTAAAGCATTCTGGCAAATGAAATTACTATAGAGCAGCTCAATACTAACCGTCTTGGTCGCTAATGCCATGTTGATACGGGTCAAAGATACACTTAATGGATCAATATCATAACCGTACATTTCAGCCAAGTTTTTTATATACTTATATGCATAGACTAAAAAATTCCCTGTCCCACAGCAGGGATCAAGAAGTTTACAATTTTTATTAAGATGGGGTATGAGCTGATCGATGGTATCCCTTACGATAGTTGAGGGAGTATAATATACACCCTGAGACTTGCGTTCTCCTATATTCTGCAAGGACATATACAGGAGGCCTAATACATCTTGATCATCAATATATGTTAAAGGAAAGCATAGTGTCGGAGACAAGAGGCTGATTTTCATTTCAAGATCCTTGACACCCTCAAGAAGATCACTAATCAAAGGATAATAACAGCCGGCAATATCTCTGTTTTTTAGATAATCTGCCAATATACAATTCTCGGGATTCGCAAGATTTTTGGCAAAAAGCGCTCCTCCTTTCCCTGATTCACTCGAATTCATGCTACGACTGTTCAATAATTTCAACGCATATTCTGCCAATATCACGCGCGCGTAATCTTCCGGTAAATCGATAGAATTTGTCTGGGCTATAATCTTCTCAACAATATCGATATTCACTTTGCTTTGAATATAGTTTTTTGGTATCACTGCTCCAGAAACAAAGGTTTTATTACGACGGGTTTTTAGATTGGGTAAAGCTCCACTCTTTATCTGCATTAAAAGCGCTTCAACTTCACCACGAAGAAAAATACTCTTCTGCCCGAGTTTCACAATAGGTTTAAGCTTATTGCTCCTAACCCAATTTTTAGCTGTAGCCTTAGATATAGATAGATAAGCACATACATCATTGATATTCATATATTCTTCTTTGCTGATAAAATCGCTTCTATCCATGATAACCCCCAAAAACAAAAAACGCCGCAAACCCTTGCGACGTCTCGACTACTTATGGAGCGGAAGACGGGATTCGAATTGGCAGGGAACGTTTTTTAGATTTGTATAGAAACGTGTATCCCTTGCTACAGACGGATTTGTTTAAACTCCATTTGGTTCTAATTGGTCGCAATAAAACGCTTTTTATTAAAAATCTGTCCAAGAATCTGTCCACGCTAACGCTAAATTCAAACTATGTGCAAGTTCTTAAATCATTTTATCACACCGCTTTCACTTAGAAAAGAATTAGGAAGGCATTAGTACAAAAACAAAACTAGCTAAAATCTCGTCTTCATGATTACCTACTTTATCCTATACACGATAATCAGGATAGCCGTCCGGAATGGTGTCAAGGAGGCTACAGAAGGCTACGAGCGGCGCCTATATGAGATCAAGCTTTTGCTCATTGCAATACCTAAGGAAAAATATAAACCAGAGGAATAAAAATGAGCCCCGGGTACAACAAATTGAACTGCTCACTGTTTACTTGACAGGGGGCAGTTCACTCCCACGGGGCTTTCTACATCTTATACAAAAACTACTTGCACGTCTGCAGCTCAAACTTTATCTCATACCGCGCCATCTTGCCATCAATCTCGCTCTGGCTGCTGTAGATCTTCATCCTGTTGCCGGCTAGCTTTTCCTCGTGTGTCTCGACAATCTGCTCAACGTCCATGACTTTGCCATCGTAAACAAAGCGAGCAGGCTAAGGCAGGATTGCCATGCAAATCGAAGCTTGTGACCGTCTCCACTGGTGCCATTATGACTTTCATTGTATCACCTCTCAAACATTTTAAACCTCCTCACAAAACAAAAAAGCCCTACCCTCCAGGTAGAGCCCTCAATCATATTGCTACTCGATAATACTGATTCAATAATACATCTAGCTTCTGGCTTAGTTCTACAACTTCCGGATCAGTCAGAGGTTTCCGCTTCCCTAATTGGATTAGCTCTCTACGCAGTTCTTCAATAGATATTTGCAAGCATGCGACTTGGTAAGACACTGTAACTTAACTTCCTTTCATTGGAAACTCACGAATTCTATTGTACCGTAGGGTTGTCCATCGAATCTATAGGAAGTTTTGTCAGATCTTGTCACTTGATGCAATCGGGTCATACCATTATTTAATAGTATTATAAATTCCACAGATGCCTATCTTGACGGTTCAGCTCTTTGTTTAATCACATAAAAAGAAAGCCGAAGCTTAGGCTCCGGATATAAAGGAAATCTCATGAATCAATATAAGATATGGACGAAGGTGACAAGAGGTTACCGCTTGTCCATGATATTAGGATCGGATGTCCATGTCTGCAAATACTCAAAGTGTGATAAGATTGTTATAGATAAAAATTGCTGTTGCGAGAAACATGATAATACTTATAGGAAAGCTAAGGAACGGGCCAGAAAAGCAAAACAGAAAGATTCGCAAAAAGAGTAGGACGTTCTTACTGCATGCAAAAAAGAGTTGGTTACTAGCCAACTCTTTTTATTTCCAGAAATATAAATCTGTCCAAAATCTGTCCAAACCTTAAAAATGAGCATAAAAAAAGCGCTACAACCCTTGTAGCGCTTACATTCTTTATGGAGCGGAAGACGGGATTCGAACCCGCGATCCTCGGCTTGGGAAGCCAATGCTCTACCGCTGAGCCACTTCCGCGTGACAATAAATATTATAGCAAAAAATACCGAACAGTCAAGTATTATTACGCCCTCGCCACTTTTTTAACTCCCGGCGGGCTCCGGAGATCGTCATGGGAATACGGTCTAGCTCAAAGTCATCTTTATTCGCTAATATCTCCATGAGATGCCCGACTCTTGGTAGCCTAAGGTTGACCCTGCGCAAGGCTTCTTTTTGAGCAAATACTTCTTCACAGGTTCCTTCTAAGCATATTTCACCTTCATCCATAACAAACACATAATCACAAAAGAGCGGAACAATATCGATGTCATGGGTAGCAATAAGTATGGTTAAATCCATTTCTTGCTGAGTTTCTTTTAAGAGCTTGAGAATTTCCGATATTCCCTTAGGATCTAACCCAGCCGTTGGTTCATCCAATACCAAGATCTGGGGTTCCATAGCTAACACTCCAGCGATTGCTACACGTTTTTTCTGCCCAAAGCTTAGTGCATGGGTAGGCTTATTGCGCAAGTGAGCAATTCCTGTTCTCTCCAGAGCGCGCTCCACCCTGCTTCGCACTTCTTCCTCTGGTAACTGAAGATTGAGTGCTCCAAAGGAAACATCCTGATAAACACTAGCCGAGAAAAGCTGGCTATCCGGATCTTGGAAAACCATCCCCACCGACTGCCTCAGATCAAGGAGTCCCTTTCGAGAATAATTCACCGGTTGCTCATTAAAGAAGACAACACCCGAGGAAGGCTTTACAATTCCATTGAGATGATGAAACAAAGTGGACTTACCTGCACCATTGCTGCCCAACAATGCAGTTACTTCCCCTTTCCGGATCTTTAGGTTAATTTCTTTGAGAGCATGCGTCCCATCAGGATAGTAATAATGGAGATCTTTTAATTCCAAGATAGTTTCATTCATTTCTTCAGCTTCATCCTCATCTAACATATCTCTACTTACCTTAGGGCCATAGCTAGAAAGATTAATATCCCGTTCATCCCTACAGCTATGGCGAGTAGTGACTTATTGCCAACATGTGGTTCCTCCAGAACTCGAATTTCTCCATCATATCCCCGAGCCTCCAAGGATGTATATAGCTCATTGGAGCGTTTGTAAGCGCGTATAAACAAGGTCGAAACTAAGCTCCCCATCGAACGATATCCAGAAACTAGGTTGACATAGCCCAGTCGAGAGCTTTGGGCGGTAAAAATGGTCCCTGCCGTCTCCAAAAGTACAAAAATGAAACGATAGATCAGCCCCATCATCTCTATCATCAGCTTAGGAAGTCGAAGCTTTCGTAGTACGGAAAACAAATCCACCATAGGAGTGCTCAGAGCTAGAAAATATAAGCATGATACAGAGCCTAATGCTCTTAAAAATAGATCTATGCTTTGCTGCAGTCCGGTTTGCGTAATACCTAACCAAAAATCTGCTAAAGGTATGGCAATAATAAAACTCTGTTGCTTAGCCGAGAACCCAATCGCAATGGTTAAGGCACCTATTATTAAAAAAACCATAGGTATCGACATTAGCTTCAGAAAAAAAGTTAGGGGTGTACCTCCGCGGATAATAGTAATGCCACTCATAATCATAATTATGGTTATGGAGATAAGACGATTATCCGCCCAAAGACTCACCCCCATCGTCAGGATGGCGATGATAAATTTCTGCATCGGATCGATGGCCTTGAGCTGAGAAGCATATGCATATGTATCTGTATTAAGCATTTTTCACAGAGCTCCTTTCGCACCATCTTTCTACAATCACCGAATTCTTGTTCTATTTTTTACTGCGTCCTTTAAGATATCCCAATCCAAAACCAAGCAAACCTGCGCCAAGAGCAGCTTGAAGCGCAAAAAGCAAGCTTTCTATCTCCCCGCTAGCCGGTTCAAAGAGCGGTGAAAACCATGGCTCGTAGTCGGCTTGTATCTTCATGATTTCTTCCTCAGCCAATCCATCTGCTCCATTAAATTCAGCATTCTTGAGGAGAAGCAAAGGAGCAACAGTAATTAGGACAACAAGTACTAGTAACAATATATTCACTTTTGCATTAAATTTCTTTGGTTTTTCAACACCAGAATTAGCCATATCTATGCCTCCTTAGCGAAAAGATTAAGTTCTTTCATTTCTTCTTTTCCATAACTAGCCAAGGCATTGAAGATAATAACAGTTAATATTCCCTCGCTGATAGCTAAAGGAATCTGTGTCACGGCAAATATCCCCATGAACTTCGTTAGAGAAACCGCAAAACCTCCGACCTCTGCCGGAAATGCTAAAGCAAGTTGCACTGATGTCATCATATAAGTAGCTAAATCAGCTAAGGACGCGGCAAGAAACACGCGCAGCCATTGAGGACCCTTGAGCTTTTGCACAAGTTTAAAAACGCCATAGGCTACAAAGGGACCGACTACCGCCATTGAAAATGCATTGGCCCCTAAAGTCGTCAGACCTCCGTGGGCCAAAAGCAGCGCTTGAAACAAAAGCACAATTACCCCGATGACAGTCATCGCTGTAGGGCCAAAAAGAATCGCACCAAAACCTACCCCAGTTGGATGAGAGCTACTCCCCGTGACCGAAGGTAACTTCAAAGCCGATAGGACAAAAGCGAACGCTCCTGCCATGGCTAAGAGTATTTTTAAACGAGGATTTAGCGACATGGTTTTCTTAATTGAAAATATACCTAATACTACAAAAGGAATGGTTAATGCGCCCCAGGCAATTGCCCAGCCAGGTTGCAAGAAACCTTCCATGATATGCATGGCAGATGCTTTGTATGGAAGAAAAAGCATCATCAAAAATAAGCCAATAAAGAGCTGTAGGCGTTTGGACATAATTTTCACTCCCCGCATTCTTAATTGCAAAGTAAAATAACACAAAAAAACCCTTTGCCAACGGAAAGGGTCCATTATCCTGAGCTTGATACGAATATCTCGAACATGATATCTACCTCCCTAACATCCCGTAGGTTGTTTGAACTATGGAGGCGAGCAGGTTTCCTGGCTTAAGTTCCTCATTAACCCACGTCTTCCCAGATAAACTCCAGTGACATCAGTGTGGGCTAACTCCCTCTTACAGTGGCGGGCACCGCGTCAGATCGGCTGACTTCCCTTAAGATTTTTCTTGCGAAAAATCAAACTCTTCCTCGTTTCAATTATAAGAACATTATAGCAAGTTTCTATATGAAATGTACATAACCATGAAAAATCTTATCAATAATATTATTAGCATTTTATGCGATCCATCGCAAGATGACTATGCAGTTGCTATAATAAGAATAGGTACCCATATAATAGCAATATGATCTCATAGTAAAATAAGAAGGTTGAGGTGCATGACAATGCAAAGTAATATTCAGGAATGTCTAAATCAAGAGATTTGGGCGGTAGTCGGAGTTTCAACGAATCCAGCCAAATTTGGCCATAAGGTATACAAAAAACTAAAACGATGTGGCTACACGGTCTACCCTGTTAATCCAAAGCTTAGCGAAATAGATGGAGATCCTTGCTACCCCTCATTAAGCGCACTACCTATCCTTCCCGACGTCGTCAGCATCATCGTTCCACCCTCAGTAACTGAGCAAATAATTGAGGAGTGTGCTCAACTTGGCATCAAAAGAGTGTGGATGCAGCCAGGCGCTGAATGTCAAGAGGCCCTTCGTAAGGGACGGGAAAAAGGCCTAAAGCTCGTAGCAAACGAATGTGTTTTGGTTCAAGCTCAACCAAGATAATAAAAACCGCACTGATATGACAGTGCGGTTAACATTTCCTATGGAGCGGGTGATGAGAATCGAACTCACGTAACTAGCTTGGAAGGCTAGCGCTCTACCATTGAGCTACACCCGCAGGTGTGGTAGCAGGGGAGAGATTTGAACTCTCGAATGAGCGGGTATGAACCAC
>NZ_JBBWUA010000034.1:0-8425 GCF_038181555.1 Desulfitobacterium sp. THU1 | reverse complement strand
TTAGACCGTGTGCTTCACAAAAGCGAAGTGCTGAATCTAAGTGGTGATAGTTATAGGATCAAGCATCGACAGACCATTTTTAGGTAAAAAGTGTTCAAAATAAATTAACGAAATTTGTTCAAAAGTACTTGACGGTTACATCTGTATTTCATAGACAGAATACAGTGGGGGAGATCCATACGGATGCCCTAACTCTGTTAACCCTCTTTGCCGGCTTATGCTTTTCCAATTTTGTGGAAAGGATATAGAAAAACGACTTGGAGGGAGCCCCATTGATAAGCTCATACTTTAACGATGTTGAAGAATTAGAAAAGACACTTGCTATCGGTCTATACCACCGTTTTAAGAAGGAAAAGGATTTTGGCGAAAGGCCAGAGTACAAAGAAGAAGATCCCTATGCCTTCGAACATTTCGTTGCCAAAGTACTGGAGACCCAATTTGGCGGGAAAGCTGTTCCAACAAAGAAAAGTGGAGAACGCGGTATTGATATTATCCATGAACGCGCTGAAGGATTGTATTTAGGGCAAGTAAAATGTGAACTGGGCAAAGTCAATTACGTTCCAGCTGCAGTGCTTCATTCGCAAATGGTTAAACAAAATGCGGTTGGTGGATATGTAATAGCAGTTCGAGATTTTGAACAAAGTGCAATAGATCATGTTAATGGAATAAACATTAACTTGATCGATGGAAAACGGCTTGTATATATGTGGCTTAATCCCCAAGCAGCCTACGATAAAACACTTATTAAAAGGCTTCTGGATGCCATTGGGGAGGAAATTCGAAAGCATTTTTCTCAGCTTAAAAATACTATTGCAACATTTGTTAGAGAAAAGCTCCCCTTCAACTTGAAGTGAAAGCTTACTGGACTAGTTTGGCAAATTCAGTAAGAATAACTCAAATACGATATCTTTCCTGAAAAATAATGGTGTTTATTCAGGTGAGACAAAGGAAGATTTTGATGTTTTTGGCGTAGTGCAGCCCTATTTATGTAAAGCCCTTGAAGTGTGCAGAGATCTCCAGGAGTTGGCTCAGCTTCTTTGTGTAGAAGTTTCACAAGTCAAGCTTTGGTTGGAGCGTGCTGAAAATGAGGGGCTAGTTTATATGACAGATAACAAGGGCATTTATAAAAGTAGTATTAACTCGGATAATATCCGCATAGTTCATTTCATTTTCTCTAGAGGATTGGGAGCTATTCCCTATCTATTTTCTTTTGGGTGATAACTCATGCTATACTACAGGTGCATATTTCCTTTTTTTGATGACCATCTATTGGTATGACTAGAAGATTATTGCCCTTAATGCGATAAAGGGAGTACGACAAGGAGGATGATCTTTAATTGAATATTGAAGAGCATCTTATTCTCTTAAATGGCGAAGACAGAACGGAAGCCATCAAATCCTGCACATATGAAAAGGGAACGGGAAAGTGGAAGGTCGTTTTTAAAAACAATGCTAAGGAATATAACTATAGCTTTCCTAAGGTAAAGTGGCTCAAAAATCCCTTTCCTTATGACCCTTCCGATACAGTCGTCTATAAAGACAAACAACCTCTCTGGGGAGTTAATAAGATTCTAGATTTTCAGGAATATGTTAGCCTAGGTTATAACAATGGCTATAATAAAGTTTATTCTGGCCAAGAGATTAACTTAGAGCAAAGCTGCCTTAAAGATGCAAAATCAAAGAATGTCTTTGGGTATCTTAAACAATTAGCCGGATTAAGGAAAATTGACGATGAGGAAGAACAAAGCTTTCTCGGCAAGCAATATGACAGAATCACTCATGTTAGTCCGGCAAGTGTCTTGGCTAACTATCTTAACCCGCTCTCCTTAGAGAAAACACAGGAAAATCAGCAGATCCCCATATTTCCGTTTGGTTTTAACCTCAGTCAGAAGGCTGCTACGGAAAAGGCACTCTCAGAAAAGCTAAGTGTCATTGAAGGCCCACCTGGCACAGGTAAGACCCAAACCATCCTTAACATTATTGCCAATGCTGTGATTCAGGGAAAAACGGTGGCTGTAGTATCCAATAATAATTCAGCCACTGCCAATGTTTTAGAGAAGCTCCAGAAGCAGGGATTAGATTTTATCGCTGCCTACTTGGGAAACTTTCAAAATAAAAGTAAATTCTTTACTGAGCAAACAGGGTTATACCCAGATTTGTCCTCCTGGGCCATAGAGCCAACAGATATTGCCCTTTACCAACAAAAAATCCACGAACAAGGTCCTAAGCTAAGCGAAATGCTTGAGATGAAAAACCAACTGGCTCTTTTAAAGCAGGAACTGGCGACCTTAACCGTTGAAAAGGAGTATTTCAACACTTACTTATCGGAAAACCTTAGCAACGCCGTAAGTTTCAAGTCCTTCTTCACTCATAATTCAAGTACCATCATGTCTTTGTGGTTAGAATATGAGCAAGTGATTAAGGAAAGGGGAGGGCTATCACTACTTCATAAGCTCGAGAACCTTTTTCGGTATGGCATAACGAGTTTTTCCTTCTATGCTAATTCCAGTGACCAGATTATCACACTATTGCAAAAGCTCTATTATGAGAAGAAGGAAACCGAGTTAAAAGAGCAACATGATCAAATCACTAAGCGGCTAGAGAATTATCACTTTGAAGAAAACATGAAAGAATATAGCTATACTTCTTTGATACTTTTCAAGGCTCTGCTAGCTCAGCGGTATTCTTATACTAAGGAAAGAAAGACCTTTACCAGTGATGCCTTGTGGAAAGAGTTTAATGCTTTTATTAAAGAATACCCCGTAGTATTAAGTACGACTTACTCCTTAAGAACTTGCACTAGCTCCAATTACTTATTCGATTATGTGATCATGGACGAGGCGTCTCAGGTGGATATTGTTACAGGGGCTTTGGCACTATCCTGTGCTAGAAATGCGGTTATTGTAGGGGATATTAAGCAATTACCCAATGTAGTGAATAATGAGTTAGCGGATAAAGCCCATAATATATTTGCCCAGTTCGCTTTGCCTAAGGCCTATGATTTTGCCGAATACAGCATGCTTTCCTCGATTACAAATCTGTTTATGGATGTTCCTAAGACCATGTTGCGGGAGCACTATCGCTGTCATCCCCAAATTATTGGTTTTTGTAATTCTAAATTCTATAACGGGGAATTAATCATACTTACTGAAGAGAATGGCTGGGACATGCCTTTAACTGTATATAAAACAGCCCCAGGCAATCACGCCCGGGGCAAATATAATCAGCGACAGATTGATGTCATCCTAGAAGAGGTCCTGCCAAAGTACTTGGGTAGGGATAACAACAAGGTGGGTATTATTTCTCCATTTCGTGTGCAAGCTGAGAAGATTACCAGATCACTAGGTGGTTTAACTATTGAAGTAGATACTGTACACAAGTACCAAGGTCGCGAAAAGGATATAGTTATTTTGACCACCGTTGTCAATGATATCAATGATTTTGTGGATAATCCCAATCTCATCAATGTAGCCGTCTCCCGTGCAGTCGATCGACTAATCGTAGTAATTTCGGATTATGATCGCAATAAGAGTTCTAATCTCGATGATTTGGTAAGATATATCGAATACAACAACTTTGAAGTTGTTCATAGCAATATATACTCTGTCTTTGATCTGCTTTATCACCGGTATGCCGAGGAACTTCGTGCTCTTAAGCAAAAGCGGAAAAGGGTATCTGAGCATGAATCCGAGAATCTGATGAACGCTGTTATGGAAAAAGTCTTGAGGAAACAGGAATATCTGAATCTTGATTGGGTTATGCACCAACCTCTTAGGATGCTCATTCGTAATCCGGAGAAGTTAACGGACGATGAGTGTCAATTTGCCATGAATGTATTTACCCATACTGATTTTGTGATTTTTAATAAGCTTGATAAGCGACCTGTACTAGTAGTGGAGGTTGATGGTTATGCTTTCCACGAAAACAATCCTAAGCAATTGGCCCGTGATCAAATGAAGGACACCATCTTAACCAAGTATGGGATCCCCATACTAAGGCTTAAGACCAATGGAAGTCGAGAGGAAGAGAGGTTACGTGCTAAGCTAAGGGAAGTTGTAGGCTGATAGGCTGCGTTGGCTTCCTTACACCTAAAACAAAGCCGGCGTTACATCAACCCCAGCATAACTAACATCCTCTACGGAATGATGCATCACATCATGGCTCTCCATCTCGCCGGATAACCATACTCCGCTCAGCTCCTTCGGCATAATAACCGGCATCCGCTCATGGATAAAGGAGATAACGGGAGCTGCGGGGCGGGTGAGGATGACGAAGAGGGGAATAGGCATATCCTTCTCAAACCTGTAGATTCCTGCCATGTAGAGCGTGCTCGGCAAACTGATGGCATACTTTTGCTTTTTTCTGCCGATGGTTTCCCATTCGAAGTAGTGGCTGGCGGGGATCAGACAACGATGCTCGGCGAATGCCTCGCGGAACATCGGTTTTTCTGCGGCTGTTTCTAAGCGGGCGTTGATGACTTGCCCCTTGCCATCAAAACGAGTAAAGCCCCATTTCATGAGAGCTGGGGACTCGGGGGTGATGATCGGGACTATATTTGTCGGATAAATCTCGCCGGTTTTCATTTTAGACAATTCGGGTGTGTTTTTAAAGCGATCATTGACTTCTTCGATGATCTTTTTTATTTCGGCGTCATCCCGTTCGGTAGCGACAAAGTAACGTCCGCACATCAAAGGTCACTCCTTCCATGAGAGCTGCTAGATTACTGAATATAGTATATCATTTCCCCACCTCAGATACAGAGGTGGGCAAGCCCAAATTCCCAAGCGTTTGCGAATTGAGCTTGCCCATTCGTATAGATTAGTTCACATGTGCATGGTATTGTAATAAGCAGGATGTCTAAGATAAAAATAACATAAGAAAAGAAAGAGAGGTAACCAATGGATTATCCAGAGCAGAAGCACCAACGACGTGCTCGATATAAGGGAACCCATCCAAGAAACTTTAAAGAAAAATACAAAGAACTTCAACCGGAAAAATATGTAGATACTGTAGCAAAAGTAATTCAAAAGGGCAGTACACCTGCTGGTATGCATATATCTATATGTGTTAAAGAAATACTAGAATTTTTGCAAATTAGACCAGGACAAACTGGTTTAGATGCAACTCTGGGATATGGTGGTCATACATTAGAAATGCTAAAAAGTTTAGAATCAAAGGGCCATATATATGCCCTTGATGTAGACCCTGTTGAATTATCTAAAACTAGAGAACGCTTACAGCGTTTAGGGTATGGTTCAGATCTATTAACTACTAGGCAACTGAATTTTGCCAATATTGATCAAGTTGCTACTGAGGCAGGTCCGTTTGATTTTGTATTAGCAGACTTAGGCCTATCTTCAATGCAAATAGATAATCCTGACAGAGGGTTTTCATATAAAAAAGAGGGGTCATTGGATTTACGATTGAATCCTGAAAAAGGAATGTCTGGTGCTGAGCGCTTAAGGAAAATGACTCAAGTAGAATTAGAAGGTATGCTAATTGAAAATGCGGACGAACCATATGCCGCACTAATTTCGCGTGCTATTATTTCTGAAATGAAAAATGGAACTGATATTTCTACGACTACTAAGCTCCGACAAATTATTGAAGATGCCCTCAAACTTATTACGGCAGATAATCGGAAAGAAGCGATTAGGAAATCATGTCAAAGAACCTTCCAGGCATTGCGTGTTGATGTGAATAGTGAATTTGAAGTGTTATATGAATTTCTAGAAAAACTTCCTAACGTCCTTGCAAAAGGCGGACGTGTTGCCATACTGTCTTTCCATTCAGGAGAGGATAGACTTGTCAAAAAGTCTTTTAAAGGTTTGTTGCGAGAAGGAGTTTACAATGAGATTTCAACCGAGGTAATCCGGGCATCACCAGAAGAATGTAATATGAATAGTCGTGCCCGCTCAGCAAAAATGAGATGGGCTATAAAAGCTTAATTCATCTTGGACACCTAAAAAGAGGTTGTTCCTTCTCCTCACATCTACAGTCATGGCAATTATTTTAGCAACATAAAAAACAACGATGGCGTACTTCAAAGGAAGTCAAGACATCGTTGTTTTCATTTGCGTTATAGCCCAGCACGCATACCATAAAACTTGAGGAATTCTCACTGATTATTGTCGAATTATTCCACCCAGGAAAAAGCGTGGTATAATATGGTATTAAATTCTTGTGAGAGAACTTAGGAGGGGAGGTGTGGTTATGAAAAGGCGTATCGGCAATACTCTGATAGTCATTTTGATTACTGTTTCAGCGTTGCTTTTATCATCTATGGGTTCTAGCGAAAGAGTAGCCCAGTCGGAGTCGGTTTTTCAGCCATCATATCATCTCATGCCCTACCGTGCTGAGTTTATTAACCTTTTCTATGAGACTCCTGAACGGGTAGGATTTCAGGTGTTGGATGGCATTTTTCTTTACAACTACCAAGAAGGTTATTTGGAAGCGGAGTTTGCGCTAAGTGAGGGTTGCTTTGAGCAGGAATATTTAATTAACCCATGGATGAGTACCGATAAAAAGAGCATCATTATCGGAGGCGTGAATCACTCGGATGGAACCTGGAGTGACCACTACTATAGTTATGACATTAAGAGCAAAGAGATGGCGCGAATAAGCGGTGATGCGACAAAGGTCGCCACACTTCCCTTTTCGGCTGGGGATCGGCAGATGGAAGCTTTTCAAGCAGACTCTTGGGAATTAGAGGATCTCCGCTATTATCCGATGGGAAGTGATAAAGCCTATATTCCGTTTAAGGTCGAAGAAATCCCGACCATGGTTTATGTAATGCAGGGTAACGAGCAGGATAGCCCACTTTCACCAAAGCTAACCCTAATGGCCGACGGGCGGTTTCAATTCACATACTCCTTGCTAAGTAGCTATCTTAATTATGGTGAATACAGCATTAAGGGCATGGAATACAAAATGGTGACCAAGGACGGACAGTATACCTATGTATTCAATAAAGAAGGGAGTAACTTCGTTTTTGATGCGGAGCGTTCTTCAAGGTGTATTCTTGATGATAGAGCAGAACTACCTGACAGAGCTGTGTTCTCCATCAAGCGATCTTAAGGAATACCCCTAAAGCGATAAGAATCAAAATAGCAATAATTAATCAGATGACAAACACTTTTATTTGCCAAATACCATATAGTGGAGGTGTACATGAGGAGATTGGCACTAAAGACAAGGGCCGTCACACAGACTTACGATCCAAGCGCTTTGTATATCTCTTTCTACAATCTCACGGGACAAATTGATCCAGCTTTGACATTGGTCCAATATAACGGAATCTCCAGTAATCACTCTCTCCATTTTTGACAAGACCACATCGGCATTAGGGACAAGTTCGACTTCAACATCCGTTAACCAATTATGAGCATGGTTAAGTATTCGATGTTTCAATTGACCGGAATTGGAAATTGGAGCATCTAGTAGAAATTTCGCTTTAGGGACCGCCAGCCTTTTAAAAGCTTGGCCGAGTATTTCTAAGGCACGATCAGTTTGTTCGATGATTCGGTACGATCCGCTGACCCCGGCAAGATCCCTCAAAACGCCATCGGCTCCCAAAATTAAGGGGCCTCCGGAAAGAGCGACTTCGAGTGCAATGATTAGATTAAACCCATCGATAATTAGGCTTCTTTCGTTTGCTGCTTGATACGGAAGCTGGGCCAACTTTCTCCTCTGCGCTTGAAGTTTCGTGCAGGAGGCCCTTTTGAGTGCATTTCGTTGTCTTAAAGAGAATTGATAGTGATTGCCTACGAAAGTGACGACGGGACCTTCCTTGTAACCCCGATCCAATAACCATTGGATTTCCTGTAGGGCTATTTTGAGGTTTGCAACGGCCTTTACTGAAAACCAACGCTTATCCTCAGGATCAAATCCTCTTTGTTTAGTGGATGATGACATTCGTTTAGTCCCCTTCTCAAACCTGTAAACTCCTACCATGTAGAGTGTGCCCGGCAACCCAATGGCATACATTTGCTTTTTTTTGCCGATCGTTTCCCATTTGAATTAGTGGCTGGCGGGGATCAGACAACAATGCTCGGATAATTGTATGGACAACCCAGATTCCCAAGCGCTTGGGAATTTGGGCAAAAGGAATTGATAGAAAGTAGGAGAATTATATTTAAAGATGCCTTATAACTCGATTTATTCGCTTATGTAGCTTCTAGCAGGGAAGCAGATGGAGGGATAATTATGCCACTGGAAATAATCCGTAATGATATAACCAAGGTTCAGGCCGACGCCATCGTCAATGCGGCAGACCCATCCCTACTTGGCGGTGGTGGTGTTGACGGCGCAATCCATCGAGCCGCAGGACCGGAGCTGCTGGCTGAATGCCGAACCCTGGATGGTTGCCAAACTGGACAAGCTAAGCTCACCAAAGGCTACAAGCTACCAGCAAAGTATGTGATCC
>NZ_JBBWUA010000033.1:0-13431 GCF_038181555.1 Desulfitobacterium sp. THU1 | reverse complement strand
AGCATAAAGGCGGCTTCAGTTAAGTTGGGCACCATGATATCAGCCATTGAACAAAGCTTAGCCATTCCTTTGGCCATCTCTGGAGAGTAAACGGAGTAGAGAACTCCATTATCAGCCATGACCGGATCGACCATGACCAAGGTGCCTTCTTCTCTAAAGGTTTTAAAGAGATCGGCGACTAAGTCAATCTGTTCAAAGGAGCCTAAAAATCCGCTGTAAAGAGCATCGAATTTCAGATTTAGGGATTGCCAGTGCTTGGATATGGGCTCAATATCTTCGGTTAAATCCCGATATGTAAAACCTTCAAAGCCTCCGGTATGAGTGGATAGGACTGCAGTAGGTAATACTCCGGTATCAAGTCCTGCGGCCGAAAGAATCGGCAATGCCACGGTAAGTGAACATCTTCCTACACAAGATATATCATGGATGGCTGCAACACGCTTTTGTCTTTCCATTAGGCATTTCTCCTTGTCACGAATATAATAACATCCATTAATTATAGCTTATCTTTTTTTGATTGCAATAATTACTTACCCTTCGGTTTATCTTTGATAAAGTAATGGATGATATTAGGGTTACTGGTTTTACGAGGCTGAATCTCAAATTGCTTTAAAGAGGAAATAAGAGGGGTAAGTTTGGTATGCCCGTAGTTTCTGGTATCAAAATCCGGATAGCGTTTGTTTAGTCTCTTCCCTACTTCCCCTAAAAATGCCCATCCGTCCTCATCAGAGCTTTCCGTTACGATAATGCGAATGGTCCGAATCAATTCATCCAGGGAAGCCATACCATCTTTTTGTGGGTCATGTTTCTCATTTTTCGATTGAGCCCCATTCTCAGCAGAATTTGTGGAGACTCCTGCCAATACTTCTAAATATTTAAATTTCTCACAGGCAGCAATAAATGGGGTAGGGGTTTTTTTCTCACCCATCCCGATCACATACATTCCTGCTTCCCGAAGACGAGAAGCCAGTTTGGTAAAATCACTGTCACTGGAAACGATGCAAAACCCATCTACATTATCGGAATACAGAATATCCATGGCATCAATAATCAACGCCGCATCCGTTGCATTCTTACCTGTAGTGTAACTGTATTGCTGAATGGGAGTAATCGAATAATTAAGAAGGACGTTTTTCCAGGAAGATAATTGAGGTTTCGTCCAATCACCATAAATTCTCTTATAGGTCGGTATGCCGTGATTGGAGACTTCATCGATAATCGGCTTAATATATTTATCCGATACATTATCCGCGTCAATCAATACGGCAATCTTTTTATCATTATCCATAAGATATCCCCTTTATAACGAAATAATTATGTAATATAAAGAAATTGATTAGTTACCACAATTACTAGTATAAAGTAACTTCATTTCACTTACAATAAAGGATTCACTATCAAACTCGATAATAAACTGCTTTGGATCTGTAAACAATCGGTTTAACTAACAGACGTGGCGCACAAAACTAAACCGCTTCCTTGCTTAGAAGCGGTTTAGTTGGGGGACATTATATCTCAATGATTTTTAACAACTCTTACAGGTTATGATTGGATATCTGTGGCTAGGGCTAGCTTTCTTTGCTTTTTGATTTCATAAAACAGAAAGGTTCCGGTGACTAAGATGGCTAATACGTCGGCGATAGGAGCAGTAATCCACACTCCCTCAATACCTAAATAACGAGGAAGTATCAATAAGAGAGGAATAAAGAACAGCACTTGCCTAGAAAGGCTTAGGAAAGTGGACTGAATCGGCTTCCCAACCGCTTGAAAATAACTGGAACCAATAATTTGAAAACCGACTACGGGCATGACGGCCATAAATGTTAGCAAGGCATGTACCGTTAATTCAGTGAGTGCAGTATCCCCTTTGCTGAATAGCTCGACTACTGGAACTGCGAAAAGAAGCAATAAAATATAACCAAATGTCGCCATAGCAGTTCCTGCAATAATCGCTTTCTTTAGGGCCTCTTTGACTCGATCATAATTGCGAGCTCCATAGTTATAGCCAATAATCGGTTGTGCTCCTTGGCTTACACCAACAATAGGCATAAGCAGAAGCATGGACACACTCATCAGAATTCCCACTGCTGAAAGAGCAATATCCCCACCATGTCGGCTTAATGTTTGGTTCAAGATGGTTTGTTGAATAGTGTTAGCGATTTGCATAGCAAAGGGTGCAAAGCCAATCGTTAAGGTCTTCAAAACAATTGGCGTTTCTATCTTGAAATTACTTAATTTTAACTTAATTTTACTACGGCCCAACAGAAAGTAGCTCAGCACCCAGATTGCAGAAATCGTTTGTCCTGTAACAGCAGCCCAAGCAGAACCTGCAATTCCCCAGTTAAAGATAAAGATATAGACATAGTTACAGATGATATTAATAACAGCACCGATAATTTGAGTCTCCATAGCAAAGCGCGGGTTGCCTTCTGCACGAATAAAATTGTTCACCCCAAAGGCAATAGCACCAGGGATGGCTCCCAGCATAATCACATGCACATATTCTTTAGCATAAGGTAAGACCTCTGGACTTGACCCAAAGAGCATTAAGATGGGATCAGCAAATAAAAAGTAAACCAATGAAAGCAAAAAAGGTAAAATAACTAAAAGAGCAGTGGCGTTACCTGCAATTTTTTCAACCTCATCCATCTTTTTCTCGCCCATACGAATGGAGATTAGGGCAGTAGCCCCCACCCCGATGAGCATCGTAATCGCCATCATTAATGTCATCACCGGAAGCGCCACAGTCACGGCAGCTATGGCAATTGAACCGACACCCCGGCCAACGAAAATTCTGCTTATAATATTGTAGAGGGCATTAACCAGCATTCCGACAATAGCCGGCATGGAAAAGTCCCACAATAATTTTCCGATACTATCATTCTTTAGACTAATCATTAAAACATTTCTTCCTCTCATCTACCAAAATATCTGCTCTATAAGAATAATTTGCTCTACATAGGCAAGCTCTATAACGAATCCTACATACTTCTGTAAATCATCTATACCTTTTTAAGAAAATCTACGACTTGCCGCAAATTCTTCTCAAAAGCCTCGACTTCTTGGGGATCATAGTTGGATAATGAATGCTCCATCTTCTCAGAATAATAGGTTATCAGTCGTTCTACCAATTCATTTCCTTGCGGGCTTAAATAGATTAAGCATTTACGTCGATCTTTCGGGTCATTGGATCGTATAACGAGACCTCTATCCATTAATACATCAATTAAAGCAGTTAAACTGCCTTTTTCAATATCCAGTCGCTTTCCGATCTCTGTCAAGGTTATCGGGCTTTCATGGTAAAGAAGATTAAGGATCTTTCTTTGGTTTTTTTTCAAATCCGTTTGGATATCTATATCATTGCGAAAGCGTAGTAGGTATTTCTCATGAAATAACCCGGTAAAAGCCAAAAGCAGACGATGAATCTCTTTTGTCTTTTCAATATCCATCAATGTTCACCTCGAAAATAAAATGCGCCTGTTAAAAAGATATTAATAATAATCCCGAAATTAAGTATTCTGATATTAAGTATACTAATAGTAAGTATTCTAACAAACCATAAGAAGCACCTTAATATTATAGGTGTAAATCTGTTATAAAGCAAGCATTATTTAATTATATTATATTTATGTCATTAAATAGTGAATTCTGCAATTAAATCTTCACATGTAAAACAAAAATGGCGACCACCCTCGAGGGGCAAAGGCCGCCATTGATCTTTATTAAACTATAATTTTACCTGTTAGCCTCGATAGATTTTCCCCTCGTCCCCATCGACAATGACATGCTCTCCATCTTTGAGGATGTTGAGTATATCACTTACATTAACAACCGCCGGGATTCCATACTCGCGAGCTACGATTGCTCCATGGGACAAGAACCCTCCTGTTTCCATGATGATTCCGGATGCTTTTAGGAAAAGAGGAGTCCAAGCCGGATCAGTGGACGGGGCCACCAGTATTTCCCCCTGCTTTAAAACATGTCCCTCATCAGGATGGCGAATAATGCGTACTACTCCTTCAGTTTTCCCTGTGGCAACCCCCAAACCTTTTAATGAATCACTGGAAAGTTCAGCCTGTGGCCTGTTGACCTTTTGAGGAACCCCGTCAATGATGTTATCCGGTGCTATAAGGCTCTTAAATTCTTCCATTCTTTGTTTTCGTTCTTTAATGATCTGATCCAAACCCTTTCCATCCCAATCCCCCCGGAGGATGGAAATCATCTCTGACCAAGAACAATGAAAAATATCGCCTGCTTGCTGAAGTATTCCTCTATCGAGCAACCGTTTCTCAATTTCTAAAGCAAGGGAACGCCCAGTTGCTGCAAAGAGAACAAGATGAGATTTGGCAGACTCACGAAACTCAGAATCTTTTACAGTCTTTTTGACATAGTATTTGACGATCCTCCGTTTGTAAAAAGGAACCTTAGTCATAATTTCCTGCCAGCCTTTTTGACTTGCTTCCCCTTGACTAGCTTTAAGCTGTGCGTAGTTCGAGGTATTCTTAATGCTTTTAATATGCTGAAGTAAATAACTGGGATCTTCATGCCAGCGCGGATTACTTATATCTCCCTCATAAACCGCACGATGCCCGAATTCCTTAAGAAAATCCCCAAAGGCTATTCTGAAGGGCGATTCTGGAGAAAGACTTTCCTTCCATGCCAAAGGATTGAAAGATGGCGCTCCAAAAAATGCCATAGCCTCTGGATCTTTTTTCGCAAGATCGGCTAATTCAAGCAAACGATAGCCATGCTCAGCACTGGTGATGTTTCCTTGCCCCATCATCAGCTTGTTGGTGACGGCTGTTCCCTGCTGTGGAAATACCTTATCAAGGCTCTTAGCCAAATTATAATAAGAGAAACCGGAGGCATTGGTACCTAACGCAAAGGTCTTCGTATAAACCATACATTCGTCAATAGTCGTTGAAAACTCTTGAATTAGTGCCCTATCTCCTAAAAAGGATAGATCTTTTTTTGTAAACTCATCTGTATATTGCCGGGCTCTAGCAAAGGCAAGTTGGGATCCTTTCTGAGCTTTTTGCATGGCTCTTACCAACCTTAAGGTACGCCATAATTTCTCAGCCTTACTCTTACCCATAACAGGAGGAACCGAGATTTGAGGCTGATGTCCGCCTGTCATATCGTTAAAATCCTTGGGAGAAATACCGAGGCCATCAAAAAACACCCATTGCATTAAAGATAGATTAAAGTAGCCTCTCCCATTAAAAAGACGAGTAAACTCGATACCTTTTAGGAGGGGATAACCCGTTACTTTGATGGGTGTATTCATTGTTTCTTCCGAGATCAGCTTTAAGAACTGCCAACCATATTGGGGTAGCACCATGGGCATGGCATCCTTCATATTGGAATTAGACCAGATATCTGGTTGATTTTTGAGAATATCATAAGTATACCGTGGATGTTTGGTCACAGGTCGTGCCTGAACCAGCTGAAATTCCTGACCATCATACACCCACTCAATGTCCTGATGCTCCGAACCTTTGCCCAAGGTATCATACACACGCCGGACCATTAAAGCTAGTTTTACAACAGCTTCATCTGGTAGTACCTGAGTTTGTGCAGTTCCAACCTTATCCACGAATTGTATGCCGCCTTCTTCAGAGGGAATGCTCATCCCTTCTTTTTTCCCTAATGTTTTTTGTTCAAGGGCAGGAACTAATTCTTTTGTTGATAACTCGTATTGGTCGGGCTCAATGGCTCCGCTGACTACAGCATCTCCCAAACCGAAGTTAGCATTGATCACAATTAAATCCAGTCTCCCCGTCAAAGGATGACAGGTAAAGGCAACTCCTGAAGCTTGGGCTTCTACTAGTTCCATGATGACAAGGGCTTGCTTAATCGATTCATGGCCTGCCATCTTCAAGCGATAAGCAACAGCTCTTTCAGACCATAGGGAGGCATAGCATTTTTTCACACTCTCCAGCACGGCTTCAGGTGTTCTTAAGTTGAGGAAGGAATCATGAATGCCGGCAAAGGAAGCTGTCTGTGAATCTTCCAAAGAGGCCGAAGATCGTACAACTAAAGGTCGGTCTATAATTGTTAGCTTCTTTAGCGAACTTTCTACTTCTGGAATGAGTTGCTCTGGTAGTGCCCCTTTCAATATTAAATCCTGTAATGAATGTAGAGAGCTACGCATTTCGGCGTTGTCAAAATTATCGACACTTACTTGCCGAAGATACTCTTCAATTAGAGGTTTTAGATTGTTATCCTTAAGGAATAGGTCGTAGGCATGGGTGCTAATAATAAACCCCTTCGGAACATTAAATCCATATCTGGTTAAACGAAGGAGATTGGCGCCTTTTCCTCCCCACAACCTTTCATCTGCCTCAGCAGTAGTATCGCATAAGAATTGAATCATATTCACAGTTTCTTCCCCCCTAAGATTGCTTGGCCGCACCGAAAAAGAATAGTTGCAACATCTCTTCCATCTCATGCTTTCCTAGATTAGGCTTTTCACCGCTTATCCATTCTAAAAAGCATTGGGTATATAAGGCGCTCAAGTGCTTTGTTAAGGACTCTGGGGATATATCTGACCTCAGTTCTCCTGCAATCTGTCCTTGGTAAATGATTCTCAGCAAAGTATTATAGAGATTTCCAGTGGAATGATTCTTACCTCGGGTAAACATCTCGTTATAACAAGATGATGTATGCATCCTCAATACCTCTTTATTATTTTCGTTCCATTCATTAATTTTCATTAAAGCCTTTAATAACTGAGAATGGGTACTCCCCCCATCTTCCAGAAGAGCAACAATTTCAGATTCCCTATCCCGCATAGTCAGCTTTAAATACTCCTTAATAATGGATTCTTTATTAGAAAAATGGTTATATAAGGTCCCACGAGCAATATCACAGACTTCTGAGATTTGCTCCATTGTCGTGGATTTAAAACTCTGAGTTTGAAAGAGTCGAATAGCTGTCGAAACAATTCTTTCCCTCAACTCTTCTCGTTTTTTGTCTCGGCGTGACGGCATGGACACTTTATCACTTCCTGACGTTGTTGAATAATATACACTGTCTTTTCTTATACATTGTACATTATTCGTTCGATTCTTTAAAGATATAATCAACTATAATAATAGGAAATTGATCTCAGATAGGAAAAGACCAGGGAGATCGAGCCTGATCGTTCTCACCATGGTCTTTCTTCTCTAACTAATTATACCTTGCTGTTGAATGGGCACTTTAAACCAAATACAGGTGCCTTGATTTAATGTGCTATCAATATGAAGTCTTGCCTCTTCGCCAAAATGAGAGATTAACCTCTGGTTGACATTGTACAAAGCAATCCCCGTCCCCTCTTGAGATTCGATTGGACGGCGAAGCAGCTCACTAACTCGTTCTAATGGTATACCCACCCCATTATCCTTTACAGAGATTAGAGCATACCCCTCCTGAGTTTCCTTTGCATGAATATGGATTTCGCCTGTTTTTTCAAGTCCTTTTAAACCATGTCTAATCCCGTTTTCCACGAGGGGCTGGAGTGTCAGCGGCGGTAAAAGTATATTATCAATTTGGGGTTCGCTTTGGAATTGAACGCTTAGACTTTCTGTAAAGCGTGCTTGTTCAATATCAAGATAAGCTCGCGTGTGGTCAAGCTCTTGTTTTAACGTGACAAAATTATGGAGGGAAGTATTTAGATTCTGCCTAAAAAAGTACCCTAGCTGTATCAGGAGTTTCCGAGCTAAGTCAGGCTTTGTACGAATTAAAGATACAATTGTATTTAAGGAATTAAAAAGGAAGTGAGGGTTAATCTGGGCCTGAAGGGCTTTGATTTCAGCTTCACGAATTAGTTGTGCTTGGTTTTGTGCTCCGACAACTTCGAGTTGGTGTGAGAGTAGATCGCCTAATCCCTGAGCTACTTCAATATCTACCGGTTTGATTTGTTTAGGATTCTTATAATAGAACTTTAAGACACCAATCACTTTATCGAAGTTCTTGAGTGGGACAATGATGGCTACTGATAAGGGACACCCTTTTTGGGTACAATGAACCTCATCTACGGATTTTGGAACAGACATTATCCCTGTTTGAAGAACTCGTTTGGTCGCTTCGGTTAATACGGTGTGACCGGGTAAATGGTGATCATCGCCTTCCCCCACATGGGAAAGGATTTTTTCGTGATCCGTAATAGAAATAGCCGATCCCCCGATGGTTTTAAGAAGAAGCCTCGAGATGGCAGTTGCCGATTCTTGGGTAAGACCCTGACCGAGATAACTTAGCATCTGATCAGCAATATGGAGAACCTTTTGGGCTTGGTTAGCTTCAATCCGATCTTCTTTCTGGACAACAGAGCGAATTATTGTGACAAACACCGCAATTCCGATACTATTAGCTAAAATCATGGGCAGTGCAATCAGTTGAACCAACTCGACAGCATTTTCTAAGGGTCTAGAAATAAGTACTATTATCACCATCTGTAGGGTCTCGACGATGGCTCCGGTTAGCAAGGCTATTAGAGGGGAGACCATCCTGCGGTTTCCTAACTTATGATAGACAAGACCGCTGATCAAGCCCCCCATCACTGTAGAAATTCCGCAAGCTAGCCCAGTAAAACCTCCCAGCATGGCTCTATGAATCCCAGCTATAAGCCCTGCCCCGATACCGACCCAGGGTCCTCCCAGCAGACCACCAATGACGACTCCCACCACCCGGGAATTAGCAATGGCTTCGTCGAAGCCAATAGGATTAAAGCGAGGTTCCCAAAGAAATGAATCCGTACCCGTTCTGATCGGGATTCCCATATAGGTACCGATAATCCCAAATATTCCAAAAAGGAGCGAAAGTTTAAGGATTGTGAAAAGATCGAGGTTATGATCAATAAGCTTACGGAAGGCTGTGAAGCGCATAAGAAGAAACGCAATCCCAACGATCAGTCCGATATGTTCGACCATAAGGAAGAGTAGGCGCATGATTTATAGGCTCCTTTAACAGTTCAGTTTCGCCATTATTTTATCAGCTAATCTTGACAAGTCAATGGTTTTTATGTTGAATGTTCATAGTTGAGCATATAAAATGATTTTTTTAATGGTGAGGTGATATTCTCAGTGATACATGTTCTTATTGTAGATGATGAAGCTCCGGCTCGGGATGAACTCGCTTATCTATTAAATGGTGTGCCGGAAGTACATATTGATGAGATGGCAAAGAATGGTCGGGAAGCTCTTGAGAAAATTCAAAAACTAAAACCGGAAGTAGTTTTTCTTGATATCCAAATGCCAGATATTTCTGGACTAGCTGTTTGCCGAGAACTCATTGCGCTACTTAAGCCTGATGAACTGCCGTTTATCATTTTTGCTACAGCTTACGATCAACATGCCCTAGAAGCTTTTCAGGTCAATGCTATAGACTATGTGCTCAAACCCTTTGATGAAGAACGAATTCATGCAGCTATTGATAAAGTAAAGCGCTTAAGCCATCCTCCTAATCCCGAAGCCTATAATCGCATTCTATCACTTCTTGAGAGAATCCCTAAATCAAAGCTTCCAATCGAAGAGAATGAACGCATTGTTCTTCTCGATCCTGATGAGATTATATATTGCACGATTAATGGGCGCCAAGTCCTTATCCAAACTCAGAAGAACACCTATACTACGAATTATAATCTAGCTGAGCTCGAACATCGCTTGGGGTTTTTACGGACTCATAAGAGTTACCTTGTTAATACCGAAAAGATTCGTGAGATTATTCCTTGGTTTAATGGAACCTATAACTTAGTTATGCTTGATGATGCTGCCTCAACTGTGCCTGTAAGTCGAACCTATATTAAAGATTTTCGTAGTAAAATAGGATTATAAACCTAAATAAAGATAACCTTAAAATCGTGCAACACAAGCACGATTTTTTGCATGTTTTGTCTGCTTTCCTCAATAGTTCAATTATCAGTTTTATAATGCTATTGTAATAATCTTCGCATAAATTTGAGGAGGGAAAAATATGCATGCTCTTTATTTGTTAATTGCTGCAGCGTGTGTTCTCGTGCTAGGGTATCGGCTTTACGGAACATTCTTAGCCACAAAAGTATTAGCAGTTGACCCTAGAATACCTACCCCTGCAAAGCGCCTGGAAGATGGCCATGATTTTGTACCAACTAATCGTTGGGTAACTTTCGGTCATCACTTCGCAGCTATTGCCGCTGCCGGACCTTTAGTTGGTCCTGTTTTAGCAGCGCAGTTTGGTTTCTTACCCGGTGCCCTTTGGATACTCATCGGTGGTGTACTTGGCGGTGCAGTCCATGATATGGTTGTCCTTTTCGCTTCCATTCGTCATAATGGTGAATCCTTAGCCCAGATTGCTAAAAAAGAAATCGGACCTGTTACCGGTATAGCCGCTGGAATCACGATCTTATTCGTTCTGTTGATCACCATGGCTGGACTTTCCATCGTTATCGTTCATGCACTCAAGCATAATCCTTGGGGATCCTTTACAGTGGTTATGACAATTCCGATCGCAATATTTATTGGTATTTATATGCGTTACATCCGCCCGGGGAAACTCGGTGAAGCCTCTTTCATAGGAGTAGTTCTTATTCTTCTAGCCGTTATCCTTGGCCCCTATGTCAAGAACTCTGCTCTTGCTCCTTTATTTAATTATAGTGAAACTATCCTAAAACTTGGACTCCCGATTTACGCCTTCTTTGCGGCTGCATTACCTGTTTGGCTACTTCTTGCTCCTCGCGATTATCTCAGTTCCTACCTGAAGATCGGTACCATTGGAGCGCTGGCATTAGGAATTGTCTTTGTTAACCCTATATTAGAAATGCCTGCAGTAACCCAATTCATCAATGGCGGAGGTCCCATTATTGCTGGTGGGGTATGGCCTTTCGTATTCATCACCATCGCTTGCGGTGCCATCTCTGGTTTTCATAGTTTGATTGCGGCAGGTACAACGCCTAAAATACTTGAGAATGAAAAAGATATCAAAATTGTTGGTTTTGGTGGAATGCTCGTAGAGTCTTTTGTAGCGATTATGGCCCTGATTGCAGCTTCAGCCCTTCCCGTTGGGGACTACTTTGCCATCAATACATCCCCCGAGCTCTTCGCTACATTGGGTATGGCTGTGGATAAGCTGCCTATGCTTTCTCAGCTTATTGGTGAAGAGGTGGCCGGTCGTCCTGGTGGTGCAGTATCTTTAGCTGTTGGGATGTCTTATGTGTTCAGCAGAATTCCTGGACTTGACCACTTGATTGCCTACTGGTACCAATTTGCCATTATGTTCGAAGCTGTATTTATCTTAACTGCCGTGGATGCAGGAACTCGTTCGGCCCGTTATGTTGTTCAAGATATGCTCGGGGTTGTTTTCAAGCCCTTTAAACAAGTGAACTGGATGCCAGGTGCTTTGATTTCTGCTGCGCTTGTTTCCTTTGCTTGGGGATACCTCCTTTTCGGCGGAGATATCTCAACAGTTTGGCCCTTATTCGGAGTTTCCAACCAGCTCCTAGCGTCCTTGGCCCTGGTTATTGGAACAACAATAATTTTGAAAAATACAGGCAGAATCGCTTATGCCATGATCACATTCCTCCCCTTTGCATTCCTCTTTATAACAACCTTAGTTGCCTCCTACTTCAATCTGACTCATGTCTATATCCCAAAAGGAATGACGCTTAATATCATTATCTCGGTTGTACTTGCAGGTCTGTGTATTGTCATCGTAGCCGATGCAATGATCAAATGGCGTAAAATCATTGCTGACAAAAAAGCGATGAAAGAACAGCGAATAGTCCACGAAAACCTAGTGAATAGACTTGCTGCGAAATAATTTTGAAATTGAAACCATCCTAGAAAATTTTTTAAAGGAAGAACGTCAGTTGAGCTTCAGGCTTAGCTGGCGTTCTTTCTTCCTTCCTTATTAATACCTTATGCTTAAAATAATCTCGTTTCTCTACTTACCTTTACCGATTAAAAGACTCTCCACATTATAGAGAACCTCACAGTCACACACTCCATCATTCTTCTTGAATATTTCAAGGATTTCATTGATTTCTCCTCGACTTAACTGCATCTGGGTAAGAATTTGGCGACTAAAGCGATAGGTGTGGTCACAATGATAAGCAGATAATTTCTCATTTAATCGATAAAAAAACATTCGACGGAAAAGCAAGCTTAGAATCTCTGAGTCTTTATTCTTGCTGGCTTTTTCAAAACTATAAAGCGAATCATATCCCAGATCCGCTTCCTTTATCCCATGGACTATTCGGCGATTGACTTCCTCATTAATCCTTTTCCGATCCTTCAATAGGGATTGTACTTGAGGTTCATCCTCTCGGGTCTCTTCAAAAGGCATATCAATTCATCAGCTCCTATTTGTACTTTAACTCCATTGTTTTATTATGTTCATAAACTACTAGCTTATATTACAAGTTAGATATATTTCAAATGTCCATGTATCATCAATAGTAATATTTTATCTTTAACCTAAATAAAAAAGCGAATGGACTTCGCTTATTGCATAGCTCATTCGCTTACCTGAAAACACGAAAGGCGGGTAGAGTACCTTCGCCCCTCGCAAACCCTCCTCTGAAACTTTTGGCTTCCTGGAATAATATAAAGGAATTTAGAGTAGACTGGTCAACAATGTCCATTAGCTCCTTCTGACGGTTTCTCTTGGTCAAAACCAGCATCACCAATCGTTTTTCATCTCGGCCGTCCCCCACCCAGGTTGTCACACCGAAGCCTCTCTCACGTAAAATTAATGGTAGCGGATCATCAAGTGAATCGACAATAACTTGGGCCGTGATATAACCAAGCGCCAATCTTTCTTCAATCCTACTTCCGAGATACACGCCGATGCCGTAGCCGATGCAGTAAGCAGCGATATTCCAGTAGCTGTTCAAGTTATTCAGAATAATAGTCAGTCCAGATAAATACACAAACACTTCAATTATAGACAATAGCGAAGCCCACTCTTTTAATCCTTTGATCATAAGAATAAACCGAACCGTTGTCAGCGACACATATATAATATTAATTGTCATGATTAGCAGGATAAATAAAACTGCTTGATTCATTCCGCTCACCATTCTTCCATATTTATTTTTTACTGGCTTTTTATACTTCACCACGATCAACATAAATCCCAAAAGAACTACGCATTATAGCGTAGTTCTTTTGCTTAATTATCTGGAAACACGAAATGTGGTTGAGCATTTCGCCACACTGCGTCCTGTAACGCATACTCCTGCAGTGTGGATATTACTTTCCCAGGTACCCTGAACATCACGCATTTTGTCTACTTAGTTTTCACTTTAGTGAAAAGCAAAGAGACCATCATTATGACGGTCTTTTTGCTTACTTATCTGGCAACGACTTACTTTCCCAGGACCCTGCGGTCCAAGTATCATCAGCCCTGGAGGTCTTAACTTCCGTGTTCGAGATGGGAACGGGTGGAACCCCTCCGGAATAATCACCAGATCTT
>NZ_JBBWUA010000032.1:0-14635 GCF_038181555.1 Desulfitobacterium sp. THU1 | reverse complement strand
TAGGCACGCCGCCAGCGTTCGTCCTGAGCCAGGATCAAACTCTCCATAAAATTTATGAAGAAAATTTGATTGCTCAAATTGTCTTTACTCATTTGACGAGTCATTGGCTGTTCCTTGTTGTTTAG
The DNA here is from genome assembly GCF_038181555.1 of Desulfitobacterium sp. THU1. NCBI lineage: Bacteria > Bacillati > Bacillota > Clostridia > Eubacteriales > Desulfitobacteriaceae > Desulfitobacterium > Desulfitobacterium sp. THU1. The sequence continues at coordinate 14,510 of NZ_JBBWUA010000032.1, read as the reverse complement.
TTTTCAAAGACCATTAAGAACCATTGTTTTGTTCCATCACTCTGCGGTGATGGAATTTTATCTTAGCAGATTGACGTTTGACTGTCAACTACTATTTTCTAAGGTCTCGATCTTGAGATCTTAGGACAACAACGGAGCGTCTCCGCTCCTGTGATGCTTAATTATCTTATCATTTGATTTTGCCAGTGTCAATATCAATTTCGACAAAATCTATTATCTTACAAAGGCTACGATAAGGTCATGAATTTCCCAAGGTGTAGCACTGTAATTGGTCAAGAAAAAGAAACAGTACACAGTAATTTACTGTGTACTGTTTAAAGTGCTGGTGGACCTGCCGAAATTTCGAATAATATTAACTTCCACACGACGATTCGCTGCTCTGCCTGCCTCAGTGTCATTAGAAGCTATCGGTCTATACTCCGCATAACCAATGGAACGAAACCTTGATTGATCTAGATTCCCGGATTGCAGTAGATACTTCATGAAATTCAAGGACCTTTGGACACTAAGGTCCCAATTCGTCGGGAACGCCGGAGTATTAATCGGAAGGTTGTCCGTATGGCCTGCAACCTCAATATTATAGTTGGGGTATTCCCTTAAGATATCAGAAATGATGAACGCCATCTTTTGTGCCTCAGGCTTGACCATTGCAGAGCCCGAGTCAAACAAAGCATAATCACGAATGCTGATGATCAACCTTTCCTCGGTAATCTTGGTCTCGAGCTGGGCAGTTAGATTATTGTTACCTATGTATTGGTCTATCTTTGCTTTTATTGCCATCATATCTTGTTCTTCTCTAAGTCTACCCTGAGCAAGCTTTTCGGTTTCAGTGGTAATTTGCTCATTATTCTTCCCAGCGTTGTCATCCGTGATATTAATATTCATCTCGCTTGTCGATTCAAAAACACTTTGCCCTCCAGTAAAGGCACTATTGAATCCAGCCATTATACTCTCATATTTCTTCTGATCTATTTGACTTGCAGCAAATAGAATAATGAATAGAGCGAGCAGCAAAGTTAAGATATCCGAATACGGGACGAGCCAAGTTTCGTCCATGTGCTCTTCATGATGCTCTTTCTTATGTTTTTTCATTGCCGATCTCCTCAGTTAGTTCTTTACGCTCAGTGGAGGAGAGATAGACGAAAAGTTTGTTATGGATGGCATTGACGTTATCTCCTGCTTGGATGGACAAAATCCCCTCCAGCATCATTCGTTTTAGTTCTGCCTCTCTTCTTGATAGAAGCTTTAACTTATTGGCCATCGGATGCCATAGCACATAACCCGTAAAGATCCCCAATAAGGTCGCTACAAAGGCTGCAGAGATTAAGTGACCTAACGCTTCAACCTCGTTTAAGTTACTCAAAGCAGCAATGAGACCGACCACTGCTCCCAATACACCTAGGGTTGGGGCGTAGGTTCCCATTTGGGAAAAAATAAGCGCACCATCCCGATGTCTTTCTTCCATAGCAGAGATGTCCTCGAAAAGCACATCCCGAATAAACTCGGAATCATTGCCGTCGATAGCCATGCCCATGCCTTTTCTTAAAAATTCGTTATCAATCTCTTCAACACGATTTTCTAAAGACAGGATCCCTTCTCGACGACTCACGGTCGTCCACTCAGCAAATTGCTTTACAAGCTCTTTCTTGGAAATAGTCTTTGGTTTGGTAAACATAATTTTAAAGAGCTTGGGTATCCTTTTGAGATCTTCCATGGTAAATCCGATGAAAATCGTGGCTATGGTCCCCACGATAATGATCAATATAGCTGCTGGATTGAGAAGGGCCGAAAGGCTTGTTCCCTTAAGAACCATACCAAGCCCAATGGCAAAAAAACCCAAAAACAACCCAATTAGTGTAGATATCTCCATATTTTTCTCCTCTTTATTGTATTTCAACCAATCATTATTTCGCGCTGAAATTGGTAATTTCCTGCCGAAATTTTACATTAAACCAATTTTAATAGGATATTTACACAATTATTGTTTAAAACTTCCCTTCGACGGACAAAGGTTCGAGTTGCAGATAGATAATTACTGGACATTGTGTCGTCGTCCTAGGGGGTAGTATAAAAGCATCCCTTCTGTCAAAAACTTATAAAGAAGTTTACGATGATGGAGACTAGGTATACATGCGTAAGTTATTAGATAAGGTCAGGCAACCACGACCACTTATGAGCAACACCTCTCATTCAGACTCTCCGTCAATGAGAAAACCTCGTTCTGACTCCGATAATCCTGTCTCCCACGATGAGCCGGATTCCCTTGACCTGTCCTTAAAAGAAAACCTCCAGCGCATCCGAGCTATCTTTGCCGAGTCCAATGACGTCGTAACTCGCGAATTTAAAATTGGTGCCAAAGACCACCTCGATGCCTTCATTGTCTTTATTAGCGGGCTGGTCAATGAGACATCTGTTAACTCCAGCCTAATTTATCCGCTCATGACTATGGAACGTAATTTAGATGACCAAAGTGCTATTGTCCTGATTAGGGAAAGTGGCCTATCGTTAACCAATGTCAAAACAAGCCATTCTTTTGAGGATGTGGTAAATGCCATATTATCAGGGGATACTGTCCTATTTATAGATAACTCAAAGATCGCTCTGATCGCCTCCTTGAAAAAATCAGAAAAGAGAAGTGTCACGGAACCGGTGACCGAATCGGTGGTCCGCGGACCCCGGGAAGGATTTGTTGAGGATATAGGCACCAATATATCCCTATTACGAAGAAAGATAAAAAACCCCGCTCTCAAGTTTTCCTCCATGAACATCGGCAAGCAAACCCAAACGCAGGTCTGTGTGGCCTATATTAAAGGGATTGCCAAGGATGAAGTGGTAGAAGAAGTGAAACTTCGTCTGAACAGGATTGACACAGATGCCATCTTAGAGTCTGGATATATTGAGGCCTATATCGAGGATGACCCCTTTAATCTGTTTCCTACGGTGGGCAATACTGAAAAGCCCGATATTGTCAGTGCCAAACTTCTCGAAGGACGCGTGGCCATTTTAGTGGATGGAACACCCTTTGTACTCACCGTTCCCTACCTTTTTATTGAAGCCTTTCAGAACAGTGAAGATTATTATACACGTCCCTACTACGCGACCTTCATCCGTTGGTTACGTTGGTTAGCGTTTTTCCTTGCCACCTTTGCCCCAGCACTTTATGTGGCGATTACGACCTATCACCAGGAATTCTTACCTCCGGCATTGCTGATCAGTATCGCTGCAACCCAAGAAGGGACTCCCTTCCCCATGATGGTGGAGGCCCTCCTCATGCAAATTCTTTTTGAAATCTTGAGGGAGGCTGGTGTCCGTTTACCCAAACCCGTAGGTTCGGCGGTAAGTATCGTTGGAGCACTCGTGATCGGAGATGCAGCCATATCCGCAGGGCTTGTGGGCGCTCCTATGGTCGTTATTACCGCTTTAACAGCTATTTCGTCCTTTCTCGTCCCGTCTTTAACGGATGTGGGAGCCCTTTCCCGTTTTTTCCTCATCTTTGCCGCGGGGGTCTCCGGGTTATACGGTATAGTGTTGGTTTTTATAAGCGCCCTAACTCACCAAGTCTCCCTTCGTTCATTGGGTGCTCCTTATATGTCCCCTATGGCCCCATCGACCCTTTCCGATTTAAAGGATGTCTTCATCCGAGCCCCCCTCTGGTTCTTGCGTACTCGCCCCCGCGTCCTTGGCGGCAATAACCAGCAACGGCAAAAATCCAATCTCAAACCCACCCCACCGGATGATCAGAAAGGAACGAAGTAGCATGTTGGAAGCAGGTCGAATCACCTCCAGGCAACTTATTCTCCTCCTGGTCAGTAGCCGTATTCTTATTGGACTTACATACTCCCCTGCATTAAAGCAAGTGTCTTCACCCCAAGACACATGGTTGATTTTGCTCTTAACCTTTCCCCTCCATGTCATTTTAGCGACACCCGTCTATTTTCTTGCGAAAAAGTTTCCTCACCAAACCGTGATTCAATACAGCCAAACCATTGCCGGAAAGGCGGGAAAAGTTGCGGGAGCACTCCTCCTCTGTTACCTCATTCATCAATTGGCCATAAATTTAGCTCTTTTCAGCCTATTTGTTACCAGTGTATCGATGCCCACAACGCCAATTCTCTTCATTTCTTTGTCTCTCCTCTTGGCTTGTGCCTTCGCCTCTCACCGAGGAGTTGAAGTGATCTGCCGTTTAGGCGAATTATTTACACCCATTATTATTATTGCGATTATCACTATTACTTTACTCTTAACAAAAGATATGCAATTCAAACTCCTCCAGCCTGTTCTTGAAAAGGGAATATTCCCTGTATTGGGAGTGAGTTTTCTTACTCTCAGCAGAACATACGAACTGATAGAAATGGCCATGCTTTTCCCTTATTTAAACCAACGCTCAAAAGTTAAGAGCGTTTACTTATTTGTTCCCTTGATAGTTGCTCTCATTTTTACGATGATGGCAATTTCGCTGCTCACCATCTTTGGAACAGGAGCAGTGTCACGTATGTTTCCCTATTTATCCATGGTTCGAGAGGTTCATGTGGGGAATATTATTGAACGAATCGAATCCATCCACATGGCTATCTGGATCTTAGGTGGCTTCCTGAAATTTTCTTTACACTATTATGTCATTGTCTTGGGCTTAGGTCAGCTTATAAATTTGCAAAATTATAAGCCCCTTATTCTGCCCACCGGAGCAATTCTCGCCTCTTTAAGCGTCCTTGTTGCGCCCAGCCTTGTAGAGTTACTTGCTTTTCAAGCTACATCAGCCAATTTTATATACAACACGCTTTTCATTTATGTCTTCCCGTTGCTTCTTCTCCTTCTTGCAATTATTCAAAAAAAAGGAGTCCGCTCTCCATGAAGAAATACCTGCTTTTTTCTCTCTGCTTTCTCTTGCTTGCGAATCTACTCACCGGATGTTGGGACAAAAGAGAATTAAATACCCTCGCCATCGTTCAGGCTATAGGAATCGATCTCACAGAGGATGGCCTCGTCAGCCTCTCTGTCCAAATCCTCAAGCCCAGTGAACTAAAAGGTGGGGGTGGGAAGGCTGTATGGGTCGTAACAAGTACCGGGGAAACCATTTTTGATGCGATTCGGAATGCCTCCTTACAAACTGATCGGCGGTTGTTTCATCCCCATAACAAGGTCATCGTCGTGGGTGAGGAAACGGCCAAAAAGGGCCTTAAACCTCTTTTAGATTTTTTGACGAGGGATGCAGAGTCACGAGGTTTAACCTATGTCTTTGTGGCCAAGGGGAAAGCCCTCGACATTCTCAAGGGCGAACATGAACAAGAAAAAAACCCAGCTCAAGCCCTTGAACATTTAGCTGATACGAGTGGACTCGCTTCAAACCTGCCAAAACGCACTTTGAAAGATCTGTTCATGGTATTAGGGAGCAAAACCAGCAGCCCAGTCCTTCCGGGATTAAAAATTCTAACCAAAAATGACGAGGGCACAACCAAAAAAATGCTGGTTCTGGACAATACCGCAGTATTTAAACACGATCAGCTCGTCGGATGGTTTACCCATGAAGAATCTCGAGGCGTGCTTTGGGTGCTCAACGAAGTCCATACGGGGACGATCGTGGTAAATTCCCCCCTAGCAGAGGACAAATACGTAAGCCTTGAAATTAGTCAAACCGCGACTCGATTAAAACCTGAAATTACCGAGAATAAGCTGAGTATCACCATCGAAGTCAAGGAAGAAGGAAATCTAGGCGAACAGATGTCGGACGTTAATCTGACAACTCCCGAGAACTTCTCGGAGTTAGAAAAAAGGCAAACGGCTGCAATTAGAGATGACATCATGACTGCGGTCACAAAAGCTCAAGCTTGGGGTGTGGATCTCTTTGGGTTCGGGGAAGAATTCCATCGACAATATCCTCAAGAATGGCCGGAACTTGAGAAGGAATGGGATACGTTATTTCCTGAAATCGAAGTTAACCTTGAAGTATCCGCCCATCTCATTCGAGCAGGGCTTACTTCAACTCCCTTAAAGAGTGAGCCGACGGAATAATGTGATTCTTAGCGATGATCAAAAGGAGACAATCTCATGAAGGTGATTGCGGTAATTCTCGTTTTTACGGTTATAGCCCTTATCCAAACGCCAGATCTTGTACGTAAAAAGCAATGGCGGGAACTCGTGGTGTCCTCTCTACTTCTCACCCTTGGGTTTATTCTTTCCTTTCTTCAGGTCATAGGGATAGAGCTTCCCAATCCAAACAAAGGCGTCGAAGCGGTCGTCCGATTCTTTACATCTTAGTTTTTAGGCATGTCCGGCTTGTTGATTTGAAATTTTTTATACAAAGGGAGGCTTAAAGCATGTTAGAAGGCGGAAAAATCACCTCTAAGCAAATGATCCTGCTCCTATTCACCAGCAGAATGATTACATGGATTGCCTTCCTCTTTGTGATTTTTGCACCCCCTGGCAATCAAGATGTATGGATCGATTGTTTAATGGCCCTTCCCCTGCAACTACTCCTGGCACTTCCCTTCTACTTTTTAGCCAAACGGTTCGACAAGCAGTCCTTTTTCGAATACACTACGGCCATCCTTGGCAAGCCCGGGAAAGGGATTGGAATCCTCTATATCCTTTTCTTGATCCATATGAGTGCTCTTTCCATAGCCCAATTCTCCATATTCTTGACAACGGTTCTTATGGATATTACTCCTCCCCTATTTTTCAAAATCACCTTGCTGATTTTATCCGCTTTTGCAGCCTATAAAGGAATCGAGAGCCTCGGGCGTTTTACCGAATTAGTAGCCCCCATTGGTATGATTGTTGTGTTGGGAGTTGTCTTAGCTCTCGTGAAGGATATGGACCCGAAAGAGTTCCTGCCCTTTCTTGAAAGCGGGCTTTTCCCTTCATTTTTCACAGGACTCTATATCTTTTCCACCAATATAGAACTGATCATGATGGCTGTCCTTCTCCCTTTCCTTAATCATCGAGGTAAATTAAATACAGTGTATATCGGTTTTCCCATCTTGTTAGTGGTGTTCCTTTTTACGCTAACGGCCACTGTGATTGCCCTATTCGGGTACGACCTAGCCAAAACCATGACCTTCCCCTTCTATAGTGCCATACGGACCATCAGTTTGGGAAATATCATCGAGCGGGTAGAGTCCATTTTTGTGGCGGCTTGGTTGTTAGGACTATATGTTAAAATGGCCCTTTATCTCTATGTTACAGTCCTCGGTATAAGCCAGATTTTCCGGCTGAAAGTCTATAGACCCCTACTACTACCCTTAGTATCCCTTATCGTGCCGGTATCCACCCTGTTAGGAAAGAATATCGTGGAAATGAATGAATTCACGTCCTTTGAAATCTATCCCTGGTATGCGTTGAACTTTATCTTTATCATCCCTTTCTTCCTTCTCCTGACTGCCATCGTCCGTAGAAAAGGAGAATACCGCCCATGAAGTATCGCTCTATTCTCTACCTCCTTTGTCTAATGATGGCACTCATGGTGTCCGGGTGCTGGAATTACAGTGAATTGAAGGAGCTCTCAATTTCTTATGCCCTGGGCATCGATCAATTGGACGATGGTCAAATCCAGCTTACGCTTCTGATTTCCCTACCTATGGCCGGTAAAAGTAGTTCTCAAAAAAGCAACAGCAATGGCGGAGAAGAAAAAGGGTATTGGGTTACAACCATGACCGGAAGAACGCTATTTGAGGCCCTTAGTAATGGGAGAGACCAGGTTAGCCGTAAGACCTTTCTGGCCCAAAACAAAGTCATTATAATCGGCGAAGAGGCCGCAAAAAACGGAATTTCGCCCCTCCTTGACCTTGCCTATCGGAGACATGATGTTCGCGAGCTTAACGATGTTTTTATAGCCAAAGGTAAAGCCCAAGACATTTTAGAAGCTAAAAGTGAACAAGAAGAAAATCTTGCGAAAGCCCTGGAAAATTTAGTCGAAGCCACAGGCTCCACCTCAAAGGCTACGAAAACGACACTGCTTGATGTGATGAAGAGTCTTGTGAGCAAAACCAACGATCCCTTCATTTCTGGATTAGAACTCGTGGATCATTCAGCCGGTAAAGAGACGAAGAAACTTGTCAAACTTTCGGATACCGCCCTATTTAAAGATGATCGGCTCGTGGGCTGGTTCAATCCAAAGGAAACCCGAGGTCTACTTTGGATCTTAGGAGAAGTTAAAAGCGGTATTATTGTGGTCGACGCCCCTGATGACGAATCAAAAAAAGTGGCTATAGAAATCATGAAGGCGTCCCGAAAAGTCAAACCTGAGTTGATGGACGGAAAACCTGTTATGACGGTTTCAGTAGAAGAAGTCGGTAATCTGGGAGAACAGATGACCTCTATAAACATGGCTACCCCTGAAAACTTTAAGGAGCTGGAAAATCGACAGGCTAACGTGATTAAGGAAGAAATACAAGCAGCACTGGACAAAGCCCAGGCTCTGGGAGTCGATGTCTTTAAATTCGGTCAGGAATATCATCGGAAATTCCCAAAGGAATTCCCAGCTCTCGAGGAGAACTGGGAAGAAGAATTTAAAAATCTGACCGTGAACATAGAAGTAAAAACTAAACTTAACGCATTGGGTTTAGCTGCCGAACCAGTAAAAGATTAAGGCAGCATAATCTTCTTACCCTTTCGAAAGGAATAGAGCGCTCTCTAGAGAATACCTCATCATGTCATGATCATAGAAGAGAGATATTTCAAATCCATGAGATGAGGTATAGATTAATGATGAAGAAACTTATTGTGCTAGGAACAGGACACGCAGCAGTTACCCATTGTTACAACACTTGCTTCGCCTTAACTGATGAGAATGAGTATATACTCGTCGATGCTGGTGGAGGAAATGGGATTTTAACTCAACTAGAAAAAGCCGGCGTTCCTATCCAGAAAATCCATCACGCCTTTGTCAGCCATCGTCATACCGATCACCTCCTAGGCATGGTCTGGATTATCAGAATCATCGGCAGTTTGATCTTAGCTGACCGCTACCAAGGGAATCTTAAGATTTATTGTCATGATGAATTAGTAGAGAATATTAAATCATTAGCAGAAATCACTTTGGACAAAAAACTTAATGAATTATTAGGCGAGAGAATCCTATTAATAACCGTAGGGGATGGGCAAGAACAATCTCTTATGGGTTACTCCTTCACGTTTTTTGACCTTCATTCTGCGAAAGCAAAGCAATCTGGTTTTACTGTGAATTTATCCGAAGGTAAAAAACTTACCTTTTTGGGTGACGAACCCTATCATCCTTCATGTGAGAGCTATGCAAAAAATTGCGACTGGCTGCTGTGTGAAGCTTTTTGCCTTTATGAGGAACGAGACATCTTTAAACCTTACGATAAACACCATAGTACGGTAAAAGATTCCTGTGAGCTTGCTACCCAATTGGATGTAAAGAACTTAGTCCTATGGCATTCAGAGGACAAGACCTTGCCAAAACGCAAAGAATTATATACTAATGAAGGTAAGCAGTATTTTAAGGGGAATCTCTTCGTTCCCAAAGATCTAGATGTAATTGAACTGTAAATAACCAGGACGATGGATAGGGCATAGAACTTGTAGATATTCTACTCACAGAAGATAGTACCAATTAATAAGCAAAGCAAAGAGGTTCGACCAGCCTTCAGACAAGTCGAACCTCTTCTACTAATTTTGTTAATCTAAAACAATAGCATTAACCGGGCAAATATCCGCAGCTTCCTGCGCCTTCTCTTCAAGTTCAGCTGGAACAGGATTCGTATACGCCTCAGCTAGACCTTCATCATTCATCCTAAAGATTTCTGGGCATACCGCTTCACAGGAGCCGCATCCAATGCATGAGCTTTCCACAACTGCGTACATATAATTCCCCCCTTATTCTCTTGCCTACATTGTAACAAGAATTTCGAAAAGTTGGAAGTGTTTTCTCGCAACCTCACGCAATCGCTCATCTCCCCCTTAACTAATGCAAAAGAAGCTACCAGCAAAAGGGTAAGTGTACCTCAACCCTAAAAGAAGTCGCCGGTAAAAGAACGCCTGCTCTTTTCCAGCGACATCTTAAGTAGCCTAAAGAATACTGCTAGGAATCGCGTGGTCTGGTTTTACAAGAAAAAGACACAACCAAGACTAACAGCCACCGTAATTGCGCAAAGTCCAACTAGGAAGGCAATCGATTTGGGGGATAAACTCGTATTTTCACTCATAATAATCCTCCTCTCTTTGTCTTCAATTGTTGAGGCTTTCTGCAGTTGCTATTCTTGTGAATAAGGCCACTTTCACTTATATTATACTACAGCCCTATATTGAACTCTATTTAAGAAGTTCTATTTTTTCCTTAATTTTTCTACAATATCTCTAATTTAGACAGATAAACCTTCAATTTGACAGAAAAACCAACAATATGACTGGTAAAGTTACATTTGAGGTAGAATCTCCTCGGGCTCCAATGCAAGTATCATCAGCCCTGGAACGAAATGCGGCTGAGCATTTCGCCACACTGCGTCCCGCGACGCATACTCCTGCAGTGTGGATACTTAACTTCCGTGTTCGAGATACGAAATGATCCAGTGGATCATTTCGGCCACACGGCAAACTGTCAGAGGAATACCCACGCCGTGTGAGCCCGAACGGGTGGAACCGACCCCAAAACATCATGCACTTCGTTTCTCGTTTTCACTCTAGTGAAAAACAAAGAGACCATCTAAATGACGGTCTCTCTACTGCTTATCTGGCAACGACTTACTTTCCCAGGACCCTGCGGTCCAAGTATCATCAGCCCTGGAGGTCTTAACTTCCGTGTTCGGGATGGAAACGGGTGGAACCCCTCCGGAATAATCACCAGATCTTTGAAGTTTTCAGTCTCCCTCGCGGGATCCTGTTCCCTCAAAACTGCACAGATCTCTCATAACTGTAATTGGGAAAAGGAATTTAAAAATTTAACGAAGTGGAGGCAAAGCTCAATGGGATAGGGTTAAGTAGAGAGCCTTTAAAGGCTAAAGAAAATGACTAGCAATAGAAGAAATGTGTGGGTCAGCTAGCTTACTGGTCCCTGCTTTTCTGGTCTTAAGAAAGAATAAGTAGCTATTTTCACCGAGGAGTAAAATTCTGCGGTGAACGCGGCACAAAACTCTAGACACAGAAGAGTCAAATGGAGCAAGTCCCCTAAAAGTAGTCATTCGTACTATACTATAGGGGACTTTTACATCTTTCCACTTCTCTGCAAACAGAGCTGGAACCTATGAAAGAGGCTGAGTGACCTCAGCCTCTTTCATCATTACTAAATTTGTCTTTTCTTATATCTATCGGTCATATCCGAATTCCAGGAATGTGATTGCTACTCCTCTCTTGTTTAGCAATACTTATTTACCTGCGGCAATTCTGCCTGCGCGGCGTCCGAAGGTGACTGTGCGTCCACAAGCAGCACCGGTAGAGAGGTTAGGATAGGTATAAGAGAAGTAGCCGCCGGAGTCGTTACCGACGACGAACAGACCCTCGATGACGTTACCATCCGTGTCAATAGCCTTCATATCGGTGTTGATTTGAATCCCATCCATAGTGCAGAGGATACGACCACAGGTCTTAGCACCATAGAAAGGAGCAGTGCGGATGCCACTGAGGCGGTGAGCTTCCTTACCGAAGTCCTCATCGACACCTTTTTCATATAGCTCATTGTGGCGGTCGATGGTAGCCTTTAGTTTGTCAGCTGGCAGTCCCAGACCCTTAGCTAGTTCTTCAATTGTATCGGCTTTGATTAGATAGCCATTTTTAATTAGGTCTGGCATATGCTTATCGCGAATGACTGCAGCAGGGATATTAGGATCAGCGCCGTTTTCGTAGGGGTACATACGACTACAGCCATGGGATGCAAATTTCTTAATATAGGTTTCCCATTCAGCATCGAAGATTGTATAGTGGGCATGATCCTTCTGGAATTGGTTAGAGTGGAGAATTCCTTCGTAGGTCCCGGATTCGTTGAAGAAACGTTCACCGTCTTTATTGACTTTTAACCAAGGCTGACTGCCCATCCAGAGCATACCGAATTTTCCGCTCTTCACTTGTTCCAGTCCTGGTACTGCATCGGGTTTGATAGCGCAGCGGTCAAACATCATCATGCTGTGTGTCTCATCGAACTTGCCACCAGCCCAGATGCAGGCCCGGATTCCATCACCGGTGGCTCCGGGGATCGAATTATTGAAGCCCACAATGGCGAGGTTCTCTGGCTGTAGAGCTTGTAACATATCGTAGTTCAAACTGTAACCACCGGTGCACACAATAACGCCTTTACTCGCGTTGATGCGGATATATTTATCATCAGCACCCTTTGCGTAAACCCCAACGACTTTACCGTTTTCCTTGATGAGCTTTTCTAATTTGGTTTCATACATAAATTCTACACCCTTGGATTTGGCATAATCCCCTAGTACGATATTACCGTCTAATTTTTTGCCATCCCCTTTATCACTGTCTGCCCAACGAGGGGTATGCCCCGTGGGAAAATATTTGTAGCGATCGTCTTTATAATCTTCCCCAGCTTCATGCCACAGTTTTACACCGCGCTCTGCGCAGCGATCCCCGTACCAGTTTATGGCCTCTGCGGAATGATCTGCCCATAAACGGACCAAGCGTTGATCGATACGACCGGCAGCGGTTTTCGTCATTTCGGTAATATAATCAAATTTATTGATCTTAGTTCCCCATTCTTTCTGATAACGGCTATCGATAGCTGAAAGGTCGTCGCGAATACCTCCCCCTGTGGGGTTCTTTTCAATGACTAGGGTCTTAGCCCCATTTTCTGCTGCAGAACAGCCTGCAAACATGCCACCGGTTCCAGCTCCTACGACCAAGACTTCTGTGTCAATCGTTTTGGCGCAATCGGAATCAGCAATACTGGGTTCTGCACCTAGCCAAGCCGGTATACTGGGGTCGGTATTTTGGGCACCCTTCTCTTCTGGGATGATGACGCTTTCCCCTTTGGCTTGAGCAATACAAGCTGCAGCGGCTTTCTGTACAGCTTTACTGGTAACCGATGCACCACTGACGGCGTCAATCTCAGAAGACTGTTTAGTCAACAGCGCTTGTTTTAAGGTATCCGCTGCTTTTTGACCGATATCTTTGGTCTCTCCCGAAACATCTAACTGAACATCGGTGATCTTCTCGGCATCAAAGGTCATCGTAACCTTTACTGTGGACATTCCATCAGCAGTAGCAGAATAAGTCCCTGGTTTATAGGTGCCGGCGGGCGCCTTGCTGGAGGTGCTACAACCAGCCAAAACTCCCGCTGTAGCCACGCTTGCGGCACCAGCTGCGAAGGCTTTTAAGAACGATCGACGACTAACTTTACCTTTTTCCATTTTCTTTCCTCCTAAAACATCTTATTGAAAAACCTTGTTGTAATAATTATAGCAACCACATCTCCAAGTATTGAAGTTACAAAATAGAGGATGTGTCACCGCTTTGTACATAATAGAACTTTTGTGCTATATTATATCTGTACACATTTTATGTACAAACTTTTGTAACTAAGTTGGAGGAATCATGACCAGCGATTTAAATGAAATTAAATTGCATATCTTTCACACTTTGGGTAGTCTCTTGAAACAAACAACTATTGATGATATTAGTACCAAACTTCTTTGTAAAGAATCTCATGTTTCACGGCAGACATTTTATCGGCATTTTCAAGATAAATACTCAGTGGCAAATTGGCATTTCAACATCTTAGCCGAGAATACCCTTAAGCAAGTTGGTCGAACTCTCACTTGGGAACAAGCTCACAGACTGCTTTTCACAGAAATGTACATAGAGAAGTCCATCTACAAATACGCTCATATTTCCAATGATTGCAATTCCTTAAGCAAGTATAGCTACCGTAGCACTAAAGATATGTATATTGAAACTCTGCTTAAGTACAAAAATATTTGTCCAACCAAGTCCGTCCTTTTTCAAGCTGATGCAGTTGCCTTATTCTGCACACAATTAGCAACCAAGTGGTGTAATACTGGGATGATGGAATCTCCAGAAGAATTTGCTATGCTAGTCGATTCAGTTATGCCACTAAAGACAAAGGATCTCTTTGAACGAGATCTACCCACCTTGAGGTAGTGTTTCATTATCATTTCAGTCAGACAAGGGGGCGGTTCTCTTGTCTACCCCTTTGTCTACCTTTAACATTGCTTATATAACCTTCTACCTTTTGGGGTATAATTCAATTAGTGGTCAGTTTTAATTGTAAATCAATATGCTACGTGGCGCCGCGAAATAGTCCAGTGGACTATTTCGGCCATACTGCAAACTGTTAGAAGAATACCCATGCCGTGTGAGCCCGAACGGGTGGAACCGACCCCAAAGCATCATGCACTTCGTCTACTTCGTTTTCACTTTAGTGAAAAGCAAAAAGACCATCTATAAAAGACGGTCTTTTTGCTTACTTATCTGGCAACGACTTACTTTCCCAGGACCCTGCGGTCCAAGTATCATCAGCCCTGGAGGTCTTAACTTCCGTGTTCGAGATGGGAACGGGTGGAACCCCTCCGGAATAATCACCAGATCTT
>NZ_JBBWUA010000031.1:0-27762 GCF_038181555.1 Desulfitobacterium sp. THU1 | reverse complement strand
GCATCTGAGTTTACAAAATGGCTTCTCACCTTTCAATTAAGGTTTTGAGCTTGGTGTCCATACTAGAAAGCTAAATTTATTAATGAATATCGTTAATAAATTATTGACATTCGAATAGTATGCTATATACTGTAAAAAAGGGAGGTAATTTCATGAAACAAGATAGCGTTATAAATATGCAAAAAAGAGCTAGAATTATCAAAAGTATCTTATTACTTATCTTTGTAATTGGCATAATATTACTCTTTGCAGCTTTAATTGTGGCTCTTTTTTTATTCTTTGCTCCCGAACAAGGATTTACTGCTGAAAAAGGAAATATGGATTGGTTTATAGCATATAACTCATCTAATGGTGCCGCTTTTGGTATATTTGTTCCTTTTAGTATAATTCAACCTCTAAATATCAGTAGATTTGACCCAAAATCAGCCTTTCTTACTTATTTAGTTTCAAGTGCGATTCTTAATATTGTTTTTCTATATGGCTTAAAACAAGTGATGAATATTCTTAATTCAATCATAAAAAAGACAACCCCATTTAATATCGATACTGTTAATAGTCTTAAAAAAATAGCATTATCAATAATCATTTATTCGGTTGCTTTAGATCCAATTAAAAACCTCTTGGGATCAGCTTTTGTAACAAAGATTTTCACATTTGATTTTTCAAATATCCATATAAGTGGAGTCTTAGTTGCAGTGATTGTCTATATAATAGCTGATATATTCAAATATGGTATGTACCTTCAAGACGAAGTAGATACAACATTGTAAGGGTGTGCTAAGCAATGGCTATAATAATCAGATTAGATAGAGTCTTGGTTGAAAGGAAGAAAAAACTTAACGAACTGGCTGAGGAAATTGGGATTACTAATGTTAATCTCTCAAACTTAAAAACCGGTAAAGTAAAAGCTATACGGTTTTCGACTCTAGACGCGATTTGTAAAGCACTTAAGTGTCAACCAGGTGATATTCTAGAGTATGTTGACCAAGAAGATACTGTAACTCAATATTCTTATGATTAGTGTTATAAAGGAACCGCGGGTATGGTGAACTGCACCCCAAATGTTAGACATGTGGTAAAGTATTTATGTCTAGTATTTGGAGGTGCAGTTTTTTATGGCCAAATATTCACCTGAATTTAAGTTGGAAGTAATAAAAAGTGTATTAGATAATGGAATATCTGCGGGAGAGGCTTCTAGAAAATTTGGTGTACATTTAAGTGACGTTTCGAAAAGGATAGCGGCTTACGAAATCCATGGAATAAATGCGATAAAAAAGCAACGTATTACTTACTCGGGAGAGTTTAAACAAAAGGTCATTGAAGATATGCAAGCAAACCATCTAAGCTTTCGTGAGACAGCAGCAAAATACAATCTGTGTAACCATAACATTGTAGCGAAATGGGAACGTATTTACATGGAGGAAGGCTCACAAGGACTGTACGTGGAACGTAGGGGGCGAGCAAATTCTGCTTTTAGTGTGAGAAAAGGTCGTTCGCCAAAGCTGGATAGGAAGAGATTACTCGCATGATGAATCATATCAATTCGTACAAAAGAAAAAAGCTGAACAACCGTAGCCCCTACGAAACGTTCAGCTTTTGCCATGGAGAAGAAGCTTTGCAGAAACTGGGATGCTCACCGGTTGCGGCCAGTGAAATCGTGATGAAACTTGCTCTTCTCAAACGATAAACGATAAACTTAAGCCGCCAACAACCCAAGTTCAACCCAAAAACCGGGGTGGATTCTACGATTACAAAATAATTTACATTCCCGAGTCGACCTCCACTTGGCATGCCCGTATAAATCAGGATAGGTTATGAAAACAAATAAATCAAACTGCGTTTGGGTTACAAAAGCTGCATTTGGTTTTCAAAGCAGGCATTTCGAATACAAAAACTGCGTTTCGTTTACAAATATTCAGTTGTCGGTTACAAAGACTGCATCTCAGTTTACAAAATGGCTTCTCACCTTTCAATTAAGCCTCGCAGAATTTTGGCATCGCTGGAAACGATATAAATTTATTGATAATCGATAAATATTATGTTAGAATCAGTTTATCATCAAATCAGTGAGGTGCCTTAAATGAATATTAAACATGGTTCAACCATTTTTTTAAAGGCAATAATTTTTGTAGTTGGTATCGCGGTGTTTGCTTTGTGTATCTATTGGTTACCGGTGCTAACCATCAGAGAGATCAAAACACAACCTGGGGTTTACTCGGCATATCCCTTTTTAGTTTTTGCCTATGGATGCTGTATTGCGTTTTCTGTTGCATTGTATCAAGCATTTAACCTATTAACCTATATCGAGAGGAACAATGCTTTTTCCGAGTTATCGCTTAAATCCTTGAAGGTTATAAGGAAAACTGCTTTGATCATCATTTTCTTCTTTGTGTTAGGAATAGCATACTTAAGAGTGCTTTCCAGCATCACAGGAGATGATGCAGCAGGTCCAACAGCATTGAGCCTAATGGCTATTTTAGCAACAAGTATCATCACCGCTTTTATTGAAGCGCTTCAAAAACCATTGGAAAATCTTCTTAAGAGATAAAACCCAAAATGATAACATTTTTAATGAAATTCAATTAGCGAGGTTTTTTTATGAAACAAATTAAAACACACTTTTTGAGACTGGCTGTTATTTTTTTAGGAATCCCAATTCTTGCATTGTGTATATTTTTTGTGCCTGAACTGGCTTCTGCTGTATCTGGTTTTTTAAATATCAATTCCTTGAAGTATATTGTATATACCATTTTATATGGCTCTGCGATACCTTTTTACTTTGCTCTGTACCAAGCCTTTAAACTTTTAAGTTATATTGACAAGAGTAGAGCTTTCTCTGAATTATCGGTAATAGCTTTAAAGAAAATCAAGTACTGTGCCATTTCAATCTGTAGTTTACATCTGCTAGGCTTGCCGTTATTCTTTTTTGTAGCGGATAAAGATGATGCGCCTGGTCTCATATTTGTCGGAATGGTTATTCCTTTTGCTTCAATGGTGATCGCCGTTTTTGCTGCCGTTCTCCAAAGACTTTTACAAGAAGCTATTAATATAAAATCAGAAAATGATTTGACGATCTGAGGTGGGTTTCATGGCTATTATCATTAATATTGATGTGATGTTAGCAAAAAGAAAAATGAGCGTAACAGAACTTTCGGAGAAGGTTGGCATAACCATGTCGAATCTCTCTATTCTGAAAAATGGAAAAGCAAAAGCGGTTCGGTTTTCAACCTTAGAAGCGATATGTGAGGCTTTGGATTGTCAACCAGGTGATATTTTAGAGTACAAAAGCGACGAAGGCACTCAAACAACAAAATGATTTAATCAACGGGAGTGGATAGAGAATTTAAGGGATAGCCAATTTGGCTATCCCTTCTTTGCGCTTCTTGAAGTTATTTAATCAGAGAATTCCATTGAGATGCGTGCAATTTTGACTTTTCCACTCCAAAACTGACCCCATAGCTCAGTGGCCAGGGGATTTTTCATATTTTTGCAATTACTATTGGAGGCTTTGACCCATCTGGGAATCTTGGCCGCTTTGTTCGATCTTTTGTTCCATCGGCGAGGAAGTTCCTTGCCCCATCTGCATAGCAGAATTTTGTCCCATTTGCATAGAAGAACTCTGCCCCGTTGCACCTTGAGACATCTGTTGGCTGCTTTGAGACATGCTTTGAAGTTGAGATTGAGCCTGTTCGATGAAATCATTCATTTGCGATAAGGCCTTGGAGGACTGAATCGCTTGACTAGCTTGATTTAGAGATTGGGTTGCGGATTGGAGGGCTGTCTGTAGTTGATTTAAGCTTTGGGAATGCTCTTGTTTGGATTGACTTTTGAATTGATTCATTTGATCAAAAAGTTGAGTTAATTGCTGACTTTGGTTTTGGCCTTGTCCCATAGCGCTATTTTGTGAACTAAGACTGGACTGCAAGCTAGAAATAGACTGTTGCATTTGTTCATATTGCGATTTTAGAGTGCCTAATTCTTCAGCTACTTCCATGTCTGTTTTCAACCCGGCTAGGCTTTCTAATCCTGAAGCGGTTTTTTTGGTTGTCATGATAAACCTCCTCGAAATAAAGTTATATAACCTTATCTAGATTGCCCAAGTGCAAATAAACAATACTAGGTTCTAAATTTTAGAATAGTTAGAAACTTGTTGCTAAATCCAAAATTTAAACTTCGTCATTAGGTATTGTAATTTATATCACAAATGAATACAATGAATGCATGAGTAAATGTTTTGTATGATGGAAAAGGGTTTCGCCAAGTGAAACAATACCATTCATCATAATTATCATAGGTAATAAGGAAGTAACGAAGTAATACGACGAAGGAGAATTAGAGATGGAAAGAATCAACGATATTCTAGAAAAGTATCGCTATGCAAAAGAAAATCTAATTCAAATCATGCTGGAAATGCAAGCTCTTTCCGGACAGAATTATCTACCTAAGGAATGGGTAGAGTACGTAGCTCAAGCGATAGATTTGCCTTTGAACAAAGTCTATGGAGTCATTTCTTTTTACGCTATGTTTAGTACAGAACCGCGGGGAAAATACCTCATTGAGGTGTGCAAGAGTGGCCCCTGTCACGTGAGCGGTGCTGAATCTATTGAACATTTGTTAGGAGAGGTACTTGGAATCAAGACAGGTGAAACTACCCAAGATGGTTTGTTTACTATAGTGCAGTCAAGCTGCTTTGGTGCTTGTGATATCTCCCCGGCTATAAAAATTGGGGAGAAGGTCTACGGGAATTTAACTCATGAGGCACTTAAAGCTGTAATCGACATCTGCAAGGAGGAGGCTTAAATTATGGAGAACACAAAGATTTTAAGTTATCGTTTTGATCGAATTAAGCCCGATTCTGTGGAGGACTATCTAGCAGCCGGTGGTTATGCAGGGTTAAAAAAAGCTATTACCATGAACCCGGAGGATATCATTGAGGAAATTAAAACTGCCCAGCTTTTTGGCCGGGGTGGCGCGGCTTACCCTACAGGAATCAAATGGGAACAAGCCTATGCGATACCTTTGGAAAAGGGTCTTAAATATATGGTGTGTAATGCGGATGAAGGGGAACCGGGTACCTTTAAGGATCGGGATATCATGGCTAAGGACCCGCTGATGCTGATTGAGGGAATGACCATTGGAGCCTTCATTTTTGGCGCCAAGGAAGGGTTCATCTATTGTCGTGGAGAGTATCCCGCTATCCAAAGAACCCTAAGGTCTGCCATCGAGAGTGCGAAGAAAGCCGGTTTCCTGGGTGAGAACATTTTAGGAACCGGATGGAACTTTGACATCCAGGTGGTATCAGGAGCAGGAGCCTATGTTTGTGGTGAAAATACGGCCCTAGTCGAGTCCATCGAAGGGAAAACCGGCCGTCCTCGGCGTAAGCCCCCCTATATTAAAAATGCCGGCTTAAATATGATGCCGACGGTGCTTAATAATGTGGAAACCTATGCCTGCATTCCCTGGATTGTCAGGGAAGGTGGAGAAAGGTTCCTGTCCATCGGTACAGAATACAGCGGTGGGACCAAGCTGATGTGCCTCTCCGGAAATGTAGTTCGCCGCGGAGTTTATGAAGTTCCTTTTGGAACCACACTCCGTGAATTGGTAGAAGACCTTGGTGGTGGCATTGCCGAAGGTAGAAAATTAAAGTTTGTCCATTTGGGCGGTTCCAGCGGATCCTGTTTTCCAGAGAGCCTGCTCGATACCAAGATTTGTTATCACGACTTGAAAAAGAATAGTTTATCCCTTGGTTCAGGAGCGGTGTTAGTTGTAGATGATCGCCAATGTGTTGTGGATTATCTGAAGGCTGTCATGGAGTTCTTTGTCGAGGAATCCTGCGGGAAGTGTACGCCCTGCCGAGAAGGAAACCAGAGAATCCTGGAAATCCTTGAAAAGCTATCCGAAGGCAGAGGGACAACTGAAGACCTTAAACGCGTAAAGAGCCTTTCCCAGACGATGAAAAACACAAGCTTTTGCGGTTTAGGGCAAAGTGCTCCTGTTCCGGTGACCACCCTGCTTAAACATTTTGCTGATGAGTTTGAAGCCCATGTACAAGGAAAATGCCCATGCGGAAAATGCAGCATGCAGAGAGTAAGGGGGTAAACAAGGTGGACAAGATTAATTTAAAAATCGATGGTATAGATATTGCGGTGGCTAAGGGAACGACACTATTGCAAGCGGCCAAAGCGTTGCAAATAGATATCCCGACCCTTTGCTTTATGCAAGGTGTTCATGAGCCCGGCTCTTGCCGCATCTGTGTGGTGGAGGTAGAAGGGTGGAGAGGTCTTCATCCTGCCTGTGTCACAAAGGTCGAAGAGGGGATCGTTGTCAAAACATCCAGTAAGCTGGTTCGGGAAACTCGTCAAGAGCTTTTAGAACTGATATTAGCCAATCATAACCGGGAATGCTTATCCTGTGCCCGAAATCAAAAGTGTGAGCTGCAGAAGCTCTCGGAGGATTTTGGCATCAGCTCGGTCTATTATGAGAAAAAGGTAGCCCGCGAGGCCATGGATCTCTCTGGTCCGATCGTAAGGGATTCCAGCAAATGCGTGCTCTGCGGTCGCTGTGTGAGTATGTGTTCCACCATTCAACAGGTCAATGCGATTGAGATCGCCGAGCGTGGTGCCCATACGGCAGTAACCACTCCTTTTGAGGAGAATCTTGCCGAGCGCAATTGTATTAACTGTGGCCAATGCATCAAGATTTGCCCGGTGGGCGCACTTCAAGAACGGGATGACACAGATAAGGTTTGGAGTGCCCTAGAAGATCCCAATCTCCATGTTGTTGTACAAACTGCTCCGGCCGTTCGCGTCGCTTTAGGGGAGGAGTTTGGTCTTCCCATCGGGACCAATGTCCGAGGGAAAATGGTCACTGCTCTCAAGCGTTTAGGCTTTGCTAAGGTTTTTGATACCACCTTTAGTGCGGACCTGACGATTATGGAGGAAGGTACAGAGCTCATCCAGCGTATCCAATACGGGGGTAAGCTTCCTATGATAACTTCTTGTTCCCCAGGTTGGGTGAAATTCTGTGAGCATAACTATACAGATTTCCTAGATAACCTCTCCAGCTGCAAATCCCCCCAACAGATGTTTGGCGCCGTAGCCAAATCCTATTATCCGCAAAAGGAAGATCTTGATCCCAAGAAGGTTTTTGTGGTTTCCGTCATGCCATGTACCGCCAAGAAGTTTGAAGCCGATCGTGAAGAGCTGGCGGTCAAGGGACTGAAGGATGTTGATGCGGTCATCACAACTCGGGAACTGGCGAAAATGATCAAGCAAGCCAGGATTAACTTCAAGGAGTTAGAGGATAGCGAGTATGATCAACTCTTAGGCACCTCCACGGGGGCAGGAGTGATTTTTGCCAATACCGGTGGAGTGATGGAAGCTGCCCTGCGCACTGTAGCGGATGTCCTGACAGGTCAAGATCTGCAAGAAATTGAATATCAAGCAGTCAGGGGTCTGGAGGGGATAAAAGAGGCTACTGTGAATATCAATGGAATGGATGTCAAAGTTGCCATTGCCCATGGTACAGGCAATGCAGCCAAGCTGTTGGATAAGATCCGTAACCATGAAGCAGACTATCACTTTATCGAAGTCATGGGCTGTCCCGGTGGTTGCATCAATGGTGGCGGACAGCCGATTCTCATGGATAAGGCCAAGACCCCAGAGGTCAATCGCCTCAGAGCAGCCAGTATTTATGAGTTAGATAAAACAGCTGTCAAGCGGAAATCCCATGATAATCCGGAAATCACCAAGATCTATGAGGAATACCTCGGTGAACCGGCCAGCCATCGCTCCCATGAGCTATTGCATACTCATTATGTGGCGCGGCAAAAATAGAGATAAGAAAGTGCCGACATAGGTAAGCATAGTGTCGAGAGGCAAGTGCGGTGTCACCAGAGGAAGGAACGACTGAAGGATATTCTTTCTCCATAATATAGACAATACGTAATTCTAGTGAGGAGGGCTTCGCTATGGCAATAAAAACATCGTCACAAGTCATTTCGATAGTGAAGCCTATTCTTGATGATCTTTACCATAAAAACGAAAGCACTCCGGAAAGGCTCCTCTACCTACTGGAGCATCTAGATTCCGAGGCACAAGAGCTATTGTTTTCGTATAGTCACCAAACTCGTCTAAAGCACTACGGAAGGCAAGTCTATCTTCGGGGACTTATCGAGTTTTCGAATGTCTGTGGCCGTAATTGTCACTACTGCGGAATCCGCAGAGATAACCTGAACGTTGACCGTTATCGTCTTTCCCGGGAAGAGATTTTGGCCTGTTGTCGGGAGGGACATAGGCTCGGCTATCGAACCTATGTCCTCCAGAGTGGGGAAGACCCCTACTATACCGATGAACGCTTAGTTGAGCTTATAACCGCTATCAAAGCCGAGTTTCCCGATGCCGCTGTTACCTTATCCCTTGGCGAAAGGTCCTATGATAGCTATCAAAGACTTTTTGATGCTGGTGCCGACCGTTACTTATTGCGCCATGAAACCGCCTCCGAGGGTCTTTATCAACGCTTGCATCCAGATTCAAATTTCCACGATCGGCGCCAATGCCTCAAATATCTGCAGGAAATCGGTTATCAGGTGGGAGCAGGGTTTATGGTAGGTTTACCGGGTCAGACTCATGAAGATCTTGTCCGGGACTTGATGTTTTTGAAAATGCTAGAGCCGGAAATGGTAGGCATTGGACCCTTTATTCCTCATGGACAAACACCTCTCGCTGAATTTAAGGGTGGGACCGTTGAAAAGACCTTGATTATGCTTGCCTTAACTCGGTTGCTATTACCGGAGGTCCTGCTTCCTTCGACCACGGCCATGGGAACTTTGGATCCCTTAGGGCGGGAGAAGGCTATTAAAGTCGGGGCTAATGTGGTCATGCCCAATCTCTCTCCGGTTGGAGTTAGGGAAAAATATGAGCTCTATGTAGGGAAAATCTGTACCGGTGACGAGTCGGCTCATTGCCGAGTGTGTATTGAAAAGCGCATTAGCGGTGCAGGCTTTGAAGTCAATATGGGAAGGGGTGATCATCCATCATGGAGAAGATAAAGGCTGATTTCATTGATCAGGAATATATCGAGACGTTATTAACACAAGCAAAATGCCCCAGTCCTGAAGAGGTTGATAACATCTTGGAGAAGGCTCAAGGGGCAAAAGGTTTAACCCACCAGGAAGTTGCTAAGCTACTCCAGGTTGAGGATGAAAAATCTCTGCAGAGACTCTTAAAAGTAGCTGGAGAAATCAAAAGAAAAATTTACGGCAATCGAATCGTATTATTTGCTCCTTTGTATATCAGTGACTACTGCGTCAATAATTGTGTCTATTGCGGCTACCGCAGAGACAACTCCTTCCCCCGGCGTCGGCTGTCCATAGCCGAGATCCAAGAGGAAGTCAAGCTCCTTGAAAAGATGGGGCATAAACGGATCGCCTTAGAGGCTGGCGAGGATCCGCTTCATTGTGATATCGACTATGTGCTCGAGGCCATCGATGCCATATACAATACAGAAAACGAAAATGGTGCCATCCGCCGTATCAATGTGAATATCGCGGCCACCACGGTGGAAAATTACCGTAAGCTTAAAGCGAAGAATATCGGCACCTATATTCTCTTTCAAGAGACCTACCATCGCCCCACCTATGAGAAGGTCCATCCCCAAAGCATCAAAGGCGATTATGATTACCATACCACAGCCTTTGATCGTGCCATGGAAGCTGGGATCGAGGATGTAGGTGGCGGTGTTCTTTTCGGCCTTGCCGATTATAAATACGAAGTCATGGGGCTCCTTCTCCACAATGACCATTTGGAAGAGAAGTACAAGGTGGGTTTTCATACGATTTCCGTGCCGCGGCTTAAAAAAGCCGGGGGGATGGATCTGACGGAATTCCCCCATTTGGTGGAGGATGCCACCTTTAAGAAGATTGTTGCTATTCTCCGGGTCGCTGTTCCCTATACAGGGCTCATCCTTTCCACCCGGGAAACCGCCGAGCTGCGCAAGGAAGTTATCCATTATGGAGTATCCCAAGTCAGCGCTGGCTCTACTGTGGGAGTAGGGGGCTATAAAGAACAGGCAGAGAACAAGAGCGCTAACCAGTTCGAAGTCGGGGATCACCGAACTCCCTTGGAGGTCCTTAAAGACTTGATGAAGGATGATTTTATCCCCAGCTATTGTACTGCCTGCTACCGGCAAGGACGGACAGGGGATCGCTTTATGCAGCTAGCGAAATCCGGGCAGATTCAAAATGTCTGCGGCCCCAACGCCCTCATGACCCTCATGGAATTCATCCAAGATTACGGGGATCAAGAAATTTTGGAACAAGGGGAAAAGGTCATCGCCAGAGAAGTGGAGAAAATCGCCCGCGCTGACATTCAAGCACTTGTACGCAAGAATCTGGAGCTCATCAAACAGGGAGAGAGGGACTTGTATTTATAGACTAGAAGGCTGGGGTCAGTAGTTTTTCGCGCAACCGGACCTTCGGGCGTGAGCTCCTGAAACCCTCCACCGGAGGCTTTCTTCATCGGATCTCACGTTCTCAGTAGCTCCAGAGCTTTCGAACGCGCTTCTAAGGGAGCTCTGCCACAACCCTTCTGCTTTCTGCAAGTGAACCATGGCGCCGCTACCCCTTAGAAACTTTGTTCGAATTACCGTTCCTCCGCTAAAATCGTTCGCTCTTTGCGCGAAAAACTACTCCTTAGGGGTCTTTGCTAGTCATTTGGGCTAGTAATAGTTAGAAATAAAATAGCTAAGATTATTTCTAGTCAACAAGATAAGGTTGTGAGACATAAGTATGAATCAGACTCCGACTGCAAACCAGCCCCATATTGCTATCTTCGGCAATCGGAATGCGGGAAAGTCCACCTTGCTGAATGCTCTGCTCGGTCAGGACTTTGCACTGGTCTCACCCGTTAAGGGGACTACCACGGATCCAGTACAAAAGACTATGGAACTGATCCCCTTCGGACCGGTGGTCTTAATCGATACAGCGGGTCTGGATGATGAGGGGGAGCTTGGTGAACTTAGGGTGGAACGATCCCTTAAGGTCCTGCAAAAGGCTGATTTAGCCATCTATGTATCGGATATTAATGCTATGGATGAGGCTTCCTTTGAGGCGGCAAAAGCAAACTTCATCAAAACCAATACCCCTTATTTGAGAGTTATTAATAAGGTAGACTGCGTTTCCCCTGAGAGGCTGAAAGAGATTCAGGGTGATGCTGTTTATGTCTCTTCCCTAAAGGGCGCTGGCATCCCAGAGCTAAGGGAACAACTGATTAAGATTCTCCAAGATTCAGCCCAGGATCCGGCTGTCGTGGGGGATTTATTACCCTACAATAGCACGGTGGTTCTTGTGGTCCCCATCGATTCAGAGGCCCCTAAGGGTAGACTGATTCTGCCCCAAGTCCAAGTCATCCGGGATTGCTTAGATCATGGTCTCCAATGCCATGTGGTGAGAGATACCGAACTGGAGTCAGCTCTTCAACAGCTACCCAAAGTGGATTTGGTCATTACAGATTCCCAAGCATTTAAGCAGGTTAGTGCAATGGTTCCTTCAACCATTAAGTTAACCTCCTTTTCCATTCTCTTTGCCCGCCTTAAAGGAGATCTAAACGAATTAATTCGCGGAGCTTCTCGCCTGTCAGGCTTACAGGAAGGAGCGAAAATTCTCATGATGGAAAGCTGCTCTCATAACCACTCACATGAGGATATTGGCCGCATTAAAATTCCTAACCTTCTCATGAAAAGATTAGGAAAAACTTTTAATTTCGATTATAAAATGGGGCAAGACTTTCCTGAGAACTTGGAGGAATATGATCTGGTGATTCACTGTGGCTCCTGTATGCTGAATAAAAAAACCATGGACTCCAGGATCCAGCAATGCCGGGCTAAGGAAATACCCATCACGAACTATGGCATCGTTATAGCCTACTTGAACGGGATCATGGAGAGAGCTACTGAGATTCTTGTCTAAGATATTAAAATCCGTTTTTGTGTTAATGAACATGAGGACGGATTTTTGATATAAGTGAATGGAGTTTGAAAGAAGACATAAGTTTTGACCGCAAAGAAAAACTCCGCATGATAATAAATGCGGAGTTTGTTTTCTGTAATTAACACTTAGCTTAGCTCAACAAATGAGCATCGGCAAACCAATTCCCGATCACCTGAGGACATTCAACCTGCGCTAATTTTTCGATGAATTGACCCTTTTCATCCACCACAATCCATTCGCCGGATTCTTCGCTCAAGATGATTCTTCCACAGAATTGAGTAAGGGGCGAATGTCCCTTGCGAGTAAAAGAAATAAGATCATTGCTGTACATCTTCTTTCTAGATTGCCCATGATCCCAAAGGTTAGTAAAAGGCATGACCTCAATGCCCGTGCGAGCTACAGCATCTTCTTCCCAATCGTCTTCATAATGATTGGAGATGCAATTCAGGGTATAATGAATGCCCTCCTCAGTAATGTGTACAGGATAGGCGGTATGTCCTAGTTTTTCTAGAGGTTTAGGAAGCCATAGTTCGTGATCATATATAAGGGTTCCCTCTTTTTTGTTGTAGGCGCGAAACTCCTTTAGATTCATAAACTCCCCACCTTTTGTTAGATTTATCTATAAATTCAGTATAATCCAAAATGTAAAAACAGTCTATAAGTTTTTCGAATTTTTGGAAAGTGTTTGTACCCAAGGAATTATTCCAAGCCTTACTTCCATACAGTTTTTAGAGGGCAGAGAGTGCATCCTGCCCATGGGCAGGAAGGGAGGAAATCCATGAGATTGCGACGAGATTGGAGTAGAAGGCGTCAGGGATGGATAAAAATTGGGCTTAGAGCAGTGGTAGTGATCATTCTTATTGCTGCAGGCAGCTTTTTTTGGCAGTATAAGTATAGTCCACAGGGTGAGAAAAGCTGGAGCTGGAGTATTGGCAACCAGGTGATCCTGATTGATGCTGGGCACGGTGGGGTTGATCCGGGGGCAGTGGGTAAGATCAGTTTGGAAAAGGATATTACCCTAAATATCGCTAAGCACCTACAACTCTTGATTCAACAGGCTGGTGGAGACCCGGTTATGGTTCGTGTGACCGATGTGGATCTGGGAACTTCTCAGGGTCTGGCTAAGCGAAAAAGAGAGGATCTAGCCCAGCGCATACAGTTAGCAAAGGATTCTAAGGCAGATGTCTACTTAAGTCTTCATGTCAACAGCTCTCCCAACCATTCTTTAACGGGTCCACAGGTTTTCTATCATGCCGACTCACCCGGCGGAAAGATGCTGGCCGGAACAATCCAGGCTGAATTAAATAAGCTGGCTGGTACTAAGAGGGTGGCTAAAGATAATCAGGATCTATTTATCTTGAAAAAGGCGGATCAAGCGGCTGTCACTGTTGAAGTGGGATTCCTTTCTAATCCCCAAGAAGAAACAAAGCTTAATGAAACAGATTACCAACATCAGTTGAGCGTAGCGATTTATCAGGGGCTTTCTGAATATTGTCGCAAACTGCAAAAGGAAGGGTTGCCTCCTGTCGATATGACCAAGTGAGAAAGAAGGAAATGCTGGGTATAATCCCGAATAATCTACTTTGGCCATGAATAGCCTTAGGCCATTGTGCTAAGAATTTGGAGGGAATACCAGTATGACTCTATTACCCATCCTTTTGTTTGTTTTAGGAGTGATTTGTCTTATATGGGCTATGAGAATGGGGAATTCCTCAGGTAAATCCAGCCCGGAGATTCTCACCATCCTGCAAGGACTTGCCGGAGTAAAAAAAGAAATCAGCCAAGCGCAAAGAAGTCTCCGCGAGGTTGAGAGTCAATTGGGAGACCACGAATTAAGATTGATGCGTAATGAGAATGTTCAAGCCGATCTCCGTACAGAGATCAACGCCCAAAAGATTAATATTAACAATCTTGACGCACAGCCAGTTCCTCCTACACAGGAATACATTCCCCAGCGAACGATCAGGCCGCAAACCTCAGCCCCCTTCTATGGGACCATCGAACAACCCAGCAAAGAGGAGTTGGCCCCCCAGGTGCTCCCGGAAAAATATCAGTGGGTCCTGGAACTGCACCAGCAGGGGTGGTCAGTCACAGATATAGCGGGCCATTTGGCCATTAGCCGTGATGCAGTCAATATGGTTTTGAGAACAGCCTCCAAGGGAAAGGGGCTGGAACGATGAAAATATCCCGCTCCTATGTCTTAGGACTGGGTTCCGGCCTTATTTTAAGTGCTTTAATTGCCATGGTTATGCCTCCCCTGAGCATTAATTTATCTGATGGAACGCCGGCAGCTCAGCAAACGACGAATCCTAACCCGAATGGTGCAGATCACGAGAAAGCGGATGGTGCAGGTAGCGAGAATACGAGGGTAACAGATAGCGAGAATTCGGATGCTACAAGGAGCCAAGATCAGCAGATCTCGGAAACTCAGGGAGAAGCATCAGATAATCCTCCTGTGGAGGATAACGCAATCCCTGAGTCTACTGATGCTGCTACGGCTCTCTTTATTATTCCGGCAGGCTCCACTGCTGATAGAATTGCCGACCTATTGCTCGCTGAGGGATGGATAGCATCTAAAGAGGAGTTTATTAATCTTGTTAAGGAGAAAGGTCTTGCTAGCAAGTTCCGCGCCGGAAGCTATGAATTGAGTCAAGAGATGAGCACTGAAGAAATACTTGGTCAGCTTATTCAATGAGCTTCTCCGACTGACAGTCTGTCGTTCAAAAACCGACAGACTGTTTTTGCTTATAGTGTCAGATAGTATATTTTTATTGCACCGGACTCAGGTGAGTATAGGGGTCTGTAGGGTATTCTCTAGTGATTGCAGAACAATCTAATAAGACTTACAATGGTACTATTGAAACTTTTTAACAGATGAAACGTAAAACATGATGAGAGGTAGATCAAAGAGATAGGAGCGGCTTGTCATTATGGAAGATGCTGAATTAATTCAGCAGGTTCTGATGGGAAAGCATGAACAGTACTCTATACTCGTTCAGCGCTATCAAGAACCCTTGATTCATTTTTTGCGTGGAATTCTCGGCACAGAGGATGAGGTTTTTGACTGTGCTCAAGAAGCCTTTTTAGCCGCTTATCGAAATCTTTGGCGTTATTCTTCAGCTTATACCTTTCGCGCCTGGCTCTATGCTATTGCCAAGAACAAAGCCATCGACCTGATGCGAAAAAGGAAGCGAGTCATTCCTTTAGCGATTGACGAGAATCTAGTCGATCACCAGCTGGGACCCGAGGAAGCTTGGTTAGCCAAGGAACAGGCCTTAGATGTTCAAGCCATCGTGGCGGAATTGCCAGAAGCATACCGGCAAGCCCTCTTCTTGCGCTATCAACAAGAACTCAGTTATGAGGAGATCAGCACAGTTTTAAATATTCCCGTCAGTTCGGTGAAGACCCACCTGCATCGCGGTAAGGAAAAACTTCGTCAGATGATGGAAAGGAGGACGATTCATGAAGGAAATGGATGATATGCTCAAGCAATTATTCCCAGATAAGCCGATTGCTCAAGAATCTTTGCAGAGGATGAGTAGTGGGATCATGGATCAGATTCTCGCTGCCCCGATGAATTTTCAAGAGCAGCGTTTGGTTGCTCAGCGTCGCAAAGTGGGCTTCATCTTCCTGGCCATTATCATCACTCTTTCATTCAGTTTTTTCCTGCTGAATTGGTTCCTTGGTCCTTGGCTAAGTGAAGGGTTGAAAACCATCGGGTTGTGGTTTACAGCCCATGTTCCCTTCCTAGATTATTTCCTTGGCCGATGGGATTGGCTGATCGATACGGTGGAAGTCCTTGCTAATATTAAATTAGGCTACGAGTATCTGTGGGGACAGTTCGGTTTGTCAATTATGGGTATCCTTATAGTTTGGGTGCTCTTTGAAGGTATCCGCGCTAAATTGAACCACAGAACGATAGATTAGAATTCCTAAAGAGATGGAGATGTTTCAATGGATGCCGTTAAGATGTTTTTTAGAGATCAAGCTCAGATTGTCTGGAAAGAGGCTTGGCAGGTAGCGCATAAAATCGGCTCGAATCCAGAGCTTGGTTATCAAGAATATTTTGCGGTGGAGACCTTAACCCAGTTACTCAAGAAACACGGCTTTACGATTGAAAGGCCGGCAGCAGGTCTGGAAACGGCCTTTATTGCTCGCTATACAGGCCATCAACCTGGTCCTTGCTTAGCTTTTCTTGCTGAATACGATGCCTTGCCGGGAATCGGTCATGGCTGCGGTCATAATCTGATCGGAGCAGCCAGCGTGGGCGCGGCGATTGCCTTAAGTAAGAGCTTAGAGCTCCCGGGCGAGATCTGGGTGGTGGGTAGCCCCGCAGAAGAAACTAGCGGGGGCAAAGTGACTCTAGTAAATCATGGGGTTTTTGACAAAGTGGATGCGGCGTTGATGTTTCATCCGGGAAGTCAGAATGTCTCCGAGATATCCTCCTTGGCTTTGGATGCTTTGGAGTTTGTGTTTCAGGGCAAGGCAGCCCATGCCGTGGCTGCTCCTCATCACGGAGTGAATGCCTTGGATGCCGTGATTGATTTTTTTAATCGCATCAATCTGTTGAAGAAAAAGATGGATCAGGATATCTACGTCAATGGCATTGTTACAGAAGGTGGATCGTCACCCAATGTGATCCCGGAGCGAGCTGTCGCGCGGTTCTATCTCAGAGCGCGCCAACGTAGAACACTCAATGCTTTGCAAAAACTGGTGATACGCTGTGCTCAAGATGCGGCATCTATGGTCTCCGCAAAAGTCACCTGGAGTCATTTCGAGCACTCCTATGATGAACTGTTGACGAACCGCACCTTAGCCAAGGCATTTGAGAAAAACTTACGTGAGTTGGGGGTGAACACGATATCCCCTCCTCAATCGGCGATGGGATCCGTGGATCTGGGCAATGTTAGCCGGGTCGTTCCGGCCATCCATCCTTATCTAATGCTTGGAAAAGGCATGGATATTCCGCATACTCGGGAATTTAGTCGTTCCTGTCTTTCCTCCTCAGGGGAGAGGTTGCTTTTGCTGGCCATTCAATCATTAGCCCTCACCGGTTGGGATATTTTGGGTGATCCATTGCTTTTAGATCATGCCAAGCGGGAATTGAAAGCCTACCGAGGGTAGAGTGGTATCATGGCTAAAAACAACTGCCGCGTTGAGTTAAAGCTCTTAAAGCTTCTGGCTCACATGGCAGTTGTTTTGATTTGATATATTCTCTTCTAGCCTCTTCGACAAGTTCATATTCTTGCAGAGTTCCCGTTTTATAAAATACACTGAGGGGAATCTACTAATTGAATTACAACTCTATTCTTCCCACTGGCCTTAGCCTGCAAAAGCAAATCATCAGCCCTACGCAGCAAAGATTGTGCAGTATCATCCTTCTCCAAAATTGCTATACCAAGGCTACAACTAATATTTATATTGGTTTCCTTTAAATCATCCCGTATACATTTGCACATGCGTTCCCCCAGTTCTCGTGCTTGCCAGACTTCTGTATTAGGAAGCAAAATGACGAATTCATCTCCTCCCCATCTAGCGAAAATATCTGTATTGCGCAATGACCTTTTTATTGTGGCGACGATATTTTTAATCACCTTATCTCCAACCAGATGACCATAGTTGTCATTTACCTTCTTAAAATCATCTATATCAAAGATAACTAAAGAAAGAGGGTTACCATATCTATTAGAAAAATTCATCCATCTATCGATTTCTTCATCAAATTTTGTTCGATTATAAATCCCTGTCAATGGATCCGTCACAGATAAGGCCAAGAGTTCTTTACTACTTGCAAATTGTTTCCTTTTATAAGAATTTGTAAGGCTGTAATTTATATTGCAGTAAATAAGCAAAATAATTTGATAGGCAATAATCTTATACATATCATATTCTCCGAGACCTTCTATCTTTTGCCCCGGATAAAGGAAAAACAAGGTACTCAAAGCAATCGTGATTAGCTGACAAAAAAATATCTTGTTAGGAAGGATATATATTGCTAAGGTAACAGCCATTAAACTAAAAAAACTCAAGTAACTAAGACTATTATATTGTTCTAATATCATGAGAAAGGCAATAGCTGCGATAGCCTCATACACAGTTATTAGATAAATAAAACTTGAATAGTTCTTTGTTTGCTTTGAGATAAAGAAGATTGATATTGAAGCAATAAGAAATAATACCCTTATGGCAGTAATGATTAAAAATGAAGAGGGTTTCGTCGTATCGTAATAATCGGCAGTAAGAAACAGCATCGATATCATACCAAAAATCAGCGCAACAACGGCTATAGATCTCGAGTAGCTGCTCATGCTGTGGGCAAAGAATTCATTTTCCGTAGGCTTGTCTATAAATTCACCAAATATGGATACTGTGTACTTCTTTTTCTCATCCATATATTTGTACCCCCAGCATTAAAAAGCCAAAGCCAATGGTTCATCAGCGTTGGATTTTTTATCATTAATCCTAATTTAAAACATTATAGCATTTTCTTTGTAAAAAGCCTATATTTTGACAAAGATTATGTCGCTAATAGTGTACACCCTTGCCAAAACTACTTTATCCAGAGAATGCCCAGTGCATGAAACTTGTCAACATTGTATCATTGACTAAAGTGTCGAAAGGAGCAGTGTCTAGATAATCTAGACACTGCTCCTTTCAAAGGGTGACAATCGGACTCGCTATCGCTCAGCATGGCGGTTGTAACTTTTATTAGGAATTTTGTCAGTATTTTGTCCAAGCTCTAAGTTATAATGGATTATAAAAGGGAGTCAATCGACTGGTATAGAAAATTAAAAAATATAGATAAGCAAAGGACGTTAAACACAGTGAAAGGGTGGAGCGAGTGAGAATTTTACATACAGCGGATTGGCATTTAGGTAAGAGCCTAGAGGGCTACAGTCGCATGGACGAGCAAGAATTATTTCTAAACGATTTCATCAAGATCGTCGAGGAGAATCAGGTGGATCTTATTGTGATCGCCGGTGATGTGTATGACAGTCCGAATCCCCCGGCCAAAGCCGAGAAGATGTTTTATGATACCTTGAAAAGGTTATCTGCTAAAGGCGAACGACTCACCTTAGTCATCGCCGGTAATCATGATAATCCGGAGCGCTTGGTCGCCGCAGGTCCCCTCGCTAGGGATCATGGCATTATTATGGTGGGCACCCCGAAAACCGTCGTGGCCGAGGGTGAATATGGTAACCATCAGGTGGTTGCTTCCGGAGAAGGTTATGTAGAAGTAGCTATCAAAGGGGAAAAGGCGGTTATTCTCACTGTTCCTTATCCTAGTGAAAGAAGATTAAATGAAGTTCTCTATGATGCCATGGCAGAGGAAGAGGAAAAATTGAAATCCTATGGTGAACGGATTAATCTTCTATTTACGAATTTAAGTGAACGGTTCCGTGAGGACACCATCAATCTTGTCGTATCCCATTTATTCGCTATGGGCAGTGAAGAAGCAGGCTCCGAGCGAAGTATTCAATTAGGGGGAAGCTTTATCGTCGATGGGAGTTGTTTCCCTGAGAACGCGCAATACATGGCTTTGGGCCATATCCATAAACCACAGATAGTGCCAGGCACAGACAGAAGAGCAAGGTACGCCGGTTCCCCCCTTCATTACAATAAGAAGGAAATTAACTTCACTAAGAAATGTATCCTCGTGGATTTGCAGCCTCAACAAGAGTGCAGTATCAAGGAAATAGATTTTAAGGTCTATAAGCCGATTGAGGTTTGGAAATGTGAGAGCATTGAGGCTGCCCTCGAGCGTTGTGAGGCCAACCAAGACAGGGAATGCTGGGTTTACATTGAAGTATCGACGGACCGGTACATCCGCGAAGATGAAATCAAAAGGATGCGAAGTATTAAAAAGGATATCCTAGAAATTTCTCCGATCATCACCGGGATGGAAGCCGAGCCAACCCTCAACAGCATTACGGAGAGATCCTTTGAGGATATCTTTAAAGAATTTTATCTCAAGGAGCGTAAAGTGGAACCACAGCAAGAGATCATCGACTTTTTGTTATCCATATTACAGGAGGAGGAAGAGGACAATGAAACCCATCAAGCTTAAAATCAGAGGGTTAAATAGCTTTACCGATCTCCAGGAAGTCGATTTTCTAAGGCTGACCGATAAAGGACTCTTCGGTATTTTCGGCCCGACCGGCAGCGGTAAATCGACCATACTGGATGGCATTACCTTAGCCCTTTATGGCGCTGTAGCCAGAGGGAGTTCCAATTACATGAATACCAACAGCGATGGGCTAAATGTAAGCTATGAATTTCAAATCTCGGAAAAAGAGATCAGAAAATATAGAGTAGATCGAGAATTTCGTAGAGACTCCAAAACCGGTCATGTGCGAAGTAAATCAGCCAAAATCGTTCAGATTACCGAGGAGGGCGAGTTGGTTTTAGAGGAACAGGCCACCAAGGTTACCGAGCAATGCGAAATGATTTTGGGTCTACAGCTCGAGGATTTCACGCGGACCGTGGTCTTGCCCCAAGGGAAATTCAGCGAATTTCTGAAGCTGGAAGGAAAAGAACGGCGGGAAATGCTTGAGAGGTTGTTCAATCTCCAACGCTACGGCGATGACCTGTCGATCCGCTTAGCGGGTAAAATTAGACAAGAAAAGGACAAAGCTCAGAACCTGGCGGGCGAGTTGAAGACCTATGAGGAATATAGTGCTGAGATATTGCAGGAAAAGACGAATGAACTAAGCACCTTAGCAGAAAATCTGGTTCTTTCCCGAGCGGGATACCAAAAGGCAGAGGAGGATTACGCCAAGGGGAAGCAGCTTTGGGATCTCCAGAGTGAATTAGAGCAGCACATTTTGCAGAAATCCGACCTGGAAAAAAGGGAAAATGAAATTAAGGAAAACGAAAATAAGGCTGAACAGGGCGAGCGGGCTCTTCGCGTCAAGCCGTATCTCGATCACTATGAAGAAACACTGAGTGCAATGGCTACGACCCAGAAGCAAATAGACGACCTCAAAAGGATCGTCGCTGAATTGGCTGAGAGTCAAAAGCAGGGAGAGGAACGCTTAATAAAGGCGCGGTTCCAGAAGGATCAGGAACTTCCGCTGCTCAGGCTTCGCCAACAAAGTGTTGCTGAGGCGATAGAGGAAAAGAAGAAGCTCAATGCCTTGCTCCAAGAAAAGAATACCCTTCAAGCAGGTTTAGAAGCTGTAGCCAAAGAAGGGGTCGACAAGCGGAAAAAGGCCGAAGAGATCACGGCGAAAGCGGATGTCTTGAATGCCGATATCCTAGCTAAGGAGAAAGAAGCGGAGGATTTAACCCTAGACCAAGACTATAAGAAAAAGGTCAATGAAGCGATCGTTGTCCTTAATACTTATGAACATGCAAAGAAGCAAGTGCATGACGAAAGTCAGGTCATCGAGCAAATTAAAGCAACAATCCAAGGTGCTCAAGCCAGGGCAGAAGAGTTGGCAAAACAATTGGCAGCGAAAGATGAAGAAGTAAAGAACCATCAACTCGCCTTGCAAAATCTGATCTCGGCCTCGCCTGGGGATCAAGATACCTTGATGGCCCTGCAGGATAAGGTAAATCAAATTAAGGATAGATGGAGCAAACACGCGGAGTACACCACGGCCATTGCCAAAGCTCAGGAAACGATTGTTAAAGAAGAACAAGACTTGCAGAAGTCTAGGGTAGACAATGAAACCCTAGAGCTGGAAATCAATAGGCTGGAGCTCGAGATCAAGGCGATTGAAAACGAAAATAGGGCTCATATTTTGCGGGAAGAGCTCAGAGACGGCGAAGCCTGCCCGGTTTGTGGTGCAAAAGAGCATCACTTGGAAGCTTTGGAAGGCCTCGCTGTAATCGACAGCGAAACTCCAATCGATCGTAAACTTGAGCAATTAAGTGGTATATTGCGTGAAAAGCAGGCTGCTCAGCAGCTAAGCTCCAATCGGGTCGCCACCCGCCAAGAGACCATTCGTTTTCAAGAAAACACTAGTCAGGAATATCAATTAAAACTCAATGAGCTAGGAGAAGAGTATAAAGCCTACTCTATTGATGAACTTCAAAAGCAATTCGAGCAGTTAAAAGAAAAAATCACCCTCTTCCATACGCAAAAGGATGATCTAGAGCAGAAGAATATTCTCTTAAAAGAGGACCAGAATGCAATAAAAATGAAGCTGAATACAGAAACTATTATTACGGCTGAGAACAAGACCCAACTGGAAAGTCGCCAAAGTAATTTAAGCTCCATTCAAGTCAAATTCGAAGAAGCTCAAGCTGAACTGCTAAAGTATCAGGCAGAATTAGGTGTCGAGGACTTCCTAAGCAAACAGGAAGACATGATCCGGAAGGACAAGCAGAAAGCAAATCTAGAGCTTGAATTAAAGCAGCTAAGGGAACAACTAAAGGGTGCACAGGGGCAAAGGGAGTCTCTTAATCATGAATTAGCTGAGCTACGGGAGGTCTTCAAAGAAAAACAAGCAACGCTAGTGGAGAAGGAAAGCAGCATCCAAGAGAAGGAAACCGGTATCAAGGCGAAGGTAGGTGGGGTAGAGGATTTAGCGGCCTATCAGCAGGAAATCTCGGATTCAATTATCAAGATAGATCGTGAATACCTTGAAGCCGAAGAAAAGAAGAAGCTCATTGATCAGCAGTACAATGAAAGCCACACCCATTACCGATCAGCCGAAAATAGCCTTAGTGATTTAACAGAGCGCATGAAGAAGAATCAAGAAGCGTTAGCAAAAGTCCTGAGGGAGGAGAAATTCCAGGATAGTGATGAGGCCAAAGGCTTCCTAATCGAACGAGCGGAAATTGAAAGACTCAAAATCCAAGTCAGGGAATATCGGGATCTCCTCGTGAAGTTAGCCGGAAGCATCGACGCCTTAAAAGCTAAAATGGGTGGACGTAGCTTGTCAGCAGAGCAGTGGCAGGTTTTGCAAACCAGCAAGGAAGAAAAGAATAATTTACTGAAAGCATTAGAAGAAAACAAAATCAAGCTGGAGTCCAGCATCACCCTCATCAAAGCAAAATATGCCGAAAAGACCAAGCTGTTAAAGAACCAAGAAAAGTTGGATTATCAGCTGGGTCTCTTAAATGATCTGGAAAAGCTTTTTAAAGGCAAGCGCTTCGTCGAGTATGTGGCAGCCCATCAACTGAAATATGTATCCATCGAAGCCGATAAGAAACTAAAAGAGATCACGGGCGGAAATTATGGGCTGGAAGTGGATGAGAACGGCAAATTCATCATTAGAGATTATAAAAACGGAGGGGCCCAGCGGGATGCGAGCACCTTGTCCGGTGGCGAAACATTTTTGGCATCCTTAGCTTTAGCCTTGGCCTTATCGGCCCAGATACAATTAAAAGGCACCGCACCCTTAGAATTGTTCTTTCTGGATGAAGGGTTCGGGACCTTAGATGACAATCTTCTAGAAGTGGTGATGGATACTTTGGAAAGAATCCATCATGATAAATTATCCATCGGTATCATCAGTCACGTGGAATCCATCAAGAATCGCGTTCCTGTCAAGCTCATGGTAACACCCGCTAAGGCCGGGTTAGGCGGTAGCAAAGTAGCCATCGAAGTCAGTTAAGCTGCATGCATTTGTGGACCGATTCAGCCATTTCGTTATGCTAGATCATCATACTGAGCTATCATGCCAAGCCACTATGCCAAGCCACTATGCTAAGCCATTATGCTAAGCCATCATACTAAGCCATCATGCCAAACCATCATAATGAACTATCATATCTACTCATGTTGTTCAAGCGATCAGGATTTCTGAGCTAAGCGGGTGCTAAAGGTTTCCGTGAGCACACCGGAGAAGATGAGTCCGAAGGCAATCGCCCCGGCGATAAGCAGGGTGATGGAGCCCAAGCGCAGACCCTCTAGGTAGTTATTTTCGATCAACTGACGCATCGTATCATAAGCCATACCACCGGGTACTAAGGGGATGATGCCGGAGATACTAAAGACCGTGACAGGCATCTTAAGTTTACGGGCAAGGCCTTGACTTAGGGTTGCTACCCCAAAGGAAGCAGCGAGGGTGGCAGTCACTAAGTTTATATTCAACTCCTGAGTCAGGGTCACGTAAATCATCCATCCCAGCATACCCACCAGCCCACCACTCAGGAGTGTCTTTTTAGGAACATTAAACAATACTCCAAAAGCCATGGTGGCCAAGAAACTGGCATAAAGTGCAGTCCAATTCATAGCGCTCCTCCTTCTATATCAGTACAGCTAAGATCACCGCTACCCCTGACCCGATGGCAAAAGCGGTTAAAAAGGCTTCCGTCCCACGTGCTAACCCGGAGACTAGATCTCCTGCCATTAGATCGCGGACGGCGTTGGTAATCAGCACACCGGGGACCAAGGGCATCACAGAACCAATAATGACTTTATCGATTTGGATATCCAGACCAAGAAAACTAAAAAAGTAAGCTAAGGCGCCAATGGAAAACGCCGCCAGAAATTCTGCGAAGAATTTAACTTCAATCCGGCGATTGGCTTTAGCATATAGCAAAAAGCCCAACCCCCCGGCCGCCACTGCCGATAGGAAGTCAATTCCTATACCACCAAACATGAGGGCGAAGAAGCCACTGGCGAGGGCTGCTGCCAGCAACTGCTGCCAAAAGGGATAGAGAGATTGAGCTTTCTCGATGGAGAGCAGAGCATCATGGGCCTGTTGAATCGTTAACTCTCCTTCGCTCATCTTTCGAGAAATTTCATTGACCTGGACAATTTTAT
Organism: Desulfitobacterium sp. THU1; assembly: GCF_038181555.1. NCBI lineage: Bacteria > Bacillati > Bacillota > Clostridia > Eubacteriales > Desulfitobacteriaceae > Desulfitobacterium > Desulfitobacterium sp. THU1. The sequence goes on along the minus strand of NZ_JBBWUA010000031.1, from coordinate 3,055 downwards.
TTAAGTCAATTTCACGCCAAGCTATTCGTAAGAATTTAGTCTGCTCTAAGTCCTGCTCCTCGCCTTGGAGGGACAAGAAAATGCCCGTAGGAGTTACATAGCTATGTGACTCGGTCATGGCACACGCTCGAGCAATACGATTCATCGTATCTTCGATCCGGTAGATTTCCGCGCCACTTTGGAGCATAATCTTTCCGGCAAGGAGACAAATCTCTATGATTTCGCCAATAGGTGTTTTCACCATGATTTCCCCCTAAACGCCTCTTGTAATCCTTATTAGCATACCATTTTGCCTGAAGAAAGGAAATTTTTTTCTAAAAAACTATTGAATGTTTATGCATGGAAGCGTATAATTATGAAAATGAACAATCAAGGAGGAATGGGTGTGAAAGTCGGTATTATCGGAGCAACAGGCTATACGGGTCAAGAGCTGGTGCGTTTACTTCAACAGCACCCTGAGATAGAGCTAGTATATTTGGGGTCTTCCAGCAACAGCGGTGTCATCTATGAGGAGCTATTTCCACAGTTTTCAGGATTAGGTGCAGGTAAACTTCAGGATGAGCAAGTGCCGGATTTGGACGTTCTGTTCTGTGCACTTCCCCATGGTCTTACAGCGGGTCGTACGGCTGAGTGGTTGAACCGTGGTATTAAAGTTATTGATTTGGGTGCAGATTTCCGATTAAAGGATGCTGCAGTTTATGAAGCTTGGTATAAAGTAACGCATCCTGCCCCAGAGCTACTTTCGGAAGCTGTCTACGGTCTGCCTGAGCTCTATCGGGAGCAGATTCTTGGTAAACAGCTTATCGCCAATCCGGGCTGTTATCCCACGGCGACTATTTTGGCTCTAGCTCCCTTATTGCGCAAGGGGTTGATCCAAAAGGATGGATTGATCATCGATGCAAAATCAGGAGTTTCGGGAGCGGGACGGAGTGCGACCTTAGGTAACCATTTCAGCGAGGTCAATGAAAATTTTAAAGCCTATGGGGTGGCCAGCCATCGCCATACACCAGAGATTGAGCAGCAACTAGGAGCGGCTGCGGGAGCAGAGCTTTTAGTGAACTTCACCCCCCACCTGGTGCCCATGATTCGCGGGATTCTGGCCACTATTTATGCCCAAGTTTCCCCCGGTGTCACGGAAGAAGATCTGAAAGCCTGTTGGCAAGAGCAGTATGAGGGCGAGGAGTTTGTCCATATTCTACCGGATGGACTTTGGCCCCAAACGAAGTTAGCTGCCGGCAGCAATCACGTCTTCCTACAATTAAAGGTTGATCCACGTACCGGGCGAGCCATTCTTGTCTCAGCCCTTGATAACCTAGTAAAAGGAGCCTCCGGGCAAGCCATCCAGAACATGAATCTCATCTGTGGTTTGCCGGAGAATATGGGACTGGGTGCGCGGGGGCTTTGGCCTTAAGTTCATATCCGTAAATATGAATCTTGGATGAGGTTTAGTAAACAAAAAGGTAGTGAGTTTTATGGAGAAGATAAGTCAAAAAAGTGAAAATATAGCAACGCCCAAACCCAAATGGTCTTGGCTCGACGGCGGAATAGGGATTCCCCAAGGGTTTAGGGCGGTAGGAGTTAAAGCTAAGATTAAAAATCCGGATAAATATGATGTGGCCTTGGTCTACTCGGAGGTGCCCGCCCAAGCTGCCGGGGTATTTACGCGGAACAAAGTAAAGGCCCATCCTCTGATCCTCACGAAAAAGCATTTGGCAAACGGGATAGCTCAGGCTATGGTGGCCAATAGCGGCAATGCCAATGCTTGTGTGGGCAAGCCCGGTGATGAGGCGGCTTGGGCAATGGCCACTAAAACAGCCCAGGCCTTAGGGATAAAAGCCGAAGACGTATTAGTGGCTTCCACTGGAGTAATCGGCGTAGAAATGCCGGTGGAGCGGGTGCTTAAAGGAATTGAGCAAGCATCCATCGAGATTTCCCAAGCAGCTGACTCTCAACAAGCCAAACAAGCTGCACATCAGGCAGCTCTGGCGATCATGACGACAGATCTCACGGTCAAAGAGGTGGCCTGTGAATTAGTGACAGAGCAAGGTGTGATTCGTTTAGGCGCTATGGCCAAAGGATCGGGCATGATTCATCCCAATATGGGTACCATGCTGGGCTTTATCACCACCGATGCCGATATTCCGGCTGCCGATCTTCAAGCCTTGCTTACGGATGCCGTGGAAGATAGCTTTAATATGGTGACCGTAGATGGAGATACCAGCACGAATGATATGGTGTTAGTCCTAGCCAATGGCCAAGCAGGATTCCAATTAAGCCCCAGCGATTGGGCTGAGTTTCAAGAGATGTTTCGCGCAGTGTGTAAAAAATTAGCACAAGAGATTGCCCGAGACGGAGAAGGGGCCAGCAAGTTCCTCGAGGTCAAGGTTAAAGGAACCCAAACACTAGCAGATGCTCGCCTCATTGCTAAAAGCATTTGCGGTTCCAGTCTAGTGAAGACCGCGGTCTTTGGCGAAGATGCCAACTGGGGAAGAATCTTAGCTGCGGCCGGGTATTCCGGAGCAGACTTTGATCCCGAACGAGTGGATATTTATCTGGGTCATGTTCTTGTGGCCAAGGATGGTCAAGGGGTTAATTTCTCTGAAGAGGAAGCAAAGGAAGTCCTCAGCCAAAAGGACATCAGCATCCAAGTGGTTCTGCAAGAAGGGGAAGCCCAAGCCACCGCCTGGGGCTGCGATCTGACCCATGAATATGTCACCATCAATGGATCATATCGAACTTGAGCAAGAGTGCGAATTGGGGCCAGGTCCCAGTTTTCAGATCCCAGTTTTCAAGGCATGTCTTATCGAAGTAAGGCTTTGACTCCAGGATTTTGATTTACGCCGTTCGCTCGGTAAGCTGCGCGGACAAAACTAACGCTCAAGTACTCCGCTCCGTCGGGACCTGCGCCGCTAGGTCGTTCTATGTGGCAGGCGGCTTGGGCGAAAGCCTCATCCGGCTTTCGTCCCGTCTAAATCGCCATCCCGAAAAGCGGGCGAGCTTTTCGCACTTGTTTGGCTCTCTAGCGGGTTGGAAACGTCCTGTTTCCAACCCGACT
>NZ_JBBWUA010000030.1:0-28575 GCF_038181555.1 Desulfitobacterium sp. THU1 | reverse complement strand
TATTCCTAATATGTTAGTTGTATTCTCCAGAAGGTGGAAATAATCCTCTTTTTTTCTTGAAGGATTCAGATTCTTTTAAATATTTTTGCGAAGCTAGATATCCCTAAATTTCCCTCTTACTCCTTAACCCGTTGAATTGCTTTAATCGACCGAGTTTTACCGGTATTCACGTCCACATCTAAAACTACCGCATTGAGTTGGATAGGTCCTGCAGCCAGTTCAAACTTTGCCGGCAATTGGGTCAGGAAGCGGTTGATAATGGTCTCTTTTTTTACTCCTAAAACAGAATCCCTTGGGCCCGTCATACCCACATCAGTTATATAACCTGTTCCTTGGTGTAATAGACGAGCATCAGCCGTTTGAATATGAGTATGTGTACCCAAAACAGCCGACACTTTACCATCAAGAAACCAACCCAAAGCAACTTTTTCCGAAGTGGCCTCCGCATGGAAGTCCACAAGAATTACGGGAGTTTCTTGACGCATTTCATTAACCCAACGCGAGGCGCCACTGAAGGGGTCTTCTAAATCATTAAGGTAAACTCGTCCCGAAAGATTGAGCACTCCGACTTTCTTTCCTTGTATACGAACGTAGCCGTACCCCTTTCCCGGTGCACCGATCGGGTAATTGGCCGGTCTTATCAAACGTGCTTCCTGATCAATAAACTTCATGATGCTGCGTTGATCCCAAACATGATTTCCCATGGTAATGAATTGGATGCCATAGTCATATAGCTCCTCAGCTATTTCCTTGGTTATGCCCTTACCGCCCGCTGCATTCTCCCCATTGGCTAGGGTCAAGTCAATTCCGTATTCTTGTATAAGAGGCTTAAGGAACACTTTGACGGCTTCCCGCCCCGGATTTCCTACGATGTCACCAATAAATAATATGTTCACGCGACGATCTCCTTCGTTTTATACCACAACCGTAAAGGGTATGTTCATACTATTGATATGCCCAAAAATTTCTACCTTAAAACCTTGCGCTTTCAGTTGCTCACTTAAGGACTAACTATTGTAAACTAAAACCCGACCTTCCTCGCGAATGGCGATAAAACCTTTATCCAACCGGCAATCACGAAAGGACTGGAGAATCTGCCCGATAACCTCTTCTTGAAATGTCTGTTCCTCCTCTGGAACTTCTGTATCGTCATAAATCAGTTGATGACTCAAATCTTTAACCAGATCGACAATGAGTCCGACTTCTCTTTGATCCATACTCTCTACATCACGGGTCACCGTAATCAGAGCCAAAGCTTCTTCTTGTTTCAATTGAATTTCGCAAATCCTCATATCTTGGCCCTCAAGTCCATGGTATACAACTAAAGCCTCGCGAAGGCTATGCACAAATTTTTCACCTTGATCGGTTCCATATATCATGAAGCGAAAAGTTAGCCCATGCTCTGATTGTAGGTAGCGTACAGAACATACCTCAGGGTAGCGAACTAGAATTGATATCAATAATCCAACTCCATCGGGCACACTTCCCCCATCTTTATAATGGAGGTTTAACCTTCCCATAGTGTCATCCTCTTTCTCAATTACTGCGTAGATATTGCCTCAATTACTTCTCCTTAATAGTTCGTCAACATCAGATAAAGTCCTGCCATAAGAATGAGCTCAAATATTTCCTTTAAATATAATAAAGGACAGGCGATTGCTCACCTGTCCGAGAGTTCATAATTCAAGTGGCTATTTCGCAAAATCCACTGCGCGAGTTTCGCGAATAACAACAACTTTGATTTGGCCTGGATATTCTAATTCATCTTCAATACGTTTACTGATTTCGCGAGCTACTTTAGGAGCCAAGATGTCATCGATCTTTTCTGGTTTCACAATGATGCGAATCTCACGGCCCGCTTGAATTGCATAAGATTTCTCAACACCTTCGTAGGTATCAGCAATCTCTTCAAGCTTTTGCAAACGCTTAATATAAGATTCAAGGGTTTCACGACGAGCGCCTGGGCGAGCAGCTGATACAGCATCAGCAGCAGCCACCAAAACGGCTTCGATAGTTTTTGCCTCAGTATCTCCATGATGGGCTTCAATTGCATGAATGACTTCCCACGATTCCTTATACTTCTTCGCTAGATCAATACCGATCTGAACATGAGTACCTTCCGTATCGTGATCGACAGCCTTCCCTAAGTCATGAAGTAAGCCGGCTCGCTTTGCCAGCTGAACATCAACGCCTAGCTCAGCAGCCATTAGCCCCGCCAAATGAGATACTTCTATAGAATGCTTAAGCACATTTTGTCCATAACTAGTTCTGAACTTCAATCGCCCTAAGAGACGAACAATTTCGGGATGCAAGCCATGAACTCCGGTTTCGAAGGTTGCTTGTTCTCCCTCTTCACGAATCCGTTGGTCAACCTCTTTTTGAGACTTTTCCACCATCTCTTCGATCCGAGCCGGATGAATCCGTCCATCGGCAATAAGTTTTTCCAAGGCTACCCGAGCAACTTCTCTGCGGATCGGGTCAAAACCTGATAGAATTACTGCTTCCGGAGTATCATCGATAATCAAATCGATTCCGGTCAAAGTTTCCAGGGTACGGATATTTCGTCCTTCACGTCCAATAATCCGTCCCTTCATTTCATCACTGGGCAAGGCGACTACAGACACAGTGGTCTCAGCAACATGATCTGCAGCACAACGTTGAATAGCCAGCGAAATGATGTTTTTCGCACGTTTCTCGGCTTCTTCTTTGGCTTTGCTTTCGATATCTTTAATCATAATAGCGGATTCATAGCGAACCTCTTCTTCTACGCTATGCAGAAGAATTTGCTTAGCTTCCTCAGTGGATAAACCGGAGACACGCTCCAATTCTTGTTTTTCCTTGGCTACAGTTTGGCTTAAGACTTCTTTGAGCTGGTCGACTTCTTCGTCTTTACGATGAAGATTTTCTTCCTTACGCTCTAAAATCTCCATTTTCCGATCCAAGGACTCTTCTTTTTGAATAACCCGTCTTTCCATGCGTTGTATCTCGTTGCGACGTTCCCGGGATTCTTTTTCCACTTCGTTACGGATATGCATAACTTCTTCTTTGGCAGCGATGACTTCCTCACGGCGCTTGGCCTCCGAAGTACTATGTGCACTTTCAATGACACGTTTTGCCTCTTCTTCAGCTGATCCAATAAGCTTCTCGGCGGTACTCTTTCGAATAACCCATCCTAACAAGCTACCGATAGCTAGGGCTACAACTGCGGCTAAAATTCCAAAGATCAGTCCGGTCAATTCCAAGTAATATTCACCTCCTTAGTACTCTACGTATTTGCTATCATTCTCCTAGTTCTCCATATAAAACAAAAAAACTGGGGTCATGCCAGTTCTCAAAAATCAAACCTTCAATTTTAGACAAAAAATAAATTTGTCTTCATTCCTACAAACACACGCGCTAGCTCGATGCCTCCATATAATTTACTAACTACGTTGCAATCTATAAGAAAACCTTAAAGGTCTCATTTAAAGAAACAGGCTACTTTTAGTAGTGTAATATCTTTTGAAAAATTTGTCAAGACTGCTGAGTTCTAAGTCTTTACGGCCCTGAGCGATCCTACAAACTGATAAAAAGCAGGAAGGTATTTCTCCTTCCTGCTACAGTTTTGAAACCCTCTCGATGATTTGTTGAACCATCTCTTGAGGATATCCCTTTTGCATGAGCTTTTGACCCACTTTCAATTTTAGGAAAACCTCTCGAGGTATTTTCTCGTAGCTTTTCTTATGTTGATAGGAGTTTTCCCAGCGTCGTGATTCTTCCGCCCAAATTTTCTGGGCATGTTTCAGGCATAGCTCTTTTTCCTGCTCTGGCTGATAGTTCTCCTGAAAGACTTGCTCAACGATATGCTCTTGGATTCCTCGGCCTTTAAGGTCACAGCTTATTCTTTTCTTCGAATAATTGGCTTGCTTGCTTCGGCAATAGACACGAGCATATTCCTGATCATTGATATATCCCCATTCGAGGAGACGTTCCAGTGCAGAGTCGATCTCCTGTTCAGAGAACCCTTTCCTCGTCAGCCGTTGAACCAGTTCATAGCGAGATAGGATTCGCCGGGATAAGTAGGTTAAAGCGGTTTCCAATGCCCCTTTCATCTTAGAACTCTTCCGGATCCTCATCCATATCATCTGAAGCTGGAGCACTCACAGAGCTAAAGCTAGCACGGATTTGTTGCTCTATCTCGGCCGATATTTCAGGGTGCTGCTTGAGGAATTCCTTGGCGTTCTCTCTGCCTTGGCCCAAGCGATCTCCCTTGTATGCATACCAAGCTCCGGACTTATCAATAATATCGAGCTCTGCTCCTACATCGACAATGCTACCTTCTCGAGAAATCCCCAGACCATACATAATATCAAATTCTGCTTGTTTAAAAGGTGGCGCCACCTTATTTTTAACAACTTTGACTTTGGTACGGTTACCAATCATCTCTTGGCCTTGCTTGAGGGTGTCTTGACGACGCACCTCCATGCGCACCGATGAGTAGAATTTTAAGGCTCGGCCACCTGTTGTGGTTTCCGGATTACCGAACATAATCCCCACTTTTTCACGAATCTGGTTAATAAAGATCACGCAGGTATTGCTCTTGCTGATTGCCCCAGTCAATTTTCGAAGAGCTTGGGACATTAAGCGAGCATGTAAGCCCACATGGGAATCTCCCATTTCTCCTTCAATTTCTGCTCGGGGAACCAAAGCTGCTACGGAGTCAATAATAATCACATCGATGGCTCCACTGCGCACCAAAGCCTCACAAATCTCTAAGGCTTGTTCACCCGTATCGGGTTGAGATATCAATAGATTGTCAATATTGACCCCTAAAGCCTTAGCATAAACCGGGTCAAGAGCGTGCTCCGCGTCAATAAAAGCAGCCACACCACCGAGTTTCTGAGCTTCGGCAGCAATATGTAAAGCAACGGTGGTCTTCCCGGAAGACTCAGGTCCGTAAATCTCAATAACTCGTCCCCGTGGTACTCCACCAACCCCAAGGGCTATATCAATGGCCAAGCAACCTGTTGGAATAACCTCTACCGCCATTTTGGCAGAAGCCTCCCCCAATCTCATAATTGAACCCTTACCAAATTGCTTTTCGATTTGACTCAACGCCATATCCAAGGCTTTTAACTTATTGTCGGTTCCGGCCATCTTTTTTCCTCCTATTCGAATATCACCAAATCTCTCAGCTCAAAAAACAAACACTTGTTCGATTCAATTATACTTTTGCTCACTGAACCTGTCAATTGTTTTTAAGATAAAACAGTAAAAAGAGCAAGAAAATATTTCCTTTTCTTGCTCTTCATGGGCGACCGATGCTTTTGATTTTGACTCGCCGATTTACCTAGCTTTTGCGGGCTCGACGTTCACCTTACGGCCTTTGATCATGTTTTGATGCATGCAACTAAGCACACGGCTGGCATGCTGTTCCGGCACTTCCACAAAAGTAAACTTATCATAAATGTTAATCATCCCGATAATATTGCCGGGAATTCCACTTTCATCGGCTATCCAGCGCACAATGTCTTGAGGTCGGACTTGTTGGAGGCGGCCGATGTTCATAAAGAGACGAACCATGCCGGGAGCTGCTCCTGTATTGCCAAAAGCAATATCTTCTTCTTCCTCTTCGGTTCGTTCACTAGCACCTTCCACAGCATATTTCAAGGCTGCAGCAGCCACATCTACAGAATCATATTCTTCCAACAAAGAACCCACAATCGAGCGATAGGTTCCGAGATGGCTCCGTTGTAAAATCTTAACCAATTGGTTCTTGAGGTTTTCCGCTTGTCGTTCACTAACATCAGCTAAGGTCGGTAATTCCTTACGCACAATCCGCGTCTTGATTAAACGTTCAATCAAGCGGAGTTGTCGGTATTCCCTTGAGGAAACCAGGGTAATAGCTTGGCCTTTTCTCCCGGCTCTTCCCGTACGTCCGATCCGATGCACATAAGATTCGGGATCTTGAGGGATATCAAAATTAATGACATGAGTCACATTATCGATGTCGAGACCTCTCGCTGCTACGTCAGTAGCGACAAGGAGCTCCACTTTGCCATCACGGAATTTTTTCATCACGCGATCTCTTTGTTGTTGGCTTAAATCTCCATGCAATGCATCCGCAAAATACCCTCTGGCCTCCAAGGCGGCTACGAGCTCATCAACACCTCGCTTGGTACGGCAAAAAATGATGGCTTGACCGATATCTTCCATATCGATAATCCGGCAGAGTGCATCGACTTTGATTTTTTCTCTAGTCTCATAAAACACCTGCTCAATCAAAGGCACTGTAAGTTCATCACGACTTACTGCTACCGACTTGGGCTGGTGCATATAGTTTTGCGCCAGTTTCTTGATTTCAAACGGCATGGTAGCTGAAAACAGCATCATTTGGCGTTCCTCGGGGGGAACTTGCCGAAGGATGGTTTCGATATCTTCCACAAAGCCCATATCCAGCATTTCATCAGCTTCATCTAAGACAACCATCTTGACATATTGCAATTTTAAAGTTCCCCGATTAAGGTGATCAAGAACCCGACCCGGGGTTCCGACGACCACTTGGCTACCAAAGCGTAGGGCCCGTATTTGACGATCGATGGATTGACCTCCATAGATCGGTAGTGGTTTGATATGACGGTATTTGCCAATCTTACTGATTTCCTCAGATACCTGAACCGCCAGTTCACGGGTTGGCGTCAAGATCAGGGCTTGAACCGCCTGAAACTTTGGATTGATCTTCTCACAAATAGGAATGCCAAAGGCGGCAGTTTTTCCTGTGCCGGTTTGCGCCTGCCCTATCAGATCCACCCCATCCATAGCCACAGGAATAGCTTCCTTTTGAATCGGTGAGGGTTCCTCGAACCCCATTTCTGATAATGCCTGTAAGACTTGTTTGCTTAAACTAATTTCGCCAAAGGCTTGTAAACGTTCTGCACTCAATCGATTATTAACCCCTTTCAATTTTCAACAAATAACTGCGTATCCAATTCAAGGCAGCTTGAACAGAGAGCTGTCGAATTGAATCTCTTCCTCCATGAAACTGAAACATATTCGCTTTAATCCCCTCCGAAGTAGCTAAACCAATATATACTAAGCCAACAGGCTTATCCTGGCTTCCTCCTCCGGGTCCGGCAATTCCCGTAATACTAATACCTAGATCTGCTTTGGTACGCTCGCGGACACCTGCGGCCATCTCCCGTGCTGTCTCAGCACTAACAGCACCAAATTGAGCCAAGGTCTGGGCGCTTACTCCTAAAAAATTCTCTTTCATGGCATTGGAATAGCTTATGACCCCACCTAAATAAAAGTCCGAGCTACCCGGTTGCTCTGTAAGCAACGCTCCCAGCGCTCCACCAGTACAAGATTCTGCTGTAGACAGAGTCAATTGCTGTTTCTTCAAGCCCTCACTCACGAGCCCCAGCATCGTATCCTCATCCGTCCCAAATACCTGCTCCCCAAGTCGTTCACGAATAATAAGCTCAGTCTGATCAAGAACTTCCAAGGCCTCGGCAGCATTTCCTCTCACCACTATACGGATATGCATCTCCGTAGGTTTACATAACAAGGTTATGCTGGGGTTTTTTTTACCGACAAAATCTTGAAGCCTTTCCTCTAAATCAGACTCTCCTAAGCCTACAACCTTGATTATCCGAACATACATTCTCGCCATATCTCCTTGAGCTTTTTGCTCCAAAAAAGGCCATACATATTCCTTAAACATCGGCTCCATCTCCGAAGGTGGGCCAGGTAAAAGTATGATAGTTTTATTGCCTTTTTGAAGAATAGCCCCCGGCGCTGTTCCCTGATGATTGGGAAGAACTTGGGATCCTTCAGGAAAGTATGCTTGCTTCCTTTCCGTCTCAGGCATCTCTGTGCCCCTTTGGACGAAAAATTCCTGAATACTCTCCAGGCTGGCCGGGTCAAGTAGCATTTTTAAACCAAAAACTTGAGCAATGAGCTCCTTGGAGAGGTCATCCTCCGTTGGTCCCGTCCCCCCGGTAATAAGAAGCAGATCCGATCTTTCTATACCTTGTATGATTACCTTAGCCAACCGTTCCTTATTATCTCCTACAGTGGTATGATAATCCACTTCAATTCCTAATTCAGATAACTTTCCTGTTAGATAGTGTGCACTCGTATTTAAGGTCTGTCCTAATAGTATTTCCGTTCCTGTTGCGACAATTTCAGCTTTCATGATATTTTATCACTCTCCTCCTTTAAACGCAAACGGTAATGCTTAGTTTTAGTTATAAGCAACTCTTTCTAAATTATTTCTCTTCTTTTCTGAACTTATCCTCTATTCCGTTCCATACGAAAAAAAGAAGCCCTCACAGTCGAGGACTCCTTCAAAGAACTCATTTGATGCAAATATGCTTTTCCTCACGAAATCAGGCTGCTTCCTCCTCAAGGAGTAGGCGAAGCTTTTCACCATCGAGTACTTCGTCCCTTTTTAATACTTCAACTAATCTTTCCAAGGTTTCCCGGCTGTCGAGAATAATCTCACGAGTTCGATTTTCCAATTGACTTAGGATCTCACCGGTTACTTTTTGACGCTGGTCTGCCCCTAATTTTTCGACGTCAACAACACCTAAAGAGGACATCCCTGATGCCATCATTTTTCCTACCATCTGCAGAGCTTGTTCATAATCGCCTGCTGCTCCGGTACTCCGTGCACCAAGAATCGTTTCTTCTGCTATTGCACCTGCTAAGGCAACCATAATCTGTTCTTCAATCATGGCTTGCGTGTAAAGATACAGATCATCCTTGGGATAATGACGAACATACCCTAAAGCATTACCCCGGGATCGGATAGAAATTTGCGATACGGAATGAGGTCGCACATATTCAGCTAATAAGGCATGCCCGCTTTCGTGGACGGCCACACGTTGTAACTCTTCGTCAGTAGGCTTTCGATCCAATTTCTCCCCTAAGAGAACCTTTTCCACTGCTTCGCGGAAATGAGTCATATTTATTTCTCCAACATCATCCCTTAAAGCAAAAACTGCCGCTTCATTCGTTACGCTTTCCAGGTGAGCTCCGGCAAAGTTATAGGTCTCTTGAGCGATTTGCTCCAGATCTACATCCGCTGCCATGGGCTTATTCTTGGTATGAATCTTAAGAACAGCAAGGCGGCCCTCCTTATCCGGCAAATCCACCTTGACTTGCCTATCGAAACGGCCCGGACGCAAAAGAGCCGGATCTAGAGCTTCCGCTCGATTTGTAGCCGCAACAACAAGAATTTGTGGGCCTTGGTCATCATTACCCAGTCCGTCCATCTCCACCAGAAGCTGGTTAAGAGTTTGGTCATATTCATGATGGGAGACATTGCTCCCCCGCTTCGCCCCAAGGATATCCATCTCATCGATGAAGATGATAGCTCGATCCTTCTTCTCTTTTTTTGCCAAATCCCTAGCTTTTCGAAACAGACGCCGAACCCGCTCCGCTCCTACTCCAGCATACATCTCCACGAACTCACTTCCGGAGATGGCCAAAAAAATTGAATCTGTATAACGTGCAGCAGCTTTAGCTAATAAAGTCTTTCCGGTTCCGGGCGGTCCTGACAAAAGAATGCCTTTCAGCGGCCTAATCCCTAATTCTTTCATTCGTTCACTATATAATAAGAAATCCAGAGCCTCCTGAAGCTCCTTTTTGGCCGCGTTCTGTCCTCCGATATCATTAAAATCGATGGAACTACCGGAGATTTGGATGCCTTTATCCGAACTTCCCATCATTGGGCGAGGCATAAACTTCCACAATAACACTCCCAATAAAATTAATAACCCGATGGGAAGCACATTATAGCCGGCAACCCAAAGATAAACCAATAAGCCGATTCCGGTTCCGATCAGAACATCTTTTGCTAAGCCCATCATCTATTCCTCCTTCCCAATTATTGATAGGTATCCAATGAAGAACTTCCTATACTCGGAAGAAATACTCCTTGCCCATGACGCTCAATAACCGAAAGCAATTGGTCCTCCCCCTTATTCAGCGTCAGATAGATCGCCTCATTATCCATGGTAAGATCCAAAATAACTCCTGCCTGATCTGCTTGGGACGATAGAGTTTCCTTCATCTGTGTGAAATTTCCCATGACCATCCCTTCTTGAATGGCAAACTGCATCTCTTGGAAAACCTTTTCCAGCTCAGGAGTGCGATGATCTACTATGCGAATGGGATGCTTCCCTGAGATTTGACGCAGCTGATGAGAACTACTTTGTAAATTTGTGATCTGGTCGGTTTTAATCACCATTTCAGTTATTCCCTGCTGTTCAACGACCTCGGCAGAAAGCACACCCGAAATCTGCTGACTCTTCTGAACTAGCGAACCGTATAGCCATTTATTTTCATATATAAGCTTACCGCCGAGCAATAGTCCAAAAATAAGTAGACTCACTAAGCTGATCACAGTAATCCGTTGTCTCGTCATAAGGCTCCTCCAATCAACTTCTTAAGTAATAATATAACTATTGGATGCAATTTTTACAATAGTTTAAATTTTCTAAACGATATATATTTTTTATATCAGCATATGGCGTTTTTACCCTTCAGTATATTCATGAGTATCGCTGAATTACTTCAATATTATATCATGAACTATATACGATTCTTCTTGACAAATAGCACCAATAATGCAAAAACCAACAGAGTTCTCCATTCTATGGAATCCTCTGTTGGTCAAAAGTTACTTTGTTTCCCTATTTAGTTTACTTGCTTGCTAATACCATCATCTATTTCTTTAAAAACTTTTTGGATTTTACTAAATAATCAACACCGGAAATAATCGTAAAGAAAAGGGCGATATAAAGTAGGGGTTGGCCTAGATAAATATTTAAAAGGGATAAAGGCCAATCATGGAGGAGAAGCAAGGAAATAGCCACAACCTGAGAGACGGTTTTAATCTTGCCAAGCTTACTGGCTGCGATCACAGTTCCATCGGCAGAAGCGATTGCTCTTAAGCCTGTGACGGCAAATTCACGAGCGAGTATGATCCAACACACCCATGCCGGTACATCTCCTAATTCCACTAAGGCAATTAATGCCGCCGAAACCAGAAGCTTATCGGCTAATGGGTCTAAGAATTTACCGAGCACCGTGACCTGCCCTCTTTTACGGGCAATATAGCCATCTAAGCCATCCGTAGTTGCCGCCAAAATAAATATTACCGCAGCGACTAAATCCTGATAAGGAAAAATCGGTTGGCCTTTGGGAAATTGCAGCAGTAAAAAAGCCATAAAGATCGGTATTAATATAATTCGTGCTAATGTAAGTTGATTAGGTAAATTCACTGAAAAACCTCTCCCATTAAATCGTAGCTATCCGCTTCCGTTACTTTCACCTGAACAAACTTGCCAATTTCAAGGGGTATTGGGGAGTGAATATAAACTAATCCGTCGATTTCCGGCGCATCGCCTTCACTACGGCCAGCCCAGCGCCCATCGGGAAGTTCTTCTTCAACAAGTACTTTCAAGGTTTGGCCAACCCAACGCTGTTGCTGTTCGTAGGCAATGTCTAGTTGCAGCTTCATCAGCTCATCGCGTCGTTGTTCCCTAATATCCTCAGGAATTTGGTCTTCACGCTTGGCCGCCGGTGTAGATTCTTCTTGAGAGTAGGCAAAGGCTCCTAAACGATCAAACCTTACCCTTTGGGCAAAATCCAAGATGGCCTTAAATTCCTCATCCGTTTCTCCAGGAAAACCTGTGATCATAGTTGTCCGCAGCCGAATATCAGGCAACTCTCGCCGCAATTTAAGAATCAGCTCCTCTGCTTCTTCTACCGTACCTCGCCGATTCATTTCACGCAAGACTTTATTATGAGCATGTTGCAGCGGAAGATCGAGATAACGGCAGACCTTCGGAGTTTCCTTCATAACTTGGATTAATTCATCCGTAAATAGCTCGGGATAACAATACATCAAGCGAATCCATTCAATACCCTCAATCTCGGCAATCTCTTTAATCAAGGAAGGTAATCGATACTCACCGTAGAGATCCTTCCCATAGCGAGTCGTATCTTGGGCAATGAGTAAGACCTCTTTGACCCCTTCTTGAGCCATGGCCTTCACCTCATTGATGATGGATTCTTGCTTCCGACTGCGAAAATGCCCACGAACCTGAGGAATAATGCAATAAGTACAGAAGTTATCACACCCTTCCGCAACCTTAACATAGGCATATTGCTTGGGGGACAAACGAACTCTGGGCATAGCTTCATCATAGATAAAAGCCGGGGCTTCGGCACTGATTCTCCGTACTTTGGTCTTTTCCGCTTCTTCAATAGTCTCGAGAATTTCTGAAATATTTCCCGTCCCCATCACACCATCCAGCTCAGGTATCTCAGCGAGCAACTCATCCCCATAGCGCTGGGCTAAACACCCCGTGGCCATAAGCGTCTTGCATTGACCCCGCTCCTTATACTGTGCCATCTCTAAAATGGTATCAATGGATTCAGCCTTGGCGCTCTCAATAAATGTACAAGTATTAATAATGATAATGTCAGCTTGCTCCGGTTCGCCGACAACTTGATATTTCTCACCAATATGTCCGGTCATAATTTCACTGTCCACTTGGTTTTTGGGACAGCCTAAAGTCACGATAGCAACTTTCTTATTCAAATTTCGCACCTCTAGATGTTGTCTATTGTATGTAATTACTCATCTAGTATAAACTACTATTTCCCTAAGTGTCAAAACTAATTATCAAGAGGATCTAACCGCTTGTCCATGACTTGGGGCGAAGTATTTGGCAATACTAGTATTATTGATATTGGCTAATACTTCCTTTCGCTTTCCTAAGGATTCGAGTAAAATAAATGAGTACGACCTATAAGTCTGATCAACAATAATTTTTGGTGAGGTGTGCTAGTATTGTTAAGTGAAGCTCTTTCCCCGGTGGATCAATGCGGCTGTGGTGATACAGGATATCTAACTACCCGTACCCTCCCTATTGCCCTCAACCATGGTGCCGGTAAAGTCATCAATGCCCCTGTGTACTCCTGTTCTAGCTCGATGTGTGAAGAATATACTATCCCCTCAGCAGTTGCTTCACGCCTCGATGAAATCGCCGATGAGATGGAAGCTAAAGAACTGCTTTCCATGCAATTTTCTTGGAAACCTACCTCAGACGGTGAGGCATCCGATCACCAGGATTCTCTCGCCCAGGGATTTATATGGAGATTCCACCGCCGTTCTTATGAAGATGCCCAAGTTTTGTTGGTCATCAATGGGGACACCATCCTTCTCCAAAGCAAACTAGATCCTACAGAGTACTATACACTTAAACGCCTTGAAGACAGCAAGGAAGGGATTCAATTTTCCTTCTCCAAATTCTTCGAAGATGACGAAGAATTAACCTATGAAAAGTTTATTGAGCTAGAGCCCTCGTTTCAGAAGGAATTAGGTATCCTCAAGATGGAAGAGCTCGAGGATATGCTGCTCGAGGAATTCGGGGAGATCATTGATTAGCATCCACTTTTGATTAGTATCTACTTGCAAGAAGAAGAATGAGGGCATACCCTCATTCTTCTTTGTATTTTTTGTTTATGATTATTTCTCGTTTTTATATAGTATTATTTAACCGTAAGCCTGATTTCCACTCTATTCTCGTATGCTTTTTCAAGAGCTGCAATAAAGTCACCATGTGCATCTTTAAGACTAATGGTCGCTCCGGGGGTTACATCGGCAAGACCTTTTTTCTCAGCGTCTGTAAGTTTAGCATATTTTTCTTGGTCTTTAGGATCTTTGGCGTCCGCTTTAAAAGGACGTCCGTTGATGTCAGAAGCATTTGCTAACCCGGTTAATTTTTTACACCTCCAAAGGAAAGTATATGAAAATCTATGTCCAATCCTAAGCTCGCCAGTTTTATTATAATTTCATTATTAATATGAAAACCCATTTGCCCAAATTCTGAACGAATATAACAACTTATGGCTGATCTTTCATACTGCTTGCTAGCCTCTTGAATACACTTTGCATAAGGTAATAACTTATCAAGCAACTCTGAGAGATAGGAAATAATGTCATCATTATCTGTTATGATAATTTCATACGACCAAATATCATAAGGGGCTTTAATTTTTTTTAGTTTACCAATCAATTGCCCCCTTTGGATGATTTTAATTGGGCTAATAGGGATATCTGTGTTCAGCTGATTAAAGTTAAGATTAAGGTCGGTAATACTAAAAATAAATTTTCTTGAATTATCCAAATCACAACCCTACTTTCCCAAAGACTTTATTCACTGGATCGTCATTTCCATAAGCATAAGCATTCTGGCTCAGAGGAAAGAAAGGCCCTCGAAGAAAAATTCGAGGGCCTTTTACGATTCGTAATATAACTCAGTTTATCCCAATAAATCCTTCTGTCCAATTATCTTCATCAAGCCTATATTCATCTATAAAAAAACTATTAGGGTAATTCCTAAACCCTAGAAGCCCTTTATATTTTTCGACAACTAATTCAGCCTTACTTCTTGATGAGTAAATACCAATAATTTTAATTTCTTCAATGTTATTCACTTCGTAACAATGTTGTAGTAAAAAAACTGATGTCATCACTTTCACCTCACTATATATTACTTAAATCCCCTATCTCCCCACTTCCTCAATTTATTATACTCAGAACCCGGTCCTGTTAAATAATTACCCGGTCCATATTTTTCGTCACAAAGTCTTTTCGCAAAGTCGTTACCATTTTCTCCAGGGTTAGGTCTTTTTCCTTTTGCCCAACTTGGTACATCATTTGCTTTTTCTTTGCCACTTTGTTTTGCCATATACATAAGGCCTGCCGTAGCCACAGCTGCTCCACCTAGTATCACCCAACCAACCGGATTCCAAGACAATGCTGTACCAGTTCCATAAGCAACACCTAGTCCGCTTCCCCCTAGTGCCAGCACAGTAGCCATTCTTCCATCCGGGTCCACATTATTCACCGGATCTCCATTAGCATACGCATAAGCATTTTGGCTCAAGGGATTATCTAAGGTTCCACCGTGCGGATCTCTCGATATAAACCTAGCACTATCCGGATCATAATATCTGGCCTGCAGATAATACAGATTTGTCTCAGTATCCTGCACATAGGAAGCATACCGGATGGGCTGGTCCTTGACAGCAGATGATCCGCCTACTGTTACTATACCCCAAGGATCGTAACTGTAATCCGCAACCGAATTCCCGACTGCATCGACAATTCTTACCACATCCCCGCGGTAGTTGGTGACGTAATAATAGGTTGTCCCTGTACTGTCGGTGAGGCTCACCGGTTTGCCGTTCGCCCATGTGAAGGCATAGACTGTGGCGTTGTTGCTGGTGACGCGGATAAGGTTAGTCCCGTCGTAATGGTAATTATACGTCACGCCGCCTGTGGCCTTGCTCTTGCGCAGACCGTCTGGATGATAGGTGTAGCTTGCGATCACACTGCCCGTGCCTTTGTTTTTAACAGCGGTAAGCTGTCCATGGCCGTTCCACTCATAATTATATTTGTTGTCTTGGCGCAGATTTCCTGCCTGATCATAGGTGAACCCGTTAATTTCATTGGCGTCATTGAAGGTATAGGCATGACCATGGGGGGTTAAGAGATTTCCAGCTTTGTCGTAGTTGAAGGTTACAGCATTCTGCCCAGTTTTAGTCCAAGAGGTAAGACGCTTGGCAAAATCATAAACGAAGGTCTGATGGACCGATATGCCTCCAACTTTTTCAGTGTAGCTCTGGACCTGTCCGTTGGCGTTATACCCATAGTTTATCTCCAGATTGGCGCTACCTGTTACAGTCTGACTCTTAAGTCTGGCTGCATCGTCATAGTCCTGATAGATTGACGTTGCTCCTTGTTTTACCCTGATGATCGATCCTTTTTCGTCAAAAAATGCCTGTCCCAAATTAGACAACGTTGTCTAATTTGGGACAGGCACATGATTTTCTTTGGTTTTTATGATCTTTTAGACTTATGATCTTTTAGACTTATGATCTTTTTTAGCCCTTGTGGGTTTGCCTTGATCCACCTTCTTGTTTTTTGCTGGTTTAGGTAACTGGGTATCCTTACCCTTTCTTACTGGCTTAGCTAACTGAGCACCCTTTTCCTTCTCGACCGGTTTCTTATGCAGTGAACGTGGACGAATCAGGCATTTCGGGCCAAAGCCTATTAGGTCCTCTCGGTGGGCTAGCTTCAGCGCCTTTTCCACTAGATCATAATTTTTAGGGTTCCGGTATTGGATCAGAGCTCTTTGCATAGCCTTTTCTTCCATGGACCGTGGAACATAGATCTTTTCCATGGTGCGCGGATCCAAACCCGTGTAATACATACAGGTCGAGAGGGTCCCTGGGGTAGGAATGAAGTCCTGAACCTGCTCTGGGTTCACACCCATATCTCGGACATACTCCGCTAGTTCGATGGCTTCTGTTAACCCGCTACCGGGATGTGACGACATCAGATAGGGAACCAAATACTGTTTTTTCCCAACCTCTTCGTTCATCGCCCTGAAGTCTTCCGCGAAACGCTCATAGACCTTTTTCCCGGGTTTCCCCATGCGCTTTAATACCTTATCACTCACATGTTCGGGAGCTACCTTCAGTTGCCCGCTCACATGGTGTTCGCACAACTCCCTTAAAAAAGAGGTATTTTTATCGGCTAGGACCACATCGTAGCGAATTCCCGAACGGACAAAAACCTTTTTCACCTTTGGAATATTGCGTAATCGTCGCAGAAGTTCAATATACTCCGTATGATCTACATCCGCCTTAGCACAAGGTGATGGAAAAAGGCATTGCTTATTAGGGCAGGCACCACGCTTGAGCTGGGCCTTGCAAGCTGGGCGACGAAAATTGGCCGTAGGTCCCCCTACATCATGAATATACCCTTTAAAACGAGGATTCCAAGTCAATTGCTCTGCTTCTCGGACGATGGATTCTGCACTTCTACCTTGGATGATTCTTCCCTGATGAAAGGTCAGAGCACAGAAGGAGCAACCCCCATAGCACCCTCTGGAGCTAACTAAGCTGAACTCTACTTCTTCGATGGCCGGCACCCCACCCTCTTGCTCATAGATAGGATGATAGGTTCCCACATAAGGAAGGGCGTAGACCGCATCCATCTCTGATTGGGTTAAGGGGAAATTGGGAGGATACTGCAACACTCCACCCCGTCCGTGGTCTTGGAACATTGCCTTCCCATAGTAAGGATCTTGTTGATTGTATTGTACCCAAAAGCCTTCAGCGTATTTCCGCTTATCTTCCACTACATCTGTAAAGGAAGGAAGCTCTAAAGCATCAGCAGGAGCATCCTGCTTCCAAGGAACCACAGTGCCACGTATGCCTTGGATCTCATGGATGGGAGTTCCCTCTGCTAAGGCGTTTGCTACTTGAACAATGGCCTTCTCTCCCATTCCAAATACCAGTAGATCAGCTTGACTGTCGAGAAGGATGGATCGTTTTACTTTATTGCTCCAGAAATCATAGTGAGCAAAACGCCTTAATGAAGCTTCGATACCACCTATGATCACTGGCAAACCTGGAAAAGCCTCACGAACCTTATTGGCGTAGACAATCGTGGAATTATCAGGGCGTAACCCTGCTTTTCCGCCTGGTGAATACACATCCCTTTGTCGCCGTTTCTTAGCAGCTGTATAATGGTCCACCATAGAATCGAGATTTCCACCGGATAAAAGACAAGCCAAGCGAGGCCTGCCTAGCACTTGAAAAGCATCCACTTCTCGCCAATCAGGCTGAGCTATAATGCCTACTTTATATCCTTGCTTCTCAAGAATCCGGGAGATGATGGCAATTCCAAAGCTGGGATGGTCCACATAGGCATCACCTGTAATGAGCAGAAAATCTAGTTCTGCCCAGCCGCGTTTTTTCATATCCTCCCTACTAATGGGTAAAAATTGGGGGATTTTAATTGAACTCACTCCTAACTCTATAGAGAAAAATATCGAGATAGTTTATCTGTAGAAGGTGTCAAAGTGAAAAAACTCCCACAAAGGTGGGAGATCTTTCTCAACGATAATTAATGAACTGAAGATCGACGCCTAGATCCTGCTTACGCAATAAACTAATAACGGCCTGCAAATCATCTTTATCCTTACCGGTCACACGAACCTGATCACCTTGGATAGAGCTGGTCACTTTGATTTTACTATCCTTAATTATCTTATTGATTTCTTTGCCTTTTTCCTGAGAGATTCCTTGGATCAGCTTGACTTCCTGACGAACTGTATCGCCTGCAGCCGCTTGGATTTTCCCATAATCTAAGGCTCTAAGGGAAACCTGCCGTTTTACCAATTTACCCTCCAAAATGTCGACGACATTGCGCAACTTAAAATCATCATCGGAAATCAATGTGATTTTATCCTCTTGGAGTTCAATAGAGGATTTACTGTTTTTAAAATCAAAGCGCTGTTCAATTTCCTTTTGCGCTTGATGAACTGCATTCGTCACTTCCTGCAAATCCACTTTCGAAACAATATCAAATGATGAATCCTTCGCCACGAATTTCTCTCCTTTTTAATTCCCAGTGTCTTTTTTGAGAATGATATTATGTACAACCTGTCCTTCAGTGCCCAAGCTTGGATAAGTCTTGCCATTGAGGATTACGGAAAGTCCACCTGCATTCCCTACGGTGACCAATTCAATTTGCTCCTTGGCCTTTAACTCCTTAGTCACCCCTTGAGTAAAGGTTCCCTCCAAAGCAGGCTTGCCATCCACATTGATCCGAACCCAACAAGGCTGACTAAATATCAATTGTGCAACCAAGCCTTCTGCCTCCTGAGCAATCACATTTTGGGGGTCTGGGGCTGGTGTCTCAAGAGGATTCGGGGTCTCGACAGAGTTCGGAGTGGTAGCAGGGTTAAGAGTCTCAGGGGGTGTTTGTGTCGTTGGGGAAGTTTCCGGTTGTTGAACAATCTCTTCTTGAGGAATAGTAGGTAATGGTGTAGTTATGTC
Organism: Desulfitobacterium sp. THU1; assembly: GCF_038181555.1. NCBI lineage: Bacteria > Bacillati > Bacillota > Clostridia > Eubacteriales > Desulfitobacteriaceae > Desulfitobacterium > Desulfitobacterium sp. THU1. The sequence continues at coordinate 9,660 of NZ_JBBWUA010000030.1, read as the reverse complement.
TTTAGGGGTGACGCCGGTGCCTTGCTGCTTACTCAGTGTCGCAATTAGGATCACCACACTTAAGGCCACAACTCCGGTTAAAGCCACAAGGGTGGGTTTTACCCACGTGGGTATTTTTTTAGGCCTGATAAGCGTCTTTTCAACGACTACAGGCTCTTTAATGGGCTGTTCTGAAGCTTTGTAAAGTGCTAAAACCTCATCCGAGCTTAATCCTAAATGCTTGGCATAGGTTCTTATGAAGCCTTTGGTATAAGTAGAACCTGGCAAAACATTATACTCTTCATCTTCCAAGGCCTCCAAATAGCGAATCCTAATTTTTGTCACTTCTTCAGCTTGGGTTAAGCTCCATCCTTTATCTACACGGGCGTTACGAAGGATTTGTCCCTCTCCTGCCATGATAACCCCTCCCTCATCTCATTCTTTAACTTATATCAAAGGAAGAAAAACTAATCGCTACATCTTCTGTTCTAATCTCATCTTCTGGAAGATTACGAATTTCAATAATAAAATCAAAGTCGAGATCAATTCGACCATCGCGGAGAAAAACCTCCGGGTGTTCAATAATTTTGGGGGTAGGCATTTCCATCACGCGTTTGAGTAATTCCCAGTGGACATCATCCCCACGTGAGGTACTCGTAATTCCATCGATCAAAAAGATGGAATCCTCCGCCTCATCGAGCATCAGGGTAGTACGAAGAGTTTGGCGTATGATTGTGGAAGATAATAGTATCCACTTCTTGTTAGCATAAACGCATGCGCTAATAGCCGCTTCAGTTTTACCAACTCGGGGTGCACCTCGTATCCCGATTAAACGATGGCCACCTCCAGTTAAAGTATCCCCTAAAAAGTCAACGAGCACTCCTAATTCTTCACGTATAAAACGATAAGTCGGTGGATTGTTTGCTATCATGTCCAGACGATGCCCGTGACGTAATGCTAGGCGATCAAAAAGGGTTGGCTCCCGAAAAGCCGTGACTTGAATAGCAGACACACTGTCTAAAGCTCCTTTCAGCGCTTGAACCTTATCCGCGCACGGAAACTCTAACAGAAACCCTCGATGACGATCCCCGATACCATTGACCGTTAAAATATTGATCTCTAACATCCCCATCAAGGTCGTGACGGCACCTAATAAACCGGGTTTATTTTGCTGAATCACGTATTCCAGATAGAGTTGCTGTTCCGGGTATGCCCGACCACTGATCAAGGTAATCCTCCAATTCTCTTAATCCCTTTTCAGGATCAAGATGGCTTATGGCATAATCATAATCCCCCTGCGGGCCATTAGGATAGGCATAAATAGCATCGTAATACTTAAGCATCTCTTCAGTAAATGCTTCCAGATTTCCTTGATCTAATAATGTGGTATATAATGAAATTTTCTTATGTCCGAGTATCTTAGTAAGTCGGCCTAAGGCAGACTTAATCTCAGGTATGGCATTAGGGAATTGAGCGTATTCTTTCACTAAACGATCGACACGATTCCGGATGGAATCATAGAGCAGGATTTGCGGACCGGTCTTCATAGCATCAAAAAAGGAAGGTGGCAAGTTAATCCTACCAATTCTCTTGCTTTCACATTCCACAATAACATACGGAAAATGGCTCACTTCGCTAAGTCGTTCATATAATGCAGCTTCAAAGTCCTTCTGGGAAGGAGCAGAACCTAAACCTATAGAACCAAATACAGAGCCTCTATTATTAGCTAGGGCCTCAAGGTCGATAGCCGGATAGCCGTCCTTTTTTAGTCTAGCTAAAATCTCCGTTTTGCCGACACCGGTATTACCTCGTAAGACAACTACTTTGAAAGGAAACTCTCGATTAAAGTATTCAGTAATCCAATGACGATAGGCCTTATATCCTCCTTGTAATCGATAAACGGATAAGCCCATCAAGTCAAAAACATTAGCTAGGGATTTGCTTCTCATCCCTCCACGCCAACAAAATAGGACTAGAGAATGTCCCTTCGCCCACTGCGAAGCTTGTTCATAGAGCCCCTTCAACTTTGGGCCTACAATCTCCAAACCCTGCGCCTTCGCCAAAGCAGGCGAAATCTGCACATATGTCGTGCCGATCATGGCTCTCTCTTCATTATTAAATAAAGGCAAATTCAAAGCACCAGGAATAGTTGCCTCCTGATATTCGCCTTCGGAACGCACATCAACCAACAACAAATTCTTGACTTCGCTTAACTCTTCGACTGTTATTTCATGGATCATGATTTATTTCCTCTAATTTATACTATTCTCCTTTAATATAATAAATCCTCTCAACAAAATGTGCAACTTTTATCCAATTTCTTCTTCTTCCAAACCAAACTTCTGCTCAAATTGCCCCTTAGTTAGCAAAACCTCACGGGGTTTAGACCCTTCATAACCACCTACGACACCCTTCTCTTCCAGCAAATCCATCAGTCGTGCTGCTCGAGTATAGCCTATACGAAGTCTTCGCTGTAACAAAGAGACAGAGGCATTCCCAGCTTCGATAAAGAGTATGGCTGCTTGACGGAACAACTCATCACCTGCATCTTCGGCTGGTTTATTGGTTCCTAATTCCATGTGGGGTATCTCCTGATACTCCGGCTTAGCCTGATTTTGCAGAAAGTGGACAACGTTCTCCACTTCCTTATCAGCTAAGTAACACCCTTGAACACGAATCGGCTTGCTTGCTCCCATCGGATAGTAGAGCATGTCCCCACGCCCTAAGAGCTTCTCTGCGCCATTCATATCCAGAATGGTTCGAGAATCGATCTGAGAAGACACGGCGAAGGCAATCCGCGAAGGAATATTGGCTTTGATCAAACCTGTGATAACATCCACTGATGGACGCTGAGTAGCAATTAAGAGATGGATTCCCGCTGCTCGCGCCATCTGAGCTAACCGGCAGATGGAATCTTCTACATCACCGGGGGCAACCATCATTAAATCAGCTAACTCATCGATAATGACGACAACATAAGGAAGAGGAAGTGCATCCTCTTTCTTTTCTTGAGTTCGCAAAAAATTATAGCGAACGATATCTCTTACTCCAGCTGCTGCAAAAAGCTCATAACGGGTCTCCATTTCCGTGACAATCCATTTCAAGGCCCCTGCAGCTTTCTTAGGGTCGGTAACCACCGGTGCAATGAGATGGGGAATTCCATTATAGTTAGTTAACTCCACCATCTTCGGATCCACTAGCAGGAATTTCACTTCATCCGGCCGAGCTTTATATAAGATACTATTAATTAGTGTATTTACACAGACTGATTTTCCTGATCCTGTAGCACCCGCAATCAGCAAGTGAGGCATTTTTGTCAAATCAGCTACAATGGGACTACCTGTAATATCTTTACCCAGAACCACCGTAAGCTTGCTTGGGGCATTTTGAAACTCTGGAGTTTCCAGAACTTCTCGGAAATGCACTGTTGCAATCTCTTTATTGGGAACCTCAATACCCACCACAGACTTTCCCGGTACAGGAGCCTCAATCCGTACGTCTGTAGCTGCTAAGCTCAAAGCAATATCATCGGACAGATTAGTTATCTTACTCACTTTTACCCCAGGAGCAGGTTGCGCTTCATAGCGGGTAATAGCGGGACCTTGCATAACATGAGTCACCTTAATCTTTACCCCAAAGCTTTCCAAGGTATCCTCGAGAATCTTCACATTATCGGCCAAATCCTTATTAATACGTGGGTTCTTCACCTTCATACTTTTATTGAGAAGAGTAAGATTGGGTAGCTGAAAATCACTTCCCTCTCTCAGTGCCATTCTCGAGACAGGAGTACCGGTAACCTTGCCCGGCGGAATAATCCCCGAACCTGCTTCGCCCCCCCGAGCCTGTGAGAATTTCTTCCCTTCCAAAGGTGAAGTTGTTTGCGTCACTGGACGATCAGACAGAGATTTTTCCCCTTCCGCATCGTGATCTGCCAAGTCTTGAAGGGTTCGAATAATCACCGGCCGTTCGAGCTCAGGCTCTAATACCTTCATATGATCCACAGAGGTCTTGGTTTCTTTCTTTTTAAGATTCTTACGAGATTCCTTCTTTTCTTTTGGCTCGACCTGTTGAGCATCGACAGAATCCTCGTCAGTATCCTGCATCACATAAATAAAATCTTCAACATGTCCTTTAACCCAATGCCCGGAATCCTTACTCGCTTTTTGGACCAGTTGGAGACCGTTGATTAAAGATCGATTCGTTATCAGTAGTGCCCCGATCAATGCCATTACGATAAGCACCACGTATCCACCGGAAATCCCTACTGATGCCTTCAGTACGATGGCAATCCCAGCACCGATTAAGCCACCACCATGGCCCATCATTCCTTCAGCAATGAAATGTTCTTTCTTATAGGCTTCAATCCCGGGCAATTGAAAATGCAGTATTCCTTCAAGGGTTAACCATAAGAGGACGACTCCCATAGTCCGCCATTGATTGTCGATATGTTTACGATTCATATAGGCGATTCCCCACGCCCCTAGCATCAGCATGAGCAAAACACGACCGCTTCCTGCTAGAATGTTTAAGCCTTCTTCTATCTTCCCCCCAATTAGACCATTACTCCCAGAATAAATAGTGACTATACCCAAGACAGCCAAGCCCAGAGCGATGATCCCTATGACTTCATGTCTGACACTATCTTTAAGAAAGCCCTTCTTCTTTACTGTACGAGTTTTTCTCTTTGCCAAAAAACATCCCTCAAATCAATTGTTATACTTACGAAGCTTCACTTTAGATGCGTATGATCCGAAGACTATATCTATCTATATCGCTTATGAATCTATTCGTTATTTCTACATATAGGATATATTTCCTTCACAGGTGTCATACTTCCTTCTTCTATCGCGTCATAGCTTGTCATCTTTTAATTATATAAAACCCGACTTCGCCGTGCACTAGATTTACGCCTAGTAGCTAGCGAAGTCGTTAGTAGCACCTATACTTTCGACCGATCAAAAAGAAAACTTATTCACCCTGATAGTATAACAAAAAATCGGCCCTAAAGCCGATTTATTCTTAATTTAAACTTTCGCGTTTTTCTGATATGAGCCGCTTCAGCTCTTGATGGGCTTCTTTTAACCCTCCAACGGCATCAATCAAGCCAATATCTACGGCATCTTGACCAATTAAAATCGTCCCGATGTCTTGTGCTAGCTCACCGGTTGCAAACATAAGGTGCTTAAGCTGTTCTTCTGTAATCCTGGAGTGCTGAAGAATAAAACGATTAATGCGCTCCTGCATCTTTTGCAAGTACTCAAATTGTTGATGACCATTGATAACTAACCCTGTATAACGAATGGGATGTAAGGTCATCGTTCCCGTAGGGGAGATGAAGCTTCGACTACAGCTCACAGCAATCGGGATACCAATGCTGTGTCCGCCACCAAGTACGATCGAAACACTTGGCTTACTTAAACTACTAACCAGCTCGGAAATAGCCAGACCCGCCTCTACATCCCCCCCGGCAGTATTAAGAATCAGTAAGATTCCTTCTATCCTAGGGTTCTGTTCTACGGCAACTAATTGAGGAATGACATGCTCATATTTTGTGGCTTTTGACTGAGCGGGAAGGACTTGATGGCCTTCAATCTGACCAACCACCGTTAGACAATAAATATTCTCTGAAGGCTCCGGTATCTGGATTTGCCCTAATTCCTTCAAGTTCTCAGCTTCTGGATTTAATGATTCCTTATTTTCATCAGTTTGACTCACAAAGCACTCTCCTTCCAAGATCATGTTCATCTATCCCTTTAGACGAAAGGTTGAAAATATCCCATAAATGTGCTGACAAAATAATGACTAAGACAAGTCAATAATTCGCAAATGAACGACACAAATATAGCCTTATCTTATTATGGAAGTTTTCTTATTAAAAAATGCAGGCTCACAAGGCCTGCATTTTTTACCTACTAATTAATATTATCCAGGAACGACACAATACATCGCGAAATATTGACGAACTCACCGGTCCGCTATCCCTTAATCTCTTATATAGTCCACTGCCTAGATATTGGCCTGCAAAATAGGCGGCTATAAATGCAATTATAATCAAACCCAGCCATGGTAATTCGCTATGTTGACGCAGATAGGCTACAAATGGTACGGGGAGGTGAATCGCCAAAAACCATTGAACAGAAAGCTTTCTCACATTAGCCCGCCAATAACCAAAGGGAATATTGAATAAGACGATGACCATTAGGAAACAGATGAAGCTGAACACCTTAGCACCTCCCCATCTATCCATATGTTGAAACGTCACTAACTATAACATCAATTTCTAACAGAAACACAACGGAAATATTCCTTTGACTTCTTCTCATACTTTTTTTATACTAGCAGAGTATATTATCAATCCATCGTGTTATAAGGTGGATAGCATAGGAGTTTAGCATGAGCATTTTAAATGTTGAAAATGTGAACCATGGCTTCGGGGGACGCCAGATTCTTGAAGATACAACCTTCCGCCTCCTTAAAGGAGAGCATGTTGGCTTAGTTGGAGCAAATGGCGAAGGTAAATCTACTTTTTTAGATATTATCACTGGCAAACTTATTCCTGATGAAGGTAAAGTTGAATGGTCTAATCGAGTCACCGTAGGGTACTTAGATCAGCACAGTGTCTTAACCAAAGGAAAAACTATTCGTGATGTTCTCAAAGAGGCCTTTCAAAAGATGTTCGAGCTCGAAAATGAAATGCTTGAGCTTTACAACCTCATGGGCGAAGCTACAGAAGAGCAAATGACCAAAATGATGGAGGATGTCGGTGAAATCCAGACGACCTTAGAGCATAACGGCTTCTATATCATCGATGCTAAAATTGAAGAAGTGGCCAATGGCTTAGGTTTAGGAGAAATCGGTTTAGATCGAGATGTGGCCGATTTAAGCGGTGGTCAGCGGACGAAGGTACTTCTAACCAAGCTATTGCTTCAAAAACCAACTATATTGATACTAGATGAGCCCACCAACTATTTAGATGCCGAGCATATCGTCTGGCTTAGTAATTATCTTAAGAACTACGAGAACGCCTTTATCCTTGTTTCCCATGACATCCCCTTCTTAAATGATGTGGTCAATGTGATTTACCATGTGGAAAATGCTGAACTATCTCGCTACACCGGCAACTACGAGCAATTTATGCAGCTCCATTCAATTAAGAAAGAACAAGAGTTGAAAGCCTATGAAAAGCAGCAAAAAGAAGTCGATCGCCTCGAAGACTTTATAGCACGCAATAAAGCACGCATCTCAACCACCGGGCGAGCAAAGAGTCGTCAAAAACAGCTTGAGAAGATGGAGATTTTGGAGAAACCCAAGGAGAAAATCCGACCTCAATTCCGCTTTAAAGAAGCGCGAACACCAGGTCGTGTGATTTTTGAGGCTATGGATTTAGTGCTCGGTTATGATGAACCCTTAACACGCCCGGTTAATCTAAAGTTGGAGCGGGGTCAAAAAGTAGCCATTCGCGGAGTCAATGGCTTAGGTAAAACGACCCTTCTCAAAACTCTCCTGGGCATAATTCCTCCTATCAGCGGCGAGAGCATTCTCGGCGATTACCTTGTCCCCGGCTATTTTGAGCAAGAATCCAACCGTGGCAACAACAATACCCCACTTGAAGAAATCTGGCAGGAATTTCCTGGGCTCACTAACTATGAAGCTCGCCAAGCTCTCGCTAAATGCGGTCTTACCAACGAGCATATTTCTAACAAGATGATGGTCTTAAGCGGCGGTGAAAGTGCCAAAGTAAGACTCTGCAAGCTCATGCTGAAAGAAATCAATTTCCTTGTTTTGGACGAGCCCACTAACCATCTCGATGTGGATGCCAAGGACGAATTAAAAAAAGCAATCCAGGATTTCAAGGGAACGGTCCTCTTAGTATCTCACGATCCGGATTTCTACGAAAATTGGGTCTCAGATATTTGGAATTTGGAGCAATGGACAACCAAAATTGTTTAACGGCCAACCCCTCCAGCATTTCAATATCTTGCTTTACACTGCCCAAAAATTACCTGATTATTTGTCCTGAAATAGGGTAAATTAGAATTAGTGATTCAAGCCTCAATAATCTAAACTACAAAAACATCATAGGAGGTAATCAATCATGGCAAAGTACAATTTACCCGTAGACAAAAATTCGGTAGCTTCCCAGTTTAACGTCGCTTTAGGTCCAGACGCTACATCCCGTCAAAATGGTTCCGTTGGTGGCGAAATGGTTCGCCGTACATTTGAGAGCTTCGGAAAAAGATAAATAACAGCCAACAAGGGGGCGTGCGAAAATTAAATTTTCGCACGCCCCCTTCATTATGGATATCATATATTATCCTAAAACTCGCTCTTTGAATATCGCACAGTAACAACAAGAACCTGCTTCTTCGCATCTACAATACGGTATAAAATCGTAAAATTATCAACGATAAGCTGGCGATATCCCCTGTTGGCATAGGTTCCTGTTCTTCTTAATGCTCCTCGCTTTGGCATGCTCTCTAAGCTGAAAATGGCTTCCTCCAACGAGTCAACCAATTTTGCAGCTATAATCGGCTCGATCAATGTTTCAGCAATATATTCATATATGCCTTCCAAATCGCGGTATGCACGAGGTAGTAATTTTATGGCGAATTTATTTATCAAAATGCTTCCTCTTTAAGTTCGATAAAGCATCTCTTGCATCTATAAGCTGGTCATCAGTAGTATACTCAGCCTCGGCTTCCGCGATAGCCGCATCGAGTTCACAACTCCCTAACATGGAATCAAAGGTTTCAATGCTCATTACAACTAAGTCGCCATAACCATTTTTCGTTATGAATATCGGCTCCTTCTTGGCATGACACAGTTCGGAAATTTCATTAGTGTTTCTTAAATCAGAAATCGGTATTATCTGAGGCATAGTAGACGCCCCCTTCCATGTACATCATTATAGCATTATTATGTACACTTTACAATAAGTTGACTCCATAATGACGGTCTCTTTGCTTACTCACCTGACAACACGAAATGCGGATACGAAATAGTCCGGTGGACTGTTCGCCGAAGCGGAAACTACAAAGAATACTCTTCCGCTGAGGGTTCTTTTCGCCACACTGCGTCCCAATACGAACACTCCTGCAATGTGGACATTACTTTCCTAGGTACCCCAGAGCACCATGCACTTCGTCATCTCGTTTTCACTTTAGTGAAAAGCAAAAAGACCATCATAATGACGGTCTCTTTCGCGTTTACCTGGCAACGACTTACTTTCCCAGAACCCTGCGGTCCAAGTATCATCAGCCCTGGAGGTCTTAACTTCCGTGTTCGAGATACGAAATGATCCAGTGGATCATTTCGGCCAAGCCACACGGCCACATAAACATGCTACGTGGCGCCGGCCGAACGGGTGGAACCGACCCCAAAACATCATGCATTTCGTCTACTTAGTTTTCACTTTAGTGAAAAGCAAAGAGACCATCTAAATGACGGTCTCTTTGCTTAGTTACCTGGCAACGACTTACTTTCCCAGGACCCTGCGGTCCAAGTATCATCAGCCCTGGAGGTCTTAACTTCCGTGTTCGGGATGGGAACGGGTGGAACCCCTCCGGAATAATCACCAGATCTTTGAAGTTTTCAGTCTCCCTCGCGGGATCCTGTTCCCTCAAAACTGCACAGATCTCTCATAACTGTTATTAGTCGTTCATCTTCCTCACTGCAGATTTG
>NZ_JBBWUA010000029.1:0-29181 GCF_038181555.1 Desulfitobacterium sp. THU1 | reverse complement strand
GTTTTTTCTTTATAGAAGCGCTTAACCGTAGCTTCTTCACCAATCATCGCAACAACTATCTCACCATTGCGGGCAACTTGTTGTTGGCGGACTAAAATAAGATCCCCATCCATGATTCCGGCATCAATCATGCTTTCACCTTTAACTCTGAGCATAAAAACCGTATCCGAGTTCACTAAATCAACAGGGAGAGGGAACGTATCTTCGATGTTTTCTTCAGCTAAGATGGGTTGACCAGCAGTAACTCGACCAATAATCGGTACAAAAACTGTTCGCTTTTCATCCGCATCGCTGCCCAATATCTCAATAGCCCGTGGCTTTGTTGGATCACGGCGTATGTATCCTTTTTCTTCGAGAGTTTGTAGATGACCATGAACAGTCGAGCTCGACATTAGGCCCACTGCATCGCCAATTTCACGGACAGAAGGAGGGTAACCTTTTTCGCGAATAACCCGTTTTATATACTCTAAAATATCAGTTTGTCTTTGTGATAAATCAAGATACATCCAATCCCCCCTATGTATTTATGTACCTATTGTACCATTAAATTCATTTCCGTGCAAACAAATGTTCGAAAGACTATTGACTAAATAATACTTTCTCCCTTATACTGTTCTCAAGAACTTATGTTCGGTCTATTCTGTTTTAAGGGAACATTGAGGAGGATTATTATGAGTACTTGCACTTCTTCTGTCCGTCAATATCGAAATTATAGAAATTACCGCATGAGAAAAATACAAAGACAGTTTTGTTCATATTTATTGCTCTTTTTTATTATTTTTGGAGGGATGGGATGGTTTGTTTGGGATTGGAATCAAGCAAATAGTAGGGTAGAAGCGCTAACCTTTCAACCCCAAATCGTTCAATCCGGTGATACGCTCTGGTCTTTAGCCGAAAACACTGGTCTCCAAATTGATACCCGTACACTTGTTCTAAAAATTATGGAATTTAATCAACTCACGGACACTACAATTCAGACGGGTCAGGTAATTTACACCCCTGCTGATCCTCTGCAACCTTAGAGATACTTCTAACTCGAGCTCTCTCCCCATATTAATCATTGTAGAGGGGGGAGAGATGAATGAAATTCGGTAAGAGATTCGAGACTCGAGAAAGGCTTTGGATGTTAATCATCAAGGCTGTTGCTGTCTTAGTTATAAGCTTATCCTTATGGAAAGGCCTACACATGCCTCCTCGGATTTCTCCAGATATCTATCTTTACCTTACTAATTTATCGACTGATCTCGTTTTGAACTGCCAAAGAGAAGGGGAGAACCTGTCAGCGACAGGCTGGGCTGATTTACTCGCACTGAAAAGTTCGATTACGGAAACTGAACAGGCTTATCTCATTAGGCAGCTTGAGCAAGGCGTTTTTTTTCAAGATTTGTCTTGGCAGAATGAGGTAATACATATAAAAAAAGAAACAGTCAAGCAACTGCTCTGGCGTCGGGAAATTCTTTTAACCTATCCACTCTATGAACCCAATCGTTTTGTTTTTCCGGTGATTGGTGAAGTCTGGTTTATTGATACTTTTGGCGCGGACAGGGAAGGTGGTATCCGTCGACATGAGGGAACTGATATTTTTGGTGCAGAAGGGATCCCCATTATCAGTGTCAGCGATGGTGTAATAGAAAAACTAGGCTGGAATCGACTAGGGGGGGAACGCGTCGGTGTTCGAGGAGAGGATGGTAATTACTATTACTATGCTCACCTGCAAACCATCAACCCTAAGCTTATGATGGGCCAAAAAGTTAAAAAGGGAGATGCGTTAGGGACCCTAGGACATACCGGTGTTGCCCTAACGACGCCAGACCACTTACACTTTGGTATCGAACTTCCTAACGGAGAATGGGTCAATCCTTATCCGTTTGTATCTGTCTGGCAACAAAACTAAAGCTTTTTCATTAATTTACAGTGCATAAGCGATTTTGTTTATATATTAATAGCAAAAGCTTGCTCAAAATATTAAAAGTCTTTATTATATAAGAGCGAGACAGTTTAGATTGTGACGTCCGGATTAAGATTAAGCTATGGATGAATTATTTACATAGATTGTCAGCTCGATACTCTTAAAAGAAGGCAAGTTATGAATAAAAATACTAAAAGAAAAACCTTGAGATTTACAGCGATTATTGCTTTTGCGGTAATCGTTTTAAGCTTTTACCCTGGTATACCTACACTTTCAGGATTAGCAGGGACGCTAAAAGCACAAAACACCTCTGAATTGGCTTATTCATTATCAGGTAATACCGAAATCAGCCTTGAGAACACTGCCCTGAAAAACACTTCGTCTATCAACAAAGCGAATGAATCCAGTGATTATACTCGTCCTGAAGACTCTAGTTATCTAATGGTTAATCTTAGGACAGGGGAGAGGCTCTTAGAGAAAAATAAAGATATTCAAAGAGCACCGGCGAGCACTGTTAAACTCTTAACAGGACTAGTCGTTCATGAAAAACTAAAAGATACTGAATGGGTAACTGTAGGTAAAGAAGTTATGGTAGAAGGATCAGTCCTAGGCCTTAAACCCGGTGACAAGATTCAAGTTAAGGACTTAATGACTGCCTTGTATGTTGCAAGCGCTAACGATGCAGCTAATGCTTTAGCTGTTGCTGCATATGGCTCCCTTGAAAACTTTATTGATAGTGCAAACCAGTATGCAAGTCAATTGGGGTGTACAGATACGCAGATAAAAACTGCCCATGGCTTATCAGTACCTGAGCAGTATACTACAGCACAAGATTTGACTAGAATTGCTACGAAATTCACCCGAAATGCTGAGCTTCTGTCATATGTAAAGCTGAAGGGAGCTACGATTGAATGGACTGATGTGAATGGATGGAAGCAAATCAGAGAGATCTCCAATACCAATCAGCTTTTAGGTGTTTATCCAGGTGATGAAGGACTTAAAACTGGAACAACCACCGAAGCAGGACAATGCCTCGTTACTTATGTAACGAGAGGGGATGGGGATCTATTACTTGTCTTGTTGGGCAGTGATCAGCGTTATAAGGATACGATAGAATTATTAGATCAAGGTTTGGCTAAAATACGAACACGCTCGGCTCTAAAAAACATTACGAACAGCCCCGAGGCCTTGAATAAAACTCCGGGATTCTTTGTACCCTAGTATATTTTATTAAAATAGAATTATTATAAATATTCTGTAATTTGATATTATTATCATACATGATATTATTACTATAAACAATATCATTACCATCGGTAATATTGTTACCACAAATATGATCAATGTCATAATTAACTATATTGGAGTGTATAATGCATATGAAATCATATGGAGAACCCTGTATCATTGAAGACCGTTTATGTACAGAATGTGGCGAATGTGACTGTTGCGAATTAGATAACAATAAAGTCTGTGATAATTGCTGCCAGTGTATCGATTCTAAAGCTGATTATATAGGAATTGAAATCGAGGAGATCCTCGTTAACACTGAAGATATTGATTCACTCACAGGAGAACAATCCAAGAAGGCTTTTAAAATTAAACGCTAATCAACTAGAACGTAATATTATTAGAAATATATCGAAGAGAGGGGAATGTTTCGGAGCATTTTATAGCGATACAATATTTTTCATCTTGGGTCCTATAATGAATATTATGTAAAGTAATATCTCAAATACTGAAGGGGGATATACTCAAATATCTCATAACTAGACTTCCTGGCGATCCATGCTCATCTCAACACAACTAAGAAATAAACTCCATTTGGTTAGTCAATGCTTCATATCTATTTTCCTCATCAGACCGACTAGTATTAATAAAAAAAGTAACTCCAAATGAACTAATTCATAATGGACGTGTTAGACGACGTTCCGGTTCCCCAATGCTTCCTCTAGAGCAGACCTTAAATCAGGAAATTTAAATTCAAAACCAATATCACTAATTTTTTGAGGAATAGCCCTTTGACCATTTAATAACATCTCAGACATTTGGCCTAAGGCAATCTTCAATATAAATTCGGGAACGGGAAACCATGATGGTTTCTTTAAAACTTCTCCTAAAATCGTTGAAAAATCTTTCATTCTTACTGGTGCTGGTGATGTTCCATTTACAGGCCCTGTAATCTCTTCGTGTTCGATAATGAACCTAACCATTCTAATATGATCTTCAACATGAATCCACGGAAGCCACTGGGTTCCTTTACCTAGAGGGCCACCAACATAAAACTTAAAGGGCATGACCATTCTTGTAAGAGCGCCTTGGCTGCCTAGTACTACCCCAGTACGTATAGTAACCACTCGGGTAAAGTCATTTTTGACCTTATAAGCTTCAGCTTCCCATTTCTGACACACTTCCGCAAGAAAATCCTGTCCGGGTCCTTCACTCTCTGTAATCTTTTCATCCTGACGAAACCCATAGTATCCTACTGCTGAAGCGTTAATCAGAACTTTAGGGCTCATCGTCCCATCATTAATGGCGTTAACGATGGAGCGAGTAGTATTTATTCTGCTTTTCAATATTTCTTGCTTAACCGAATTTGACCAACGACGGTTACCAATTGATTCTCCTGCAAAATTAATAACAACTTCATATTCTTTAACATTGTTAATTGACGATAGAGGGGATTTATAATCCCACTCAATTAAATCAACATCACTATCTTTATCCGCTGAGATTTGCCTCTTTCTTGATATAACGGATACTTTGTAACCACTAGAGAGTAACTCCTTGGTAAGTTTCCTTCCTAAAAAACCTGTTCCTCCAAAAATTAAAACATTCATATTCATACCTCCTGAATGTAGCAAACATAATGATCTTTTCTTACTATAATCTTATTAAGGCGAAAGTTCTTTGCCATCTTTATCTAAAAAATGATATTCAAAATTTGATGCGTTTTCTAGGTAATATACAAATGGGATTTTGTCTATTACAATCAATTTTTCCTTCCCATTTTCGAATTGAATTCGTAGATTTTGGCTCTTCATATTATTACTAATAAACAAATATGAGTCGTGATATATTGCACTACGCAAATCCATGCCTCTTTCCATCGTAGAGTAAGTGCGCAAATACTTATAACCATTTTGCCGTTTTTCAAACTCTGCGTATCCGTACGTGTGCGCCTGATATTCGTTACCAGTCATATAGCAAGCAAGTACGACATCATCCAACTCAATGGTGTCAATTAACTGCACAGAAACATCTAAATCTAATTCTTTGGCAATTACTCCAAGCATTTCTCCTGTGTTGTATGTTTTTCCGCTACATCCAACTAATGATGTGGTTAGGCAAAAAATGAATACTAAAGGCAAAAACTTTTTCATGCTCCCTCCTATTTCATAAAACAAGCGCACTTTCATTTCAACAGTAATCTAAAGAACGAGTTGATTGCTCCGCATATAACAGGGCCATGTCCAGTACAAAGATAATTTGAGTTTATATATTGTAATTTCCTTAACCCTGAATAAAGTTGATCTACCCGTAATGATTCTTTCTCTTCCGGTGATAACTGTACCACAAGTTGTTGAAACCAATCGCAAAGAGCAATTCCTTCAGAGACAAACCCTTCTGGGGGGATTTCTTGACCAAAAAAACAAATGAAATCACCACAGAAAATAATTCTATGCTCTGGTTCGTATATCACAATGGAACCATTTGTATGGTGTAACACTTTAAAGTATATAAGGTCCTGAATTTTTCCATGATCCGACTCTAATATTTTAAATGATGTTTTCATTTCAGAATCTAGTAAGAATAAATCTTCCCTATGGATGACTTTTGTAGCCCTTGGGAAAACCACGCTTCCTCCTACATGGTCTCTATGCCCATGGGTGAATATTATATGAGTAACATCTTCTGGCATTTTCCCTAACTTTTCTAACGCGGACAATAAATGGGCGGAATGTTCCTTCTTTCCAGAATCGATCAAAATTACATCATCTTCTCGGAGTAGTATATAACAATTATTATACGTGTCCCATTCATCATCCCAGGTTGCATATACATATATGTCACCCACGACTTTATCAAGCTTACTTTCCACAAAGACCATCCCCAATCGCCTGTCGCATAACGTCCCGAGGAGTCCCGCAGCGTCCCAACCACATGCATCGTCCTCTAGTTGCGGGACTCCTCTGTTGTACTAAACCGCTGCGCGGTGGCTTTTTTAAACCAAATATATAATGAGGCATGATATCATTCTTTTGCTAACCCGATTTTACTCAGAAAGGATGATTGTCATGCCTCAAAACTGTCAAATTCTCTCGCCTCATCTTCAGAAGATGAAAATTGAAATGGAACTCCGGGGGCTTTCTTCTCAAACCCAAAGACATTATCTCTCTCATTTAAGGATGCTCGAAAAACATTTTAACAAGCTTGCCCCAGAGGTCTCTCCCGATGAACTTAAACTCTATCTCTATTATCGCATTAAATCCGGGATTAGCTACAGTAATATTAACATTTCCTGTAATGCGTTTAAGCTCTTCTTTAATAAGGTTCTCAGCCTCAGTTGGTCGGATGATGTTATTGTTCGTCCTAAGCGACCTAAGTCGCTTCCCCATGTTCTTTCTCAGGATGAGATTCTAACCATTTTGCATCAAATAAACAATCTTAAGCATAAAACTATTCTTCTTACCACGTACTCTTCTGGCCTGCGAATTAGCGAGACCCTCAATCTTCGGGTCTCAGATATCGATTCTGAAAGTATGCTTATTCGCGTGAATCAAGGCAAGGGAAACAAAGACCGCTTAACCGTTCTTTCTCTGGAAAACCTAAAACAGTTGAGACTCTACTGGAAACTTTATCGTCCCAAGGATCTTCTCTTTCCAGGACCTATTGAGGGAAAACCCCTTGCCACAAGAAATATCCAACACGTTTTTCAGCAGGCGAAATCTAAATCTGGGGTCACGAAGCCGGGTTCTGTTCATACCCTTCGCCATAGTTTTGCTACCCATTTACTTGAGGACCGTGCTGATCTTCGTACCATCCAGATGTTAATGGGGCATAGTGATATTTCTACTACCTCTAAATATATTCATCTTTCTACGGCTCATCTGGCCTCGGTCAGAAGTCCCCTTGATCGTGGGGATTCCCATGCCTGAACTTCAAGATATCTTTAATCAGGTTCGCCTTAAGTCAATGTCCCCTGCTCAAGCCAAAGCCTTTCATATGATTCGCCGATGTCGGACTTCATCTATGGGATACCATTCAGAGGTTTGCACGGAGTGTGGTTCGGTCGATGTTGCCTACAATTCCTGTCGCAACAGGCATTGCCCTAAATGCCAACACTCGGTTCAAGAGCAGTGGGTTGAGGCTCAGATGGCCAAAATTCTGCCTGTTGGTTACTTCCACATTGTTTTTACTCTCCCTCAGGAACTGAACACCCTTGTTTTCCAGAATCAGAAACTGCTCTATTCTTTACTTCTTAAAGCTGCAAGTCATACCCTTGTTGAATTGGCTAAAGACCCTAAATTCCTCGGTGCAACCACTGGGGTGACTTCAGTGCTTCATACTTGGGGGCAGAATTTATCCTTTCATCCTCATGTTCATTGTATTGTCCCAGGAGGAGGGCTTTCTACGGACAGCCTTCGGTTTGTCCGATCAAGAAAGAAGTTCTTCATTCCGGTAAAAGTGGTTTCAAGAAAGTTTAGAGGAAAGTTTCTTTATCTTCTTAGACAGGCTTATGACAATAGAGAACTTGCCTTTTTTAATAATGCTACCCCGCTGTCGATTAGAGATAACTTTCTTACTCTCTTAGATGATTTATATTCTAAGGAGTGGGTTGTCTTTTGTAAGAAGCCTTTTAAATCCCCTGCTCATGTTGTGAAGTATCTGGGTCGCTATACTCACAGGGTGGCGATTAGCAATTCCCGAATTAAGTCCTTTGATGGAAAAACCGTGAGTTTTGCTTGGAAGGATTACAAGGATGGCAATAAGCCTAAGGTCATGACTCTGGATGCTTCTGAATTTGCTAGGCGGTTCCTCCTTCATGTTCTTCCCGACGGATTAGTGAAGGTTAGGCATTACGGCCTTCTAAGCAGCAGAAATATTGGAGTTAAGCTTTTGAAATGTATGTTTCTTACGGGAACTCAGCGTAAGAAACAACCCCCTCCTAAATACACGAAAACCTGTTGCGAATGCGGTGGTTCTCATTTTGTGACCCTTCTATTTCCCAAACTTTCATGTGCTAGTCCATGATTCTTGGCAACAGAATACTTCTTTAAATTGCCTCTTTATTGGGGAGGGGGAAAGTCTATCTATGCATGAGCATCTTCTCTGTTTCGAGGTCAATTTAAGGGCGATCACTCTCAGATTACTTTCATTAAGCAAATTTTAGCCTGGAGAGAAAAGATTGAATTCCCATAGACCGGCAATGCTCGGCAGACGCTTCAGTACAACAAGAGATTTATGATGTTCTTTAAATTGCATTGAGATACCGAGTGATATTAAGCCATTGATTTGATCGATGGCTTCTTCTATGTCTAGAGAACATCATAAATCTCTAATTAGTTATCCGATGCCGTACGCCCCCAAATTCAGAGGCCGCCATGGACGGCGGCCCTTGGGCTTCCGTATCATTTTAGCACGCTATATAAGAATAATGGAAGGTGAAGATTCTAAATGGAAATCGATTGAAATTGACTCATTCTGCCCTCTCCAAATTTCCTTTATAAGACCTTCATCACTTCCGCACTTACACCCACCTTCATATATTATAGGGGAGGTGGGGAAATGCATAATGTAATACAGCCTACAAGTACGGTTACTCAATGTGTGGCTCGGATTAAGAGTGTTGAAGAGTATCTAAATGCCGTAAATAACGCATTCCAGAGAATCTGCACCACGACTGGGAAATGTGAATTATGGTACCGCGGTCAAAACGAACTAAACCAACCATCAAAACCAGTTCCGTGGGATCTAATACCCAACATCGCTCGAAAACCACGTAATCCCCTCATGGAAATTATCTATCTATCTAAATTCAAGTCCTATGCAATTCCTTTTGTTCAGGGGTTGCCCTCTTTCCCAATACCGAATGGTCCAGCTGCTTATTGGCACTGGCTCTTTATAATGCAGCATTACGGGGTGCCGACCCGAATATTGGATTGGAGTCGTGACGCACTCACTGGCCTTTTCTTCGCATTGGATGGACGGACTGCCAACGATGGTCGACCAGATGCCGCTGTTTGGATTCTTAATCCCGTTCGGCTCAATGAAGCGTTCTCCTTCCATAGTTTTGTTACACCCGGCTATATCCCCAATGTCGATGAAGAAACTTTCAATCTCTACTTTGGACCCAATGCTGAAATCCTTGCCAACAAGAAACCTGCCGCTGCTATCGGTCCCTTAAACAACCCGCATATCGTCGCTCAAAAAGGTATTTTCACTGTATTTCCCCATGAGAAAGAAATTACCCCGCTAAATCTTATGCCAGACGCTTCAAACTATCTCCTTGAAATCTGTGTCGATGCTGCGAGCATTCCTTTAATCTCTGCTCAACTTGAGCGCTATGGTGTGACAAGATTTACGCTCTACCCAGATATCACTGAAGTTTCCCGTCAAATTAACCTTGAAGTCCAAGAGGAAGGCCAACTGTATGCTGCTGCCCCAAGCTCCATTCAAAATATTCCAAAGTCGAATGTTAAAATCTAAATAGGCAAAACACTGCCTCACTAATGTAGTAAGGCATTCATGAGTCGGGTGTTTAATGGACAAAATCCTACTGATGTGCAAAATCAGAAATATGGTAACAAGCTGTCAGTATCAATCACTTAAAAATAATTATAGTATTATTTCGACAGCAAATTGTCACTTCCTTTCTTTGTTACCAATTTACGTAATATCATCATCCTTTGAGTTCTGCATGATAGTTGGATAAAAATAAAAAGACACCCTAATATAATTACAATAAAAAAGCCCGATCCAAATTAGCAAGCGCTTGCCAATTTGGATCGGGCTTAGCTGGATAAATTCTTCTACTCACTCCTTTGGCCATAAAACCATTTGGGTGCATCGGAACATGGCAATTTTCTTACCGCTTTCTTCAGATGTGACTACTGCATCCCAAACCTGGGTTGTTCTGCCCATATGCTGTGCTGTAGCAACACAATGGATTTTTCCATCTCGTTGAGTACCAAGGTGATTACTTTTCAGTTCGATCGTTGTAAATCCCTGTGCTCCCTCGGGTAGATGAGCAACTGTCGCATATCCGCAACATGTATCAGCTAAAGCGACTATACTGGCTGCATGCAAATATCCATTAGGTGCCATATGAAAATGCTTTATTTCCATGCTACCGTTTAGTTTCCCTTCATCCAGGCTAACTATTTCTACATTTAACAATCCCGGCAAATATTCCTTTCCTAGACTATTGAAGTATTCAGCTGTAATTTCTTTGTGCAAATGCTTCATAATGTTCACCAGTCCTTTCAAACTAGCTTTGATATCTTAGTAATGAGAGACTAATAACAGTCATTAACAAACCTATAAACCAATATAATTGTAGTTTAAATAGACAATACTAGAGATGGCACTGTAAGTCAATCATTGGTTTCTGAATAATCTGACTTTAATACATTCTTTATTGTCTTCAGAGAAAGTATAAAAGTACCATAGATTTTTACTAACTGAGTAAGGTATAGTTAGAGAAGGAGTAATCTCTACATTAAAATAATGTTTAAGGGAGGATACGAATTGGATTCTGAAAAAGTTGTCAATATGGTCCCTAAGCTGAAAATGAACAAAAGCTTCATTACTTTCGGTATAGTGCTTGTACTTCTTGCCTTTCTAGCA
Source organism: Desulfitobacterium sp. THU1 (assembly GCF_038181555.1). Lineage (NCBI taxonomy): Bacteria > Bacillati > Bacillota > Clostridia > Eubacteriales > Desulfitobacteriaceae > Desulfitobacterium > Desulfitobacterium sp. THU1. Next base: position 18,422 of record NZ_JBBWUA010000029.1, on the reverse strand, counting down.
CTGGATGCCTTTGTCATTGTAAATGCCGGCCAAAGAGGCATTGTGCTACAATTAGGAGCTGTCCGTCCGGTCGTCTTAACGGAAGGTCTTCATTTTAAAATGCCTTTCATTCAAAGTGTGATTCCTGTAGATGTGCGGGTGCAAAAGTCTCAATCTGATCAAACTGCTGCGTCAAAGGACCTTCAAATCGTCACGACAACTGTTGCAGTTAACTTTCACCTTGACCCTAACCAAGTGAATTCTCTTTATCAAAATGTAGGGTTATCTTATGGTGAGAGAATTGTCGACCCAGCGATCGGCGAAGCAGTCAAGGCAATAACTGCTCAATATACTGCTGAGGAGCTGATCTCTAAACGTTCTGAAGTGAGTGCTAAGATCAAGGAGACGCTCTCGGCAAAATTAGCCACGTATTTTATGATTCTCGATGAAATTAATATTACTGAATTTAAATTTAGTGAAGAATTTAATAACGCTATCGAGCAAAAACAAATTGCCGAGCAGCAAGCCTTAAAGGCCAATCTCGATTTGCAAAGAATTGAAATTGAAGCCAAACAAAAAATTGAACAAGCAAAAGCAGAAGCCGAATCCCTCCGGCTTCAAAAACAAGAAGTTACCCCTGAACTCGTGAAACTAAGAGAAATTGAGGCCAAGATTAAAGCCATTGATAAGTGGGATGGTAAACTGCCGAATGTTACAGGTGGTGCTGTACCTTTTATCGACGTCAATAACGGGCAATAAGGTTTACACAAAATAGGATTTACAAAGCGGTTCTTGCACGATGAACTCAATAGTACATGTGCAAGAACCGCTTTATAATTTCACAATAATCTTAAACAAACTGTGGATTATAGCTATATCCTGTTATCCTGTTACGATTAAATTGCTTATTTCTGTATCAAGGACACCTAGTCGATCTTGGTCCTGTTCTTTTAGTTGGTCAAGTTTTTCAATTATAGTTTGGACCTGGCTTTTTGCATTCTCGATACTGGATTGAGATTCATTGATTCTAGTTTGCATAAACCAATCCGCTATTAAACCATCAAAGAAGAAATCCGCAAACTTTACGAAACCATCTGTTTTAAGATTGATATCTGTCCCAATTCGAATGTCTGTTAACTCGGTCTTAAACTCCCGTAGCAACATCTGAGCTTCCTCGATATCACTTTGGGCAGAATTAAGATGAGAATGTTTAGCCAGGTCAGATATCAATCCGCCCCCTAGTAGGTCCCATGTCCCCCACCCTGCTGCGCTTGAAAGGCTACTGAGAGCATTGTTTAAGCTTGATAGCACTCGTTCTCCAGCCAATAGAGCTTCGTCTATTTCCTTCAGATTAATCCTTTTGCGATTTGACTCATTGGTAAGCTCTAAAATCATTTGAGCCGTTTCAGCATTTTTCTCAAGGAGGTTTGTTCTCTTCTGAGCATAAAGAGCATCATAATCTATTTGGCACTGGAGGTAATTCGTCCGCTCTGAGGTCAACTTCGCGATACTAAAGTTTATATCCTTAATATCTTTGACTGCCTGAGTATATTTAAGCTCGGCGGCAAGAACTTCATTGCGTTCCTTCTCTATGCGTTCATCCAGACTCCCAATTATGGAGTAGAAAAAAGCGGCGAGACCTCTGTTTTGTAGTTTTTCTACATCGATGTTCTCTTTTTCCAGTGTGCGTTTTAGTTCATACTCATGAGCCTGCAACTCCTGGAGTTCCGCCTCCAGTTCCTTAAGCATAGCATCAATTTTATGGAGCCTCACAAGCCCTTGTTGAGCCAATTGCAGCTTATCGTTCAGTTCACGATTCACAACAAATCACCATCCTATCGATTAGTGGCAGAGCACAACCAGACATTGTGCCCTGCCACCGAATTTATCTAGATGACATGAACCACATAATCATTGATGATTACGTTGACTAACCCAACTCCACTCTTCGCTCTAGACTCAATTTTTAGTGACTTCGCCTCGATATTCGTCACGGTTCCGCTCTCTTGAATAATATGCAGGACCTTAGTATCATCGCCGTTAACTTGGACTGCAGAAACTATATACCCTGTTTTCTCTGCGTCGATCTTGGCGATAGCTATCCCTCTTCCGGAACGACCTTGGGATTTATACTCATCCAAGGAGGTCCTCTTGACATAGCCTTGATCTGTTACGGTTATTAGGTCCCCTGAATTCCCTTCCGTACTTCCTTGAAGCAACAGAGCATCGACAACGAAATCCCCGTCACTTAAGGTCATTCCCTTGACCCCTCGGGATTTGCGTCCCATGGGATTGACTTCTGATTCCGCAAAACGAATCGCTTGTCCTTGGTAGCTGGCGAGGAACAAATCAGCATCGCCTTCACTGAGGAATACCTTAACTATTTCATCCTGATCCTTTAAGCCCATCGCCTCAGGAGTTCGGGCATTGAGGAAATCGGTCACTGGACTCCTCATGACCTGACCATCCCTTGTGACGAACACAAAGTGCTGCCCCTCTTTTCCTTCTTTGAGAGAAACCATCGAAACAATCTGTTCATCCTCCGGTAGAGGGAAATAGTTATTGACGGCCCTTCCCTTCTCCTTAGCTCCGGCCTCAGGGATCAGTTTAGCCTTTGCATCATAGAACTTGCCATTTTGGGTGAAGAAATAAAGGGTGTCTTTTGAGGTGCAGGAGGCTTGATCGATGATGACATCGCCATCTTTAAAAGCGAAGACTAGAGCATTCATCTGGCTTTTTCGAGTTGGGGTTGGCATTTGCTTAATGAAGCCCTTTCTCGTTAAGAAAACCTCCATTGCCTTCTCAGGTTCTTCAAAAGCGCTAAAATCAATTTCCTCGCCAACATCCTCGGGAAGAATCAGGGTACGACGATCATCTCCGTACTTATCGGCAATCACCTTAAGCTCATCCTTGATAATAGCGTAGACCTTGTTGACATCTGCTAGAATGCTCTCCAACTCAGCAATTAACTTTAAGATATCTGCATATTCTTTACGAATGGAATCCAACTCGAGGTTGGTTAAATGCTGCAGCTTCATATCCAAAATTGCTTGGGCCTGGACATCTGTAAATTCAAAACGCGTGATTAAACCCGCTTTGGCGATCGAAGGATTTTTGCTGGAACGGATAATCGACAAGACTTCATCCAAATTGTTGATAGCGATAACTAAGCCCTCTAAGATGTGGGCTCGGGCTTTAGCTTTCTCCAGTTCATATTCTGTCCTGCGAATCACGACTTCCTTACGGTGTTGCAGGAACGATTTATTAATCTCTTTTAAGCCTAAGACCTTGGGGGTCCCTTCCTCTGTAATAACTAAGTTGATGATGCCAAAGGTCTCTTGGAGCTGGGTATATTTAAAGAGGAGCTTTAAGATCTTTTTCGGATCGGCATCCTTCTTACACTCTACCACAAGCCGAATGCCTTCGCGGTCAGATTCATCTCGGACTTCGCTGATGCCTTCAATTTTGCCATTTTCCGATTGAGTCTCAATCTTCGCAGCTAAGGTGGATTTGGAAACCTGGAAGGGAATTTCCGTAATTACGATCAGGGTTTTGCCATTCTTTCCAGGCTCCGTGACTGCTTTGCCTCGCATAATCACTTTTCCCCGACCTGTTCGATATGCATCAGTGAACCCTTGGGAACCGATAATTAGTCCCCCAGTAGGGAAATCAGGTCCTTTAACCTTCTCCATCAGCTCTTCAAGGGTAACCTCGGGCTTGTCGATTTGGAGAATCAGGGCTGACACAACCTCCCTTAAGTTATGGGGCGGGATATTGCTGGCCATCCCTACAGCAATTCCGGAGCCTCCATTGACCAATAGATTGGGAAACGGGCTAGGCAAGACGATGGGTTCTTTCAATCGTTGATCATAGTTTGGTTTAAAAGGGATGACGTTTTTCTCAATATCTTGAGTTATCATCTGGGAAAGATGGGTCATCCGCATCTCCGTATAACGCATTGCCGCGGCACTATCACCGTCGATGGAGCCAAAATTACCTTGCCCATCAATTAGTGGATATCGGGTAGCCCAAGGCTGAGCCATTCTTACAGCAGCATCATAGATAGAGGAATCGCCATGGGGATGGTATTTTCCCATACAATCCCCCACCAGACGTGCGGATTTGCTATAGCCTTTATCCGGATGCATGCTGAGTTCATCCATGGAGTAAATAATCCGGCGATGGACCGGCTTGAGACCATCTCTCACATCAGGGACAGCCCGTTGTAATATGACATGTTTTGAATAGCCAAGGAAGCTCTCGGGAAGAACCTCTTCCAAGGAGCGTTGGGTTACATTTTCTTCAAGTATACTCATGCTTTCACCTCAACTCGAATTTACATATCGTCTTCAGTAAATACGATATTATCCATTAAAAATTCTCGGCGAGGATCCACTTGTTCGCTCATGAGAATCTTCAGCTTTCGTTCGGCCTCAAGGGCATCATCAATAGTAACTTGAATCATCCTTCGATTGACAGGATTGAGGGTGGTTTCCCAGAGTTGTTCTGGATTCATTTCACCTAATCCTTTATAGCGCTGAATCTTGGCGTTTTTGCCTAATTCCTTCATAGCATCTTTCAGCTCGTCCTCATCATAGGCATAACGGACTAACTTACCTTTTTCCTTTTCTACCTTATACAAAGGAGCCTGGGCAATATAGACCCTTCCACTCAGGATGAGTGGCTTCATATAGCGAAAAAAGAAGGTGAGCAATAAACAGCGTATATGAGCTCCATCGATGTCCGCATCGGTCATGATGCAAACCCGAGCATAATTGGACTTATCTACTTCGAATTCTTTCCCAACTCCTGCCCCGATAGCTGTGATCATACTGCGTATTTCTTCATTCTCCAGAACCTTATCCATCTTAGCACGATAGGTATTAATAACTTTTCCTCTTAAAGGAAGAATAGCTTGAAAGCGGCGATCTCTTCCCGACTTGGCCGATCCGCCTGCACTGTCACCCTCCACTAAGTAGAGTTCATTGCGATTCCGATCCTTTTCGCTGCAAGCTGCTAACTTCCCACTCAGAGCCTTTACTTCAGCGTCCCGAGCCTTCTTTTTTAACTCTTTCGCCCGCTTCGCAGCTAAACGCTCTAAACAAGTGGTTAGAGCGCGATTAATGGCCTCCTTTGCGACATTGGGGTTTTGTTCAAAAAAGTTGCTGATTCCTTCGTTGGTAAGAGATTGGACAATTCCTTCCACTTCCATATTAGATAGCTTGGTTTTTGTCTGCCCTTCGAACTGGGGCTCCCGTACTCTCACTGAGAGTACACAGGTCAAGCCATCCTTTAAATCATCTCCAATAAGACTTTCATCTTTCTTGAATAAATTGTTTTTCTTGCCATAGGCATTAAAAACCTTGGTTAAGGCCGTACGAAATCCAGACTCGTGAGTTCCACCTTCATCGGTGGGGATATTATTAACATAAGAACGTAAGTGCTCAACTTCCCCATCGTTATATTGAATAGCACATTCAACGATGACGTCTTCCTTTTCTCCTTTAAAATGAATGGGCTTTTTATGTACGGCATTGAAATCGGATTCTTTATTAAGGTGTTCGACAAAACCGATGACTCCATTTTGAGATTGGAAGGTTTCACTTCTCTGTTCTTTACGGTTATCGGTCAAAACGATCATAAGACCAGGATTTAGAAAGGCAAGCTCCATCAATCTGCTACGAAGTATATCAAATTTAAAATTAATACTCTCCTTAAAAATTTGCGAATCCGGCTTAAAGGTTACTTGAGTGCCACTTCCTTTAACACCTTTTTTCACCACATTAAGATCGGATTTCAGTTTCCCCCCATTTTCATACTCAAGACGGAAGATCTTACCTTCGCGGCTGACTTCCACCACCAGAAAAGTCGATAGCGCATTGACAACGCTGGCACCAACCCCATGAAGACCTCCTGAGGTTTTGTAAGCATTACTGTCAAATTTCCCCCCGGCATGAAGCTGTTCAAAAGCAAGTCGCACAGCTGGGATTTTTTTAATCGGGTGGATATCAATAGGAATACCACGACCATTATCCTTCACAGTTAAGGAACCATCCGAGTTGAGTGTAACATCAATCCGAGTGCAGAAACCTGCCCCTGCTTCATCGATGGCATTATCAATAATCTCCCATGCGCAATGGTGTAAGCCCTTGCTGCCAATAGAACCAATATACATACCTGGACGTTTGCGTACAGCTTCCAAACCTTCCAGAACTTGAATCGACTCTGCATTATAGTTTGAATCCATGGACAAAGTGGTTCCTCCCTTTCGATATCTGACACGGATATCTTACGTTATACTTCAATAATTAGCAAAAGAAATCAAAGATGGCAAGCTTTATTATTATACCATACAGTCTTTTATCGAGTATTTTTCTCTTTAATAATAGCCTCAGCCTAATTCAGACGGTTATTCGATAGGTTATTAGATGCATTATTAGAGGCGTTATTTAGATAGACAGTCATTAGAAAAAGCCCGCCAAACAATGCGGGCTATTTTATAGTCTACCAGTTTCGGTTTTAGTTTGTCAAAACACCTTAGATCAAACCTTATTTGGGCGTCTAAGGATTTCCACGAGCTTGACTATTCCCCAGGCAATCACAGCATAAACAAGCATCGCTACGAGGTTCGCAGGTTCAATAACGGCCTGAGTTTCAACACCCCGAGCGGAGGCTGTGCGAAATATCCCTATAAATGGACTTAAGAAAATACTGGTCATGGTATAAATCCCTGACACGAAGCCACTGGCTGGATTCGCCCCTAAGAGTTTAAAGATGAAGCGAAAAGCTAACAGCACTTCTATGACACCGAGTATGTAATAGACTATTCGTTTAATGGATTGGATCTCTTCAGTATGATTCATTGTCTTCTCACACTCCAAACATTTTTTTTGTTAGTATGTGAGATAACCACATCACATTATGTATATTTAAAGGCAGCTACTTTTTCACATTTGAGTTTTCGACGAAATCATGGGCCTTTTTTCCTATTTTGTATCTTTTACTCTTAATCCAGACAAGTATTATGGTATAATCGACATGCAGACAAGATGTTTGGGAGAGGATAAGATAGTGAAAAAAGTAATAATGACCATTCTCGTTTCACTTACCTTTGTGTTGAGTACTTCTACAGTTGCTTCCGCAAGCCCCTTGGCTTACCCCATTGAACGAATAGCAGGGCAAGATCGTGTTGAAACAGCCCTTAGTATATCCCAAAAAGGTTGGACAACGGCTGAGACCGTAATTTTGTGCGAATACGGCGACTATCCTGATTCCATCGCTGCTACACCCTATGCCGTAAGCCTTAATGCCCCCATTCTGCTAACCCAAGGCAATGGGCTGGATTCCCGGGTAAAAGAAGAGCTCATCCGCTTACAGCCCCAAAAAGTAGTTCTTTTAGGAGGGACTGGCGTTCTTAAACCTTCTATAGAGCAAGAGTTAGGTAAATTGGATCTTTCCGTTGAAGTGGAGCGGATCGGTGGTACGAACCGCTACGATACCTCCATCTTACTGGCGCAACGAGTGCCTAGTGATACTGTCATTCTAGCTAATGGAGATGATTTCCCAGATGCCTTATCCGCAGCAAGCTTTGCCGGCATCAAACAAATCCCCATCGTTCTTACTTCAAAGAAAATTCCCGAATTGGTCCTAACGTATTTGAATGAAACTCAACCCAGTGAGATTATCGTCATCGGTGGCGAAGGAGTTATCCCCTCCGCCGGGCTCACTGATAATGGCTTTACAATCACAACTCGCCTCGGAGGGCAAAATCGCTATGAAACCAATGCCTCCGTGGCCTCCCATGTGAAAGATGCTTATGCGACCGACGATCTCTTCCTCGCCTCAGGCATTACCTTTCCCGATGCAGTGGCGGGAACTGTTCTTGCAGCCAAAGCGAAGGCTCCCCTCCTTCTCACTGAAAAGCAAGATGTTCCTTCCCCCGTTTATACTTACATGCGTGAACACATGAAAGTTGAGCCACCGCGAAAGATCGTGGAAGCACCAAAAAACAAACCACAGCAAGCAACCATCATCCCCTCTGGAGGACTTAACCTACGTGACACTCCCTCCTCTTCAGGCGTAAGGATTATTACTATTCCTCATGGAACTACCCTCACCCTTCTCGAAGAAACAAATGGATGGTACAAGACCTCATTTGAATCACATACCGGCTGGGTTTCCGCTGAATACATAACACTTATTGATCAAACCGCTCCAACTCAGCAGAATCCGCCGGCTGCTCCCGATAAAAAGCGTGAAGGAACGATCACCCCCTCAACTGGACTCAATCTTCGACTGACTCCCTCCTCTACCGGGGAAAAATTAGTCACAATACCTAAAGATACAACCATTCAGATCCTCGAGGAACAAACGGGTTGGTATAAAACCACCTATCAATCACACACGGGTTGGATTGCTGCAGAGTATGTAGCTCTGACTTCCTCTGCTACTGAGGAGACCGGCACAGCTCCGCTCAAAAGTGGTCTAATTACAGCCGCTAACGGTTTAAATCTTAGAGCTACTCCCTCTTCTTCAGGAGAGAAGCTAATTACCGTTCCTTTGGACACGATTATTGAAATTATCGCCGAAGAAAATGGTTGGTATAAATTGACCTATCAATCTCACACTGGCTGGGTAGCCGGAGAGTACGTGGATATCGTAGAAAACAACAATAACGATACCAATGGAAGCTCTGACGCAGTTCCTGTTGAGAATGAAGATCCTAGTCCCGATGATTCTATACCTGAGATATCTATAGATCTAAGTGTCAATGGAACAGTCTTCATCTTAGGTGGATCCGGAGTTATTAGCCCAACCACCCAATCAATCATTGAAGGCAAAACCCAATCAAAGCATCCCGAAAATCTACGAGAGTTTCCTGCCCTGCCATCGAAAATCAAAACTGAAGAAGAGCCACCCCAGAGCGGTGAAGTTCCAGGAACTACACTCCCCCCTGAATCTGATGATTTAGTTTATGACCCATCTCAAGAAGTTTTGGTCGATCCTTTTGCCGGTATTCCCGAGCTAGCCTTAGCCGGAAAAACGATTATGATTGACCCAGGCCATGGTGGCCCAGATGTGGGTGCTGTCGGCCCTTCTAAAACTTATGAAAAAGATAATACCCTAGGGATTGCCTTGGCACTAAAAGATATCTTAACTCAGGCGGGGGCCGAAGTTCTTATGACTCGCGAAGAAGATTGTTCTCCTGCTGCAAAATATACTGAACTAGAGGATCTGAAAGCCCGCGTAGCTCTAGCAAATTCTTATAATACCGATCTATTCATCAGCATCCATAACGATGCTTTCACAAATCCTGACACAAATGGTACTTCAGTTTATTATTCCTCTGCGAATCCCAAAAGGAATGAAAGCCTTCACCTTGCCAGCAGTATCCGTACTGCTGTCATCGGTACCCTAAACAGCAGAGACCGTGGAGTAAAACAGGCAGCATTCTACGTTCTCAAAAACACGAAAATGCCGTCGATTCTATTAGAAACTGCTTTTATTTCCAACACATATGAAGAAGCACGTCTTCAGAACCCTACTTTCCGACAAAACGTTGCAGCTGGTATATTCCGTGGCATCTATACTTTTTACACCACTCCTCTGCCTAAGGACTAACGGCAAATTTATATGACTCATAAGAGTGAATAAATCGACCAATTTGATTTATTTACTCTTTTTTTTATATGCTTATTTATATAGGATTCATCATTTATATAACTAAGAATCTGTTTTTCTACTTTTTCGAATCTCGAAATTTATCAAATTTACTTTAGAATTGTCGATGTAAATATATTGACTAAATCTAAAAACAATTTAAAATAGTAAGTGATGGATAGTACTAACTATATAACCTTGGTGGTTAGACCACTCAACCATCGACAACTTAGTCCTTGTTCTCACAAAGTACAAGGATTACCTTAGAAAAAAGGAGGATTTTTGTATGGGACCATAGCTACATAAATAATTAGGTTACAACTGAATAGAAGAAGTTGGAGGCGATTTTGATGGCATGGACACAAAACTATAGTGCTCTAGGTGATAATATATTTCTTACTGCGTTAGTCGTCGCTATCCCTATATTTTTCCTCTTCTGGGCCTTAGCTATTAAAAAGATGAAAGGTCATATTGCTGGGGTTTTAACTCTTCTCATTGCTTTTGTAGATGTCGTACTGGTTTATGGTATGCCCGTAAATGTAGCGTTCTCGGCTACAATTCTTGGTATTATGAATGGTTTATTTCCTATCGGCTGGATTATCATAACCGCAGTATTTTTCTATAACCTGACCGTCGAGGCAGGAGCATTTGAAGTTATTAAAAGCTCGATTGCATCCTTATCCAGTGACCGTCGCCTTCAAGCACTACTTATTGCTTTTTCCTTCTCTGCCTTCATGGAAGGTGCCGCTGGCCAAGGTGCTCCCGTTGCAGTAGCTGCCGCCATCCTGATTGGCTTAGGCTTCCCTGCCCTACCAGCAGCTGTTATCTGCTTAGTTGCTAACGTTCCTCCAGTACCCTTCGGACCTGTGGGAACTCCGACCATCACAATGGGCAAAGTTACAGCTATGAACGATGCTGTACTGGCTCATGGCTTAGCAGTCAATATGTCCTTATTCTGCATTATCATCCCCTTTGCTATGCTTTTAGTCCTTTGTGGTTGGAAAGCAACCAAAGAAGTTATCCCTGCCGCTCTTGTCAGTGGTATCAGTTTTGCCATCCCCTTCTATTTCCTCGCCAAATTCAATGGACCGATGCTCCCTAGCGTCGTCGGCTCTGTTGTCTCCATCATTTGTACCGCTCTTTTCATTAAAGTTTGGTCACCTAAAACCATCTGGCGTTTTGAAAACGACCCTGAAACTCCTAAAGATAGTCAGCACAAGTACACAGGCGGACAAATCTTCAAAGCTTGGTCCCCTTATCTGGTCCTGATGACTTTAATGGGTATCTGGGGTACTCCTCAATTCAAGAGTTTTGCAGCTAACGATCTTCAGTGGTTTATTAATATTAAAGAATGGCCAGGTCTTCATGGCTTTGTTATGCAAGCTGCCCCAATCGTCGCTGAACCCAAACTCTATGCTGCAAGCTATAAATGGGATATTTTCGGTTATGCCGGAACAGCTATGTTGATCGCTGCGGTCATTACCCTATTTATCTTGAAGATTTCCCCTTCTACCGCTGTAAAAGTCTTTGGTAGAACCATGAAACAATTAGCTTATTCTCTAATTACAGTTATGTCAGTACTTGGACTTGCTTGGCTGGCCAATTACTCCGGTATGTCCTTTACACTTGGTTTAGCTTTTGCTTCAACTGGCATTCTGTTCCCCTTCTTCTCGCCGGTCCTCGGCTGGCTTGGTGTGTTCCTCACCGGTTCTGTAACCTCTTCCGGTGCATTGTTTGGAATGCTCCAAAAAGTTACCGCAACTCAACTTGGTTTGAATCCTGTTCTAACCGTAACAGCCAACTTGCTTGGTGGATCAATGGGTAAGCTGATCTCTCCACAGTCCATTGCCATCGCCTGTGCTGCTACTGGCTTGATAGGTAGTGAGAACCAGATCTTCCGTAAAACGGCAAAATACTCTGTTTATCTACTCCTCATCGTTATGGTGATTATCTTCCTAGAAGCTTATCTACTGCCCGGAGTCATGCCGACTATTGCCAGTGGCAGTTGATCCAGTCAGTTGATCTAGTCTTCCCAATTTGTTAATTTGATCGATCTATATTGCCCTTCTAGCATTTAGCTAGAAGGGCAATTTTGTTATTGATTTTTCTTGTTGCTCCAGTTATTCTATTTATTATATATAAAAATTGACTCCTGAGGTGTTTAGGAGCTTGATTTTCTCTAAAAGGAGTAACGAAGATAATGGATCTCTTACAGAAAAAAATAAAAGCTTACGGAATAATTCATGAGAATCGAATCATTCAAGTGGACAGTTTCTTGAATCATCAATTAGACATAGAATTGTTTAATGAAATGGGTAAAGAGTTTAAGCGCCGCTTTGCTAGCAAAAAAATCACCAAAATCCTCACGATTGAGACTTCTGGGATTGCCATTGCTAGCATCGCATCACAATATTTCGGGTATGTGCCCGTAGTATTTGCCAAAAAGCATGCCGGTTTAAATATGAGCGAAGATGTATATTCGGCCCAGGTTTTTTCATATACAAAAAATCAGGAATACACAATTAAGGTTTCGAAGGACTTCTTGAGTCCCAACGACACAATCTTAATTATTGATGATTTTCTGGCCAGTGGTGCAGCACTTATGGGCTTATTAGACTTGCTCAACCAAAGTGGTGCAACGGTCGCGGGTATTGGCATCGCTATCGAAAAAGGATTTCAAGGCGGACGGCAGCTCATCGAAGAACATGGCATTCACTTGGAGTCCTTAGCTATAATTGAAAAAATTGAAGATGGACAAGTCTACTTTCACTCTCCTAAATCTTCCCAGTGTTCATAAGCCTGATACGATAACTGGAGTCCACTGGATTGATCTTGGGCTTCGATAGCTCCCTTTAGACTGGCAATGCTCAAGGATAGGCCTTCGATCTCATTGCGTTCCGCACTAAACTGGACTCGTTTAATTACTTTATCCCAGTCCTTGGACAGGTTATCCCAATGATTACTCGCAGAATCCCAGTTTTCATTTTTTATATCCTGAACAATCATCTCAATAGTCTTAGGTATCCCAACTTCATTGCCTAGTGGGCGTTTCAATACATTGCCACCTTGCATGATAAGAATAAACAAGATAATGGTAACAACAGGGATGCTAATTACTAGGAATTTTCTCATCACTATCTCTCCTTAGTAAGGCCCTTTATAGTCTCCTATATCCAAAACGCTTTGTAAGCGGTCCTGGTAACGATCCACATAAAGATTGCCTGCAGGGTTTAGCGAAGCATAAAATACTTCGGAAACATCATGGATACCCTGCTTTTTTAACTCTTTTATAAGCCATTTCTTATCTTTTTTCAGCTGTCTTAGGTTTTGTTCGATTAGGATGCCGTCGTAGATTAGTTCAGAACTAATTCCTGAAGAAGATACTTTTATCTTCATATCTTGAGGAGTTAGGGGCAAGTGTTCTGGTTTTTGCAGCACAGAAAGCTGACCATTGGGTTCTAAAATGGCAAATTCTACTTGCTTGACATCGAATATCCCCTTATTGCGGAGAAGTCCCATGATTTCGGATACAGTGTATTTCATCTTTTTCATTACTTCTTCCATAATCTTGCCGTTCATAATCACTATGACCGGTTCTCCTTCAAGGAACTTTGAGGCATAACGCCATTTTACTGTAATCTTTTCCATGATGAATCCTAATGCTGACCATGAAGCTAAAGCTACCCAATGTGGCCAAGCCCTACTGGATAAATCCGTTGCCAAGCTCGCTGCCATGGAGCCAATGGTAATACCCAGCACATAATCGAAAAAAGTCAGCTGACTGATTTGGGATTTTCCAATGATTCTTGCAAAAATTAACAATGAGAAGAATCCGATTACTGATCGTACTACAACAACTAAGCCCTCACTCATGCATAACACCTTCAAAAGTTATTTACCTTAAGTTATTATCCGTCTTAAGAAGGGTTTTATGCTTGAAACTTCTCAGGGTTGGCAGAAAACAAATAGCCCCTACGCAGTTTATAAAGCTGCTTAGGGGCTAAAATTCATTATTACTCGAGAAGATTACAATAGGAGAAGTTATTTTTACTCTAGAAGATATGACTTAAGGGCATAACGATGATTCCTGAGAATGTAGCATATAAAGCAAGCCTTTGATGACCATATTGACGTGAAGAAGGAATCAATTCTTCAATAGCAATATAGATCATAATTCCCGCTACAATTGCAAAAATTGCACCCAAGTTAAAGCTGTTGATAAAAGGTCGTAGGACCAAGAAGGCTAACAAGGCACCTATCGGCTCAGCCATTCCGGATAGAAAGGTGTATTTTAACGCTTCTTTCTTTTTTCCAGTTGCATAGTAAATTGGCATGGCCACTGTGATACCTTCAGGGATATTGTGCATGCTTATAGCTACAGCAATGGAGATTCCCATCGCCAAATCTTCATAGCCCGCACTAAAGGTTGCTATCCCTTCTGGGAAGTTATGAAACATGATGGCCAGCATCGAAACAAAGCCAACTCGATAAAGATTTTGGTGCGGTTTATCGTTTTCACTAGAATCTGTCTTTTCATGAGGCACAAAATTATCGATTCCCAAGGCAAAGAGAATTCCTAATAATAAGAATGCGATAGAAACAATGACACCCAGTCTATTACCCAAGTACTGAACCAAAGAAGCCTGACTCTGGGCCCATAAATCCAAAAATGATACAGAGAGCATCACCCCTGCCGCAAAACCCAAGGAAGCAGATAATATCCTTTCGCTTTTCGATTTCGTAATAAAAATAATAGCTGCTCCTAATAAGGTGGCCATCCCTGCAATCAGGGATAATAAGAGTGCTATAAGTGCGCGCTCGTCAAACATAACTACTCTCCTCTTCATAACTTACCAGCTATAATCGCTTCCTCAAATCATTCTATAGAGTTTAGATTAAAAGAGCAACAAAATATCGCAATGCAATATGTTAAGTACAAGCCTCCCCACAACAACTGCACGTACCAAGGGAAAAGCCCCCAAAGAAAGAGCTTACACTGCTTTCTTGAGGGCGTTATGCTTGTTCTTCGCTTTACTCAGATATTAATCTCTTCTCTCCTGTTATCTCTTGAATAGGTTTGATGTCCTGGGTCACTTCCATGATGCCCAAGTACTCCCCTTCTGCATTTCGAACTGCATAATAGCGAATCAGGGCATACTTATCACCCATTTTAATCCAGAAGTCTTCTTGATCTTTCTTACCGGATTTGAGCTCTTCGACTATTTTTTCTACCACATGAACACTAGCCGGTGGATGGCAGTTTTCAACCTTGCGTCCCAGCACGGTTTTGGCACGGGCGAAGATCCTCTCTTTACCTTGGGTAAAATACTTTACAGTGCCATCACTACCAACAAAGGTTATATCCAATGGCAAGGTGTTCATAATCGCGTTTATCTCTTCAGGCAACAGTTTTCCGGCGTCAAATTCAACAAGTCCATCATGAGCCGGTTTCTTATCCTGTTGTCCATTATTTTGAAGACCATGAACTTGACTTGGCTTCCAAGCACCTTGAGGCGCTTCAATCAGGCAATAGCCAATTTCACTACTGGCCTCGGCAATTGAGGCCCACTCATCATTAGAGAATGTCTCCAGGATCATGGGAAAAAGAATGTTTTCTTCTTTAAAAATCATCTCAGGAACACGGGTTACAACATCCTGAGCCTTCTCTACAATCTCATTTTTATTTGGTGATTCGCTGGCCAGAAGTTGACGTGTTTCTTTAATGACCGCCCGGATTTCATCATCAACTCCCCACATGACTTTGGGTGGAGCCGTAATCCCATGCTTCTCCATGATCGGGAAAAGCAGATTTTCCTTACGGCTATAATGTTTGTCGATCTCCCATAGCTCCTTAAAAGCTTCCTTAAGAACCCTCAGATTATCTATATTACCATCTGAAGCATATTGATCGAGCTCGGGAGTGATGATATTTTTCAACAGGGACTCAAGGGCCTTGTTTTCCAGTTTAAAGGTGTGTATGGGATGACCGGATTGGGAATCCTCGTTATGAGGTGCATGAATTTCTTGGATAGATCCTTCAAAGACCGCAGCATGGACATCACATAGATTCTGAATTTCTTCCACTGGCATTCCTTCTTGGATCAGGGCTTGTTCCATTTGCGAAATTTCGGTAGCCGAAACCCCTTCGATGAGCTTAGCAAACCGCTCCTTGACTTCTTCAACAGTTTTTCCATTATGCAGTTCCAAAATCAACTCTCTGAGGACTTTTTGGCGTTGTTCTCGATTATTAATCAATTCACTCATGGTATTCACTCCTATTCACTTATTTCAAAGCCTTTTTCGGCAAAGGTTTCTTTAATCTGATCCATGTTGATTCTTCGTATCGCTGCTCCCTTAGGAATTGTCATAAATCGTCCGGCAGTATTAATCATTCCAGGGTTAGCAATTTCTTTGAAGCCTATTTCTTTCATGATCTCCGCAACTTCGGGATACTCCGAACAAATTTCATGAACTGATTTCGATAAATCAATCATTTTCATTTGAACCACTCTCCTATAAAACCATTATACAGCTTAGTATATATTCAATCTGTGATTTCACTCATAGAGTGATGATATTTTTAGCATATTTTTCATGCACTCTTTTTAGATCTATTCCTTTTCGTAAACTATGACTCTCCGTAAAAAGTAATACCCTATTGCTGTGATCAAGGCAGTCACAGCACCTACCATTAAGTCAGACATCGTGTCTTCCAACCCGCCCTTCACCATTTTTACGGGAAACACTATGTCCCCGAGATACTCAAATATCTCCCAGATAGCACTACAAGCTACAGAAAAGCATAAAGAGATTAGCCCAAGAAATACAGTGAACCTAGCCTTCGATAGTTGATCATCTTTTCTAAAGCTTGAGTTAAAAATATAGAGGGCAAAAAGTACAGCCAAAGAACCAAAAGCTCCGTGAAGAAAAACATCCCACCACCAAAAGGTTTGATAAAACTTCTTTACCTCGCCTTGATATTGAGCCAGAAAGATAAAAACAACTCCATTAAAAAGGAATCCCGGCGGGAGCTTAAGCTTCACTCGATTACATAAAGTATTGATCAAAAATGGGACGGTAAGAGTTGCCAGAGCCAAAGTAGCTGACCCTAAATCCTTCCATTGCTGTCCCCATAATGCATGTAGCCCACTACTCATGATAATCAACACGAAGACCAGAAAGATCATCTTAGTTAACCTACTCGCCCTGCTCATCTGTCCTCTCCTTCGGCACCATCACGATTTTTCGCAACGTTTTATAGTCTGCCCCTCTGAAAGGTTAAAATTCCACCACCAACTCTTTTACAATCAGCCCTGTAAAGGATACAATAATAGTTGTATAATAATATGAAATAACCCAATTTCGATCTAAGACGTAAAAGGAAGGTATCTATGACTATAGAGAACGAAAACATTACCCGCTTGAATTTCGAGGGTAAAGAGATTATCTTAATTGGTACTGCCCATGTGTCAAAGCAAAGTGCCGATTTAGTTAAAGAGGTCATTGCAACCGAAAGGCCGGATTCGGTCTGTATTGAACTTGATGAACAACGTTATAAATCCATACTCGATGGCAGTAAGTGGCGTGAAACCGATATCTTTAAAGTCATTAAGGAAAAAAAAGCGACTCTTCTTCTCATGAACTTAGCACTCTCCTCTTTTCAAAAGCGTTTAGCCAAGGAATTTGGCACCAATGCCGGTCAAGAAATGCTACAAGGAATCGAGTCTGCTAAAGAAGTGGGAGCCGAGCTAGTGCTAGCCGATCGAGATATTCAGATTACTTTCTCCCGTATCTGGCATAATGTAGGCTTCTGGGGAAAATGCAAGCTTCTTGCGGAAATTATCGTCAGTATTTTCGATGATCAATCCATCTCCGAGGAAGAGATGGAAAAGCTTAAATCTACCGATATGCTCAATAGTATGTTAAAAGATTTTACGGAGAGCTTTCCAAAGTTAAAAACGCCCTTGATCGATGAGCGTGACCAATATTTGTCCCAAAAAATCAAAGAAGCCCCTGGAGAGAAAATCGTAGCTGTCTTAGGTGCGGCACATGTTCCCGGAATTAAAGAAGAAATCTATAAAGATCATGATTTGAGTAAGTTAACTGAACGTCCTCCCAAGTCTATCGTTCCCAAAATATTAGGTTGGTCTATCCCAGCCCTCATTATAGCCTTGATTGTCTATACGTTTTACACTAATCCCGATGCCGGTATGCAACAGACCCTAAGTTGGATCCTTTGGACTGGTATTCTTTCGGCTATAGGAACCGCCTTAGCCTTTGGTCATCCCATGGCTATTCTGACAGCCTTCTTAGCCGCCCCTATCGCAGCCTTACACCCTCTAATCGCTGCCGGTTGGTTTGCAGGGTTAGTTCAAGCCTATTTCAAACGCCCCAATGTAGGCGATTTCGAGAAGCTTTCTGAGGACATCTTAAGCGTTAAAGGCTTTTGGAATAATAAAGTAACACGCATTCTTCTGACGATTGCTTTTGCTAATATAGGAAGTGCTACGGGAGCCTTTATCGGTGGAGCAGATATCGCCCGCTTATTTTTTCAGAACCTGTAAACTTCAGCTGCTGCGGAAACAAGTGCGTTAGCCATGGAGCCACCGAGCGGTGCGGATGTTAACGATAAATCTTAGCTGTATGCAATTCCAATAGCGAAAAATTGAGCCACGCTTATCTGCAGTTCACCAGATAGCGTGGCTCTTAACTATGATGGACGATTATCCTCATCAAATTCTTCATCCAAGCGCCGTTCAATCTGATCATCCGTCAAATCAAAT
>NZ_JBBWUA010000028.1:0-31935 GCF_038181555.1 Desulfitobacterium sp. THU1 | reverse complement strand
CGGAGTCACAGTCACCAACGGAGTGGGAACCATCACCATCACCCCGACCGGAAGCGGAACCATCACCGTAGACGGAGTTGCAGTCACTAGCGGAAACGCCTCCGCTCCAATCGCGCTGACACCGGGCGTGGAACGGACGATCACCGTCGTTGCCATAGAAGCGGGCAAAACCGCCAAAACCTATACCATTAAAGTTACCCGGGCCATGCTGACCCAAGCTACGCCGACGTTCAGCCCGGCAGGGGGAGCCATAGCCTTTGGCAGCACCGTTACTATTACTTCAGCAGGAGCTGACCATATTTACTATACAACGGATAATTCAGATCCGGGAACGGTAGTAGCAGGATCGACTCAGGAATATACGGCTCAGATAACCGTAAATGCTGCCATGACCATCAAAGCGGTTGCAGTCCGAGTAGGTTACAATAACAGCGCCATTGCTAGTGCTACCTATACCCAAGCTTCAAGCAGAGGAGACGGAGGCGGCGGAGCAGGGACTTCCCCAACTCCTCCGGTAGGATCCAACTCGGGCACGATTACTGGGGAGGTTATTGACGGTGTAACAGGAGAAGAAGTCAAAGGGATTGAAGCCAAGGTGTCGACGGCAACTAACGGATCAGCCGTCGTAGAAATAAAATCCCAGGAGGCGATTCTCTTTAAACAGCCCGACGGGACCCAGAGCCCGGTCGGCAATTTGAGCAAGCTGGGATTCTCTTCGGTCACCAACCAGGATGCCGGCATTACTATAAAGGCGGACGGTACTATCGAAATCAGCAACCTAGCCGGCTCCACAGAGTCGCAGTTTGCTGTCACGTTTGATCTGGGCAACGGCCAAATAATAACCATCGGTACGATCGAAGTCAAAGTGAGTAATAACGGCCAAGTCAGTAGTGTTACCAGTACTTTGATCGATCCTTACGGTATCGTCCGTGATTCTACCACCGGGCAGACGATTACCGGTGTACACGTTACCTTATACTATGCCGATACAGCGAGAAATGTAAAAAATGGCAAAACTCCCAATACCCACGTGGAGCTGCCGATTTTGGATGGCTTCGAACCCAATAACAATAAGAATCCTCAGGAAAGTAGCAAAGAGGGCGCTTATGCCTTTATGGTCTTTCCGACCACAGATTACTATCTCGTAGCCACCAAAGAAGGTTATGAACCTTATAAAAGCATGACCATATCTGTCGAACAGGAAATCGTTAAATGGGATTTCAAAATGAATAAAGCGATTGTGGGATTACAGCGACTCGCTGGAGAAAACCGTGTGGATACGGCTCTTGCCATAGCGAAAGCCAACTATACCACCAAACTTCAAAATGCTGTTCTGGCCACGGCTTCCAATTATCCGGACGCCTTGGCGGGCAGCGTCCTGGCCTATAAGCTCAATGCGCCGATCCTGCTAGTGGGCAGTACCGAGGCAGAACAGAAAAAGCTCCTGGATTATCTAAAAACAAACTTGGATAGTGCAGGAACAGTCTATATCCTAGGAGGAACCGGCGTTGTCGGGCAGGAAGTCGTAAACAAAATTAGCGCGGCTGGGTTTACCAAGATTACCCGACTCGGCGGCGAAAACCGCAGCGAAACAGCGCTGAAGGTCGCTGACCAACTGGAAGTGCCAGTCGGCAGACCGCTAATTTTGGTCAATGAAGCAAACTATGCCGACGCCTTGAGCATCAGCAGCAGCGCGGCGGCGGCAGAGAGTCCGATTTTCCTGGTAGAAAAAAATGGGTTCAGTGCAGCGGTCAGACAAAAGATCGCGGAAATCAAGCCGATAAAAGTTTATTTGATCGGAGGCGAAGGGGTTATCAGCTCAAAAGTCTCTGACCAGGTAGCAGAAATAACCGGATTAAATGAGGACAACATTATTCGGATGGGCGGAGCGGATCGCTACGCCACATCGTTAGTTATCGCCAAATACTTTAACCTCTCGGGTCAAAGCGCCTGCATGGCCACAGGTAAGAACTTCCCGGATGCCTTGGCCGGCAGTGTTTATGCTGCTAATTACAATGCACCGATTATTCTGGTAAATGACAGTATCCCGGATGAAACCAAGGAATACCTGAAAACCCGAAAAATGGTCGGAGGGGTTATCTTTGGGGGAGAAGGAGTACTAGAGAAAAAGATTGAAAAGGAACTATTGGAATTATTGGTTAACAAATAGACACTGTTGTAAGTCAATAGAAGGAATGAAATCGGTTTTCATTGACTTGTTGTCTACATTTAGACAAATTTAAGTTAAGGTAATGCCGCAAAGACTCTAACAGGTCCTAGCGGCATCTTTTTTGTATCCTCAAGGCACTATGAAGAAGGGTGGCTTACGTCAGAAAAGTAGTAAATGGTGTCGATATGTTCCCAAGAACCTCAAAAACGTTGATATGTTTCCACATACCGCTATAACACTAAAAAATGGTTGACTTGTTCCCGAGAACCCCGACATCAATAATGAACACTCGAGCCACGTTGAGACGGTAGTATTGATTACGAGGGTGGAGAAGTGAGTGTAATAAAAAGCCTGTAAACAAAGGATTTCTGGGGCTTTAGGGTGAAAATGGGATAAGCAATAATTGTGAAAATATCTGTTCCTGGAAACAAGTCCAAAGGCAAGATTTTGAACGTGACAGAGCGATTTAGATAACATGGGCTTGTAGTGGTCGATTTAGATGTTTTTTGGATTTTCCCGGGGGTTTGTGGACGGTTTAAGATGTTAGGGAGATAAAATGAGAATTTGTCGAGTAGATTTGAACTAATGTTCATTATTATATTTTATGGGAGTGATTAATATGTTATCTGATGAATTAAGAAATATAGTCAGTGGGTTAAACTCACTTGGAAAAATGAGCTTCCTGACAGGAGCAACGAATGAGCAGATTGAACTGTTTGAAAAAGAACACGAAATCAAGCTCCCTTTGAAATTCAAGGAATGGCTGCTGTTCTCCGATGGCGGTGAGTGTTTCTTGCCTGCTGGAATTCAATTATACGGCGTAGCACATAAACCAGTAATAGATGTGAACGACAGTGACAGACCTAATGAAAACTATATTGTTATCGGAACATTATCTTCCGGTGATCCGATTGTATGTGAAAAAGCAGGAGAACAAGTCTCCATTTATAATCATGAAGCTGGAAAGATTGAGAGCGATGAAACATACTCCGACTTTTTTTGCTTCCTTAATGGCCTTAATGAATTGCTGGGCATAGGAGGTTGATGCAATGTCAAAACGAACCTCCGCAGCGAATAAGGCTATTGCACTTGCTTGGTCTAAAGAGCAAAAACTAGTTCGTGAAGGCAAAGGTACGCGCGATTGGACGCCGGAACAACAGCAAGATATACTTGATAGAGGAAAGGCATATGGTGACGATGGAAAAGCATTTGAAGGTCATCATATGAAGAGCGCAGAAAAATACCCAGAATATCAAGGGGATTTGGAGAATATCCAATTCCTATCAAGGACTGAACATTTTACTGCACACGATGGGAATTTTCAAACCCCTACGAATGGTTATTACAATCCAACCACTGGTGAGACAAGTGACTTTGGCTTAGACAAGTATGAGCCGTGTGAGATTCTTGAATTAAGCGAGCCAATAATAATAAGCACGAGTGACCAAGCCCAAAATAAAACTAACAATACAGATACTTCGACCACTGAAAATGTAGGCAATACCAAAGCAGTCATACCACCTGGTTCAATAAACGCGTCGAAAAAAGGGTTTATAGGCACAGTTAAACATTTTGCAGGTAAAGCTATGAAATTTTATATTCGCTACAAAAAAGTCATAGACCCGATAGTAATACCAGTTGCGCTGGCTACAGTCGCCGTAGTAAAAGAATCTCTCGATAGAAATTCTAGAAGCACCAATCAGAACAAAACTGATGTGGATGATTATTTTACTTATGACCCAGACAATCCTGATGTTGATGATTATTCTGCTTATGACTCAGATCCTGATAGCACAAACAAAGATATAATCGAACGATCTTCGCCGAGCGAACACATTGTAACCGGGCACGGACAGCATTATCACACAAAAGAAGGCACGATATGGAAAGATAAAGAGCCGTATCCTCGTGGCAAGAACTTAGATGAATGAGAAATCAAGGCACTCTACGTCGTAATTGATACCCCCAGGGATTCTTTTATCCTGTCAGACTTCCATGCCGCATAGTTTTAGATAGGTTTCTACACACTGTCTTATTAGGCGCTTACATTTGAGTAATAAAAATGAAGAAGTCACATGTTTGTAGTATTCACTATACACATGTGACTTTGCTTTATGCAATTATGAAGGTATATAGGTGGGGAGTATACCATACCTATTCATTTGTCCAGCGGCAAGACAATTCTCAGGGTAAATAGCTCGCCCTTGGCTTCAAAGGAGCAGTAGCCATTATATTTCTCAGCGATCATCGCCATGCTTTTAACCCCAAAGCCATGCCCCTCACGGCGGCTTTGGGGCAAACCGTTCTCCATTGCCACCTCACCCGTGAAGCTGTTCTCGATAAAAATCAGTAAATTGTCCTTGTGGGTTTGGCAGCTGATTCTTACTTTTCTGAATTGGTCATCAGCAACCTGTGCTGCAGCCATAATGGCATTCTCCAGTCCGTTTGATAGCAGGGTACAAAGCTCTGTTTCGGATAGGGAAAGCGACTGTGGCAGGTCTGCCTCCACTGAAAGAGCAACGCCATTTGTTTTTGCTTTCGCCGCACAGGAGGACAAAATCAGATTGACAGTGTTGTTCTTACAATAGCGGTGAGGCGTGATCTCATCAATATCCGCCTGGGCACTCCTTACATATTCCTCTGCCTTTTGACTGTCTCCAGCGGCAAGGTAACCGCCAATCAGAGCAAAATGATGCCTCATATCGTGGCGGTATATGGCGGACTGCTCCTGTGTGGCTTCCAGGGCAGACAACTGCTGATTTGCACTCTCCAGCTGCAAGGATAAAACCATCTTTACCCCCTGCAAGACTTCCTTTTCACGAGTAGATTTTGCAATGTCCAAAATCAGAATATAAGCGGTAAGAGTGATAATAAAAATAAGGATGCGCAGAGAAAAGACTTCTGTAGATATGGCAGCGGTAAAATTGTACATCCCCAGCCAGTAGTTAGATATATTATAAGTTAACGGAAGAAGGCAAAGCTTTAGGAAACTAATTCCGTTAAAGTTTTTGTTCAAATAATTAAAATTTGGCTTGAAAAAGCGGTAAATAATCGTCAACATAACCGCACAAACGGCAATGTAGGAAATATAAAATCCTGTCGGATAAAGCCATTTGGCAGTTTTTGAAATGATGGTCAGCACCACATTGGCAGGGTAGATCATAAAAACGGCGGTAAACAAAGCAAATACAACTTTGATAGCGGCTGTTTTGGTCGTAATCCAAAAAATCAGAAAGATGGGTACGTGAATGACAAGTACATAAATCTTCATATGCTGGTCCGGCGGCAAAATCAGGGAAAGTGCCATATTCACTGCCAGAACCAGCAAATTGCCAACTCCGAAAAAAATACGCTGAGTTTTTTTGAGGTCTTTGATACGGATATCTAAAAGAAGCATCTGAGCACTAATACCAAAAAGTATGGTAATACCAATCAAAAAGCTAGAAAAAAAATTCATCGTTCCACCCCTTTTTCCAGAAACAGATGCTTCATATATGCTTCTCGTACCTTCCTGTAAAGCAGGCGGGAAATCGGCACGGTTTTTCCGGCATGGGTGATAAGCTCCTTTGCTCCGAGCTCAGCCACTTGCCACAGATTGACAATATAGGAGCGTTGCACCTTGACAAACTCCGGTCGGGATAAAAGCTGGTCCTCGATATCCACCAGAGGTGAAGACACCTCCCGTACGCTTCCGTCTGCCATGTTAAAGTACAGCTTTTTGTTCATGACCTCTACAAAGGCCAGCTTGGAGAACAAAATGCGGGTCAGGCCTGACTGAGTTTTGACTGTCAGACCCTCCAGCGGTTTTTGTTCCTCGGCAATAACGGAATCCAGTATGGAAAAAAGCTTGTCCTTAGAAACTGGTTTGAGTATATAGTCATAGGACTTGACTGCATAGCTTTCCACTGCAAATTCCGGCGAAGAGGTAAGAAAGACAATTTTTACTTCTGTGTCAAACCCCCTAATCTCATGAGCGGCCTCCATACCGGTCATACCAGGCATCAGAATATCTAAAAGCAGCAAATCGTAATCTGAGATGCTCATAGTGGAAAGAAGCTCTGTAGCGTTGTGAAAAGTCTTGTAGATAAGACCGGCTTTTGTATCCTTAAGATATGTATCTAATAAAGATGAAATTCGGTCAAGCTCCTGCAAATCATCGTCACAAACTGCAATTTTCAAATCATCTCAACTCCCATAAGATAAAAACCCAGCTTAAATTTACCATGAAAAGTCCTCCCTTGCCAGACCGATTTTACATTTCAGGCAAAGTATGACCATTCCTGTCGAACAGGAAATCGTTAAATGGGATTTTAAAATGAACAAATCATTAACAGGGATACAGAGGCTTGCGGGACAGATTCGGGTGGATACCGCGCTGGCGATAGCCAAAGCCATCTATGCCGACGCCTTAAGCATTAGCAGCAGCGCGGCGGCGGCCCTGAGCCCGATTATTCTAATAGAAAAAGACGGGTTTAGTGCTGCGGTCAGGCAAAAAATCGTCGAAATTAAGCCGGTCAAAGTCTATTTGATTGGGGGCAAAGGGGTACCAGCTCAAAAGTCTACGAGCAGATAACGGAAATCACCGGCTTGAATCAGGATAACATTATCAGGTTGGGTGGAAATGATCGTTATGCCTGAAACCAAGGAATACCTGAAAGCTCGAAAAATGACCGGGGGATTATTTTGGGGGGAGAAGGGGTACTGGAGAAAAAGATCGAACAAGAACTATTGGAATTGTTGGTTAACAAATAGACAATGTTGTAAATCAGATTGATGGAAACCTTCACAGGACAAAAGGCTATTCCGTAATGGTTGAACCTATGGTATACTAATAATTACCAAAAAGAATAGAGGGTAGACCTTCGGCAAAGATTGATCCGAGTAAATCCCAACGCAAAAGAAACAAGCTGAAAGGCTTGTTTTATGCTATGGGCCGTTTTTTCCGTTAGTCGGTATGGATTCACGGCTTGCTCAAAATCATCTAGTGATAAATTTCTCTATAGTGCTAGTGCTTTTGAGCCATGAGTATAATTTCATAGTGTGGTCAAGAAGAAGGGAGAGGTGATATGGCCAATTTGGCGGAGAAGAAAAGGGGATACCCCTCAAAACTTATGTCGTCTTTACGCGACCTTTTGAGCGCACAGGAGATTCTGGCGCTTCGGAATATCAGACTCGGTTATCTGCAATATTTTTTCGCCTTCCCCCTGGCAATGATATTCATCAACATGCAGGACTTTCTTCTGGGTGATGGTATCCATGTGCATGGATTGGCTCAGACCACCATCACGTTCATTTCGTTTGTAATTGGAGCCATCCTGATGTTTGCTTTTTCCAACGAAACAAACATTTCTGTCATTTCCAAAATCTCTGCCTTCATTACAGTGGCAGGGTTTATTCCATGGCTTTTCCTGCCGGACGGCTATCCTTCCTTAGTATGTGCTGTAGTTTTCATGGCAGGTATTGGTGGGTGTGTATCCAGTAGCAGTTTTTCCTTTGTGTTTGTCCTCAACAACCCTGAGCGCTTCTTCGGAAGCGCATTGATGCTTCTGGTTATCGAACTGGTCGGGTTAGGCATCGGATTCATCCCTATACATACCATTGCCCGGAAGTCCTTTGCCCTGATACTAATCGCCGCTATTTCTATTTGTGTGTATTTTTCCAGAAATCAGGATTTTGTTAGGGCGGGGGGGAAAACGGTTAAAAAATTCGACATGAGCATTTGGTTGGTGCTATTTATCCTTTTTGCTTACTTTACCATTCGAATCACAGGCTTTTATGCTCCGGCATTTCAGCACCCGTCTGCCGCGCAGCTATGGGACGTACTCGCGCTGATCCTAATTCTGCTCTGCATCATCCTACAAGTGGTATTCAAATTCAGTGTTTGGACCATGTGCAATGTGTTTTTCCTCACCGCAATCATGAGCCATGTCATGTGGTATTTAAAGCTGTTTAAGCTTGCTTTTATGTTTTCCGAGTTAAAGGAAGTCGGCTTTTATATATCGTTTTATCTGATAGGCTGTGTTACAAATAAATTCTGCGATTTTCGTATGCACAAGCGCCTTATTCTTGTGTGTATGGCGATGATTGGCGTCCTATATGTGGGGATCGACCTCCTACATACAATGATGTTCACCCAGTCTATTGCCGTCGTTGCAGCCTCTGTTCTGTTTATCATATTTCTGCTGCTTTCCCCCGCCTACTCGCAGTATCTTTTTTTTGCTGACTGGTCGAAGGAATTCCGTCTGACATACATGTCCTGCCTTACAAAGGATAGCACGCAAGCAGGCACAGCAGAAGAAAAGCAGCTTCTAAGATTGGAGGACAGCCACCTTTCTCCACGCGAAAAGCAGGTGGTTCTGTTGCTTTTGCAGGGGCTGACGCTCAGACAGGTTGCTCCGGAGTTGGGGCTTACCGTTTCTACAGTTTCCACATACAGCAAGGCCATTTATAAAAAGCTCGGCATCAACAGCCGTGCGGAATTGTTTATGCTGTTCGGGCACCAGCGAGGAGACGGTTCATCCACAACTATCCGGAAGGAATAAGCAAAAAGCCAGAAATGTCAGATTTTCATACCCCCTCCCAATTTTGGGAGGGGGTATTTTTACGCCAACTCCTAAAATTGGGGCATTACATGAAGGGGAAATTTGATAGAGAATGGTGCTATACAAAAAGTGAGAGGAGGTAAACCATGCACTGGTTCAAGGCTATCTTATCGCACAAAATCAACCATCCCATTCCCCCTGTGGAAATGGACGCAAATGAGGAAAAGCTGTGGCGAATATCCCTGCTCACAGTCGACGAGCGCAAGGCATTTGAGTGGTTTCGACTTGGCTATACAGCCAGATGGACAGCCGAGACCATGCTACTTGACCGTAAGACTGCCAAAAGACTATTTGACTCCATCTATCACAAGCTGTGTGTAGTTGATGAAGCAGAGGTTAGTAGGGTGTATCGTACATCAGAGCTCATACCGGAAGGACTTCCCCCAGAGGAGAATAACCCATAGAAATTTCCACGGACGCGCGGCAGAAGACAAAAACCATTGCTTCAGTAGCAGGATGAAGTGTGAAAGGAGAATTTCAAGTGGCAAATGATCTGTTTGGTGGACTAAACGTGTTGATGAAGGGGCTTTCCGGTTTTATGCCCCAGGACGATCCGGAGGTAAAAGTAATGAATGCCCAATCGGATCTAAGTGATTTGCGGAAGCAGGAGACCGAGCTCTATGCCGAAATAGGCAGACAGTTGTTGTCTAAGAACAGCGGGCAGTTCCCTGAGCTAGAGACTAAGCTTAAACTAGTACAAGCGAACCTGACAGAGGCACAGAGCAAACTGGAAGCTGCTCAAGCGGAAAAGATGCAGAAGGAACAAGCAGAACAGTTAACGGAGGAAAAATGCACCTGTCCTGAATGCGGTTATCGTAATTTAGAAAATATAAAGTTTTGTCAGGAGTGCGGCGCAAAGCTGGGAGCATCCAATTGCCGACAGTGCGGCGTAGCCTTGGCACCTGGAACACGCTTCTGTGGTGAATGCGGTGCGAGACAGGAGGCTTGAAGGATGGCAAGCTACAAGCAGCCCTGCATCCACTGCGGCTCGTATATTGAGTCGGATTCGCGTATATGCCCCGCTTGTCAAAGTGGCAGCCCTTTTGGGTTTCTCTGCCCCACTTGCTTGCGTCCCATACAAAAAGGTCAACCGATTTGCTCCGGCTGCGGCAGAGCGCTTTATGTCCCTTGCCTTGCCTGCGGCAAACAGACTTTCGTACAGGAGAAATGTGAGCAGTGTAGCGGTACACTCATGATCCGCTGCCAAAACACCCGATGCGGTGCACCTCAATTCTTTGAAAATACAAAGTGTACCGCCTGTGGTAAAAAAATCAAATTTACTAAGAAATAAGGTGAAAAATTATGATGCAATCCTTTACAAGAAATTATGAAGATAACTCCACAGAAGCAGGGTTCCAGTTCACTTTCTATTGTGATCTGTGTCAGGACGGATACAAAAGCGGCTTCGTGGAATCCGAAACCTATAAAAAAAGCCGTGGTCTGCGCGGTTTGGCAAGCGGGGCGGGGGTTCTGGGAAGCCTGTTCGGTGGTAGGCTGGGAGACCTTGGTTACTCGCTGGAACGCGGCGGGGATATTCTTTCCGGGCGGTTTGAGGGCATGAGCCCCGAATGGCAGAAAGAGCATGAAAAAGCATTTGAGCGAGCCAAGAATGAAGTACAACGGCATTTTCATCGTTGTCACGGTTGCCATCAGTGGGTGTGTGATTCTTGTTACAACGAGGATGAGATGCTCTGCACAGACTGCGCACCACGGCAGGAGGTAGAAGTGGCAAAGGCTAAGTCAGTGGCCATGCGCCGTAACATTGATGAGTACGCCGAGGGCGCTACTGTCTGGAAAGGAAAGCTGGAAAGCAAGACAGTAGTTTGTCCTTCTTGCAGCAAACCGGCGGGTACCGGGAAGTTTTGCAACAACTGCGGCGTGTCGCTGGCGCTGGCAGTTTGTCCTAAGTGCGGAGAAAAAAATGCCCAGGGAGTGCGTTTCTGCAATCAATGCGGCACGTCAATGAGCGCACCTGTAAAACAAAAATGTCCAAATTGCGGAGAAGAAAACCTCCCCGGAACCAAATTTTGTGGTAGCTGCGGGAGCAAGCTGTAAGTTTAATGTACTGCTATCCTACAGTACTAAGACCCTTTCCTAGCGTAGCATGACAAATATTTATATTTTTTGGAGGTTTATATGAAAAGATTTATTATGCTGTTTATATTATTAATTTTAGCTGTCTCGCTATGTGCCTGCAGTCAAAAAGAATCAAGCACTCCACCAAATGCATCTGAATCTTCTTCCTCTGTCGCGATGAAATCAGACGGTCAGAAAGACACTCCATCTGCTCAGAGTGAAAATGAGCAAGAAAGGAAAATGAGTATTGAAATTTCCCCACCTGATGGTTGGAAGCTGATGGAAGGTTCCGTTCTGCCTGTGCATCACATGAAAAATACTGCAAGCTTCATGGTTAAAGAGGAACCGTTCACGAGTGGTACGCTTGACGGAGTGGTTGACGAGGCGCTCGAAATCTATAAAAAGAGCTTCGATAACCTTGCCGTTCAGGGGGAGGTTGAAACGATTACCATTGACGGCAAAGAAGCCAAAAAGCTGACCTTTACCTGTGTAGTCAGTAAGATGAATATGAAATATCTTTATGTGTATCTTTTCGCAGAGGGGAAGACCTATGTGATCACGTTCGGTGATTTGGCAGACAGCTTTGATTCTCTTTCTGCCGACTATACAGCGATTCTAAGCAATATTGAATTCAAGGCACTTTAATGTAAATACAAAATTAGGGGGAGTATTTAAAATGACAAGTAGAAAATTTATTGTATTATTTTCATTTGTTTTTCTGATGGGTATGCTGTTAAGCGGCTGCGGCGGCAGCCAGACTGCCAATAAACCGACCAGCAATCCTCCAGCCTCGGCAAATTCTGAAACAGCTATAGATCCGAAAGAGAATCCTGCCGAAGCACCTAATGAAAAATCTAAAGAAGCTCAAGAAAATGTAAACAACACCAATGGTAAGGTTGATGAGCTGGGGGACCGTCTCGCCAAAGTTTATACCGATATGCTCCAAAGCGGTAAGTATTATATGAAATATCGCACTATCATTGAAGTAGATGGAGAAAAGAGTGAGGCGATAATGGAGTCAGCAATAAACGGTGAAGACTCCGCCATGATAAGTACCATGCCCGAAGGGAAAAGCCACATGGTGTTTAGAGACAATAAAACTTATCTTATTGACTACGAAAGTAAAACAGTCCTGGTTATAAAATCCGTTGAGTCGGAAGCCGATGATCTGGATACAGACGGATTACTCTATAAAGGGAACGGCAAAGAAGATTTCCTCGGCAAAAATCTTGTTTATGAGGAATACACCACATCAAGCGGCTCAATGAAATATTTCTTCGAAGGCAAAAAATTTGTGGGCATGAAAGTACTTGCTGAGGGAGAAACCGTGGTCATGGAAATCCTGGAAATGAGCGACAAATACCCTGCTGATATCTTTACCATCCCAGCAAATTTCACGAAAGAGGAAATGTAAAAAGAGGATGGTGGTGTGTTCGTGTTCATCAAGAAAATGATTTCCTGTCTTTTGGTCCTTATGCTGGCAATGGGAGGCCTCAGCGGCTGTGGTAATCAAACTACGGCAGTAGATACTCTTAGTGATAACGAGCGTTATAAAGATCTTCAACCACCAAAGACCGGTCCGGTAGGGGAATGGGATATTCCCATTCCCGCCATTAACCCCCTCGGCTCCCAAAGCCTATACAGCGCTACTGATTATACCACTGGTGGCCACGAGATGACCTATATTGACAACTTCTTGGAGAATACTTGCTCTGTGGAAGGAGAAAAATGGACCTTACAGGTCAACGACCCTTCAGGAGCCCCCCTCTATTTCTTAAAAAAATATGCGGTCGAAAACAACATGAAGGTTTTTACAA
Source organism: Desulfitobacterium sp. THU1 (assembly GCF_038181555.1). Taxonomy (NCBI): domain Bacteria; kingdom Bacillati; phylum Bacillota; class Clostridia; order Eubacteriales; family Desulfitobacteriaceae; genus Desulfitobacterium; species Desulfitobacterium sp. THU1. Next base: position 19,270 of record NZ_JBBWUA010000028.1, on the reverse strand, counting down.
GCCTTTATGGTGATCGCCTTACCTTTCAGCTGGCCAAGGACGAGGATAGTCTCTGGTGGGCTGATGCAGTAGCTGAGGATAACGGTTATATCCTAAACGTGGTGAGAGAGCTCCGTGTCCCGGTGGGAAAGGAAAAGAGATTTACCCTGGCAGATTTGGATCCGGAGACCGAGAAGGTTTCTTTTAGCACCGTAAGCACGGGGAAGAATTTCCAATCCGTAGCCTTAAAGCTCCCTGACGGGAACCTCGATCTCACCATCAGTGGGACCAATGCTTCCGGTTTCGTTACTCGAAGCATTTACGATTCCTATAACTTCTCCGCCCTTAAGACTAAAGAATATGTCATTGATAGCTTACCCCAGGGAGAAAGCTCCATCACTTGGACATTTTCCTGGGAGGCTGAGTCCAAGCCCACTGAGTTTACTTTTCTCCTGAGCGAATTACAGGAACTCCCCACCGTAAAGCTCGGGGGCGAGCTCGGAGCATTGAAGGTGTGCGGAGTTCCCTTCGGCAGCGTCGTTGTGGAACCCCAAAAGGGTTCGCAGATCCTCCATACAGATATCCCATCCCTGGCGGAAGGACCGCTCAGGGGAGATATCACGCCTGAGGGGGATACCCTTTTTTGGCTACCCTCCGGCTTATGGAACGTGGTTCTTGAGGCCGATTCAGCCGGGCTTCAACACAGTAAAGCCCGCATGATACCGGTTAACGCAGGAGAGACAACGGTCCTGACCTTCCCAACGTCTTTGCAAAGTGCTTATTTTCAACTCAATCAAACATTTGCCGAACCGGAAGAACTTACCGGTGGCATCGAGGTTATCGAAACCAAAGATGCCGGCAAGCAGGCTACTGTCTCCCTCTTGGTTCGCGATCCGCAAAAAAGAGATATTTTTCCCACCAAAGATAATACCCAGATCCTTGAAGGTGGCCAACCGGTAGAAATCACTGATATTACTCGTCAGATTACTCCGCCCAGCATTGTTTTAGTCTTAGATTCCTCAGGTTCCATGCAGAAAGAAATGGCTGCCACTGTGGAAGCAGCCAAGAAATTCATAAACAGTTTGCCCGATAAAACCTATATTAAAGTCCTTGACTTTGATTCCAGTGTTAAGGTCCTGCCTGGTGAAACCAAGGAAGCGGTGCTCAAAAGCCTCTCCACTATTGTTGCCGAGGGCTCAACCGTGCTTTTTGATGCCACTCTGGAGGGTATGCGTCTCCTCAAAGACAAAGAAAGGCCGACCTTAGTTGTCTTTGCTGACGGTGCTGATTCCAGTTTGGATGGTCAGGGCGTGGGTAGCAGTTCCGATAAACAAGCTGTTCTGGAAGAGATACAGAACATGAAAGTACCCATCTTCACTATCGGTTTTGGTGCCAAGCCCGATGCGACAGCCATGAAGGAATTCTCGGCCGCTTCCGGTGGGCGATATTATAGTGCTAAAGATGAAGAGGCTCTCATCGAAGTCTTTACAGCCATCAGCGGAACTTTTGGCAACTCTTTTGCTATGACCTATAAACGTCCTAAGGAAGCCAGCCCTTCGGAGACCCCGATCGTCTCCCTGGTCTTGGATGCTTCCGGTTCCATGGATACAGATCCTACCGAAGAAGGCTGCGATTACCGCCTGGACAAAACCAAGGTCCTATTCCACGACTTTATTCAGAAACTCCCCGGTCATTATTTGACCCAGCAGATCAGCTTTCAGACAGCGGCCATGGGTGACCCTATCATCCGGCAGGGCCAAGTCACAACTCAGGATAAGAATAAGCTCCTGCAAGGTTTGGGAGAGCTAAGCGCCGCTGGAGGGACACCGATTGCCCAGGCTATCACCATTGCCTATGAAAATATTCGCACCGTTCCCTCAACGAAGAAAGCCATCGTCTTTTTGACGGATGCTGGTCTCGATGTTGAGGAAGAAGAGCAAGCGGAATTCGAGAAGATCCTTGCCCTGATCAAGAAAGACAATATTGCCGTACTTTGGGCAGGTATTGGGGTGGAGGAATATAAAGATGTCTTTGCCAAGACTGCCGCACTTTCCGGTGGCAGCTATATCATCAGTGACGAAGCGGCAGGCTTGGAATCCGCCCTGGGTGAGATGCTGGCCTCCATTGAAAACATGGAGGGTACCCAAAATATCCCGCTATCGATACAGATTAACGACAAAGCGGCCTCCGGCACTCTCTTAAGCTATGCCGCCAATACCTATGTAAATTTTGCCCCTCCCCCAAAATCAGATCAGATCATCGCTCCCGATGTGGTACAGCTTGCTACAGGAACGCCCCTCAAGCGTTACGATAATCAAGCGGCCAACCTGGTCACCGGCACAGGTGTTCCCGGAATAGACACCATTCTCACCAAAAGAATTCCTTTTAATGCCTCCGCCGGCAATAAAGCCATGGATCTGACTGTCCAAGAAGCCTATTATTTCAGTAAGTTTAAAGGTCTAGAGCCACCAAGTGACAAACAATTTTTAGCTCTGGAGCTTACCCTGAAAAATACCACAGCGGATAAAATTCCCTATCTTATTCCCAGTATCTACTCCCACTTCTATATCAATATTAACAATGAGGGAAGTTATCCTGTCTCAGAGGTAACCTGGCTTACGGAGACTCCCCTGGCCAACCCGGGAAACCCGGCTATTACCATTCCTGCCAAAGAAGAGCTAGTCGGAACTCTGGTCTTTCTTGTCCCTAATGACCCGGTAACTCAGACTTCCTTGCATTTTTATGATGTCGATCAGGATCATATCCATCTACCCTTGATTGGTAAGCCGAATAAAACCCTACAGCAGCTGACCAGTCTGCCGAAGGAAGAACCGGCCAAAATTACGGATGCCTTTGCTATGGCCGTTACTGCTGCGGATGTAGTCGATAAAATCGATATTTACCCCGCTGAGCCCGCTAAGGATCAACCGGTTTTCCGGGTAGTCGAAGGCGCTTTCTCAACCAAGGTTCAGGCGCTCTTGGACATTAATCCCAAGGACAGATTATGGTTAAAGATCGACACGGCCAACGGCCCGCTACTAACCCAAATGAGTGACGTTACCACCGTGATGCCCATGGGCTTTTCCGCTCCGGTGATGCTGGCGCCAGCCTCCACCAATAGAGTTCGGTTTGCCTATCCGTTTGCCAGAGCATTAAGTAGTTCTAAGGCAGATATCTGGGGAGATTTGCGCGGCGGCAACCTGGAAATTCCGGTGGTTAAAGGCAACCCCTATGGTAAGGCCGTTAATAAACCTGCTTTCTCTGGGGACGGATTGCAAATGAAAGTCAATTACCTGACGACCTTAAAAGGGATCGAGAGCTTTGGTGACCGGTGGGTAATTGCTGATGTGACCTTTACCGATACCAAGGATGGTTTCGGTACGGCAATCCCCTCGGATTTTCTGAAGCTTATCCACAAGGATTTTGTCGAAACCACCAACATGCAGAAACAAGGCTATAAGGCAACCGGTAGTAACTTGGGAGACCTCTCGAACGGAGTTGAAAGCGAAGGGATTCGTGAGTCCAGCGCCTCGGAAGATTACTTGTATGGTATTGATGGTGAATGGGCTGTCTTCGACGGCGGAGAACGCCGCGGCTTCATGTTCTTCCAATTGCCGGAGTCAGGTCAGGTGAGTGACTGGTCTTTGCAATCTTCTTACCTGAAGGAATTAAATGTGCCCGTCACTCAAGAACCCTATGTCGATGCAGGGCTGCTGATTTATAAGGAACAATATCAAGTACTTGACAACGAATTCGAAGCTCGCCTGGATGAAGCAGTAGAGAAAGCGATTCTTAATTATCAATCCCGCAAGGCCTCCGAAGGTAAACCTGACAAGATTCAAAGAGTAACCTTCAGCCAGGAAGAAGGGAAAAACAGTATTCCCAAACCTGCCATCACAGTCGGTGGTGCCCAAAAGCTGCATAACATCACATCCCTGGAGGATTTCAGCAAAACTTTGGATGTTTTACGCTGGCTGCCCAGCCAGGATACCCCAGGCTTCTATCGCTATGCTCCTGAAGCTGTCCTGACCCAAGGCTGGGGCACAGAGTGGGATTTAGCGAACATGGCCATGGGCCTCCTGTCCAAAGCAGGCTGCACGCCCCAATATCGCACCATTGCTCTGACGGATGAAGGTAAAGCAGCCCTTCTGAAGCTGCCGGAAGCCCAAACAGAAAAGCAGGCCAAGGCATATGAAGAAACCGGTAAGAAGGGGATCACTGGCTTCTTCTCTAGATTATTTGCTAAGATTGCCGCCCTGTTTTCATCGCCAAAGGAAGTGGAAAAATTACCTGAGACGCAAGTGGCAGTAGATAAGATCCGGGAGAACGGGTCAGAGACTCCTCCGGATTCGGAAGTGGCGGCAGAAGAGGTAACTGGAGAAACAACCGAACAAGAGTATACGGAAGAAGAAACGGCTGAAGAAGAACAGGCTGCTGACAACGAAGAGCTAACAGAAGAGGAGCCCATAGAAGATGAGTCGACCATGCCTGAAGAGAATCTAAAAGAAGCAGAGCATGCTGATGAAGAGACGAGCACCGAGAAAATGAACATCCCTACTGGCACCATCCCCGGGATTGCCTATCAAACTCCCCAAGGCGAAAGTAAGTTGCTGGTAATTCCCTTTATGAAGGACATTTCCGAATTACAAGGGCTGGTTTATATTCCTCACTTACAGATCCCTGTTGATTTTGCACCTGTCCAAGGAACCATCCGAATCTCGGCCAAGGCGGAGTCTTCCGGCATGTTATTTCAGGAGGCTGCAGGAGATATCGTCAGTGCCCTGGGCGGTGGAGGCGAAGCGACAAGCGAGTATGAGAGTATTACTCTGCTGGAAAAGGAAATCTCTTTACCCACACTAAGCCTGGATGCGGTAGACATCGGTTATCTGCAAGCAGGATCAGCTCAAGGAAAACGCTTTACCGCTGCCCTAATTACCCCGGAAGGGGTGGAGGCCGGCACAGGCATCATCGACACGGGAGCAAATCCTCCCGTTGGTGTTACTATCGAAATAATTTTACCGGAGAAGAGTTTAATTCATGAAAGCCCCATTACGAAAGGTGAGGGTCTGGACACCATCTATCATACCTTGGCGGTTAACCTCCCCGACTTAGCGGGTGATTCTACAGAGATGCTGGAAACGGCTTCTGCCAAAATCCATGAATCTGCTGACAACCCTGATTCCTTCTCAACTTTAAAATGGTACAGCCGCAACATTATCGAACGCTTCATAGCGAATCAAACCACCTTTGATGCCGAACAGCAGACAGAAAATGGCTTGCTGCTTGGGCGTACAGCCAAAGAACGATGTATCGTTCTGACCTCCCGAATGGGTAAAGACGCTAAAATTTATTCCACGCTTGATCTTCTTCAGACCAACAATCAGGTTCACAACGGCAGCCAAGCTGTCCAGGCGGGTTATAACATCGTAGCCGGACTCTATGCATCTTCTCTGGAAAGTGCGGTTTTGACTGGAGAGAACAAGGCTGGCTATCAGGATATTTGGTCCGGAACGCCTGCTGATACCTCCCTTATGTTGATTCCCAATGAAGATGGCCGGGATTTGGTTTTGGCGGAGATGAGAAAGTCTGAAAAATACCCCGAACGTCTCCTGGCCAACATTGCCAACAGTGACAAGGTAATCATTGCTCCCGACCAACCAGGTGAGTACATGGGGCAAAAACGTTGGGCTTGGCTGGAGATTGATCCCGTGACCTATGAAACTATCTCAGTCATCGATACGGGTGAGCATGCCGGTATGGCCAGCTATGCCATGGCCTTAATGCCCGGTGAAGACGATACCGGACAGTATATGGTTGGGGCTCTCATCGGGGTTGATGTAGCCCTGTGGTCAGTCTGTAGCTTCTCACTCATCCTAGATGATTACCAGGAGATCTTGACCGAGGCCAAAGCCATGGCTATGGGTATCGGTGAGAATTTGGACATGGTGATGAAGGGATATGGCGGCGGGAGAAATGCCGGTGAAGGTAAGGTATCAGGGGATCTCAGTGCCAAAGGCTTGCCTCTTAAAATAAGCGGGGAGTTAGAGTTTGGCGATAAGGTCAAGGGGAAAGTTGGGATAGGTCAGAATCTTATCGGTTTTACCGATGGATTTAACGATGCTGTTAAATTGTACTTTGCTACAGCAAAACCCAAAGAACCGGGTAAAGGCCCATGATGAGGAGGTAATCAAACCATGGCATTTTTCGATAAAATCGGCAAAAAAATTGGTGATGTAGCAGGCTCAGCGGCTGATAAGGCCAAGGAGCTGGCCGAAATCACTAAGCTGAACGCTAGCATCTCCGCCGAAGAAAAGAAGATACAAGTATACTATCAGGAAATTGGGGAACTGATTTTCCAACAGGATAAAGAAAACCCCAACAGCTCTGCTGCCGAGCTCTGCCAAAAGATTCTTGCTTCTCAGCGGATCATTGTTGAATTCAAACAAAATATTCTTGAGCTCAAGGAAGATAAGGGCGTAGAGAATCCCGTTCCAGTGGACGCTATGGATATTACACCTGAGGAACAGCCCCAGTCTGGACCCCAGTCTGAGGCACAGATTATTTGTCAAAATTGCGGAACGGTAAATCCTGTGACTAATAAGTTCTGTCAAAACTGCGGGACTGCCTTAGTTGCACAGAAGTAGACAGGGGTGGGGGGAAAGCATTAGGAGGCGGTATTATAGCAGAACAGAAGGTACGAGCGGCAAGTTATTTACGCTCAAGGATACATTAAAGTGGATTGTAGAGCATAGAAACTATGAATTGTCTGACCCTGGAGGAATTCCTCTGGAGCATGAAGATGTGGTCCGTGTTGGCTGCATCGTCCAATAGCAGCACTTTTCGAGGGATAGAGCAATCTATCCCTCGGGCTTTTGGATTTCAGTAATACTAATGACCTTTCATCTTCCCGGATGCATTAGCAGGCAGTGTTTATGCTGCTATCTCCTTGGTGTTTATATGCGGGTTAATGCGTAATGTAGTAAATAGCCTATCAACCCAAAAAACAAGAAAATTTAGAAGCATCTATTTGCACTGATCTGATCTGATCAGCCCCTGTCAATGTAGGTGCTTTTTTGTGTCTAATCGTCACAAATTGCATTCATCTTGGCTCCCATAATTTTTAAACTCTGCTTGAATCTTACATAAAAATCTTCACATGAATAACGATTCTGCATTTCAGGGCGAAAGAGCACACATCTCAGGCAATAAAAAAGTTTTTGCGAAAAGCAATACTATAATAATAGGAAAATGAGAAAAGTACAATTTTGAGGTAGTCAGGCCAAAAGTGCAGAACTGCATTTTCGGTTTTCTGTCTTCTGCGTCCATTACGTTTGAGTCCATCGACGGAGAGATTTTCACCAGTGTGGAGTAACTCTTGCCAGAAAACCCGTGACAGAGAATAAAGGATCAATTTTCTCATAAAGCGGAGAATCCAGTGAATACGGGCATGATATGAAAAATCTAAAATATAGGTTGGAGGAAAAAGAGATGAGAAAAAAAGTTCTGAGTCTGTTTCTTGTGCTATGCATGGTACTGACCATGATGCCCACAGCAATCTTTGCTGCAGATGACCCTGTAGCCGCCCCCATAAGCATAGGGGCAACCAGTGGCATAGAGATCCCTGTTACTGGTGGAATTCCGGTCATTACCATTAGTGAGACGGAGCAGTACACCGGCACGGTGACGTGGACCCCAAATGACAGCACCTTCTTAGGCTCAAAGGTCTATACAGCGACCATTACATTGACGCCCAAAGCCGGATATACACTAACAGGCGTTCCCGCAAACTTTTTCACTGTAGCGGGAGCGATGGCGATCAACGAAGCCAACTCCGGTGTAATCACGGCGGTGTTTCCTGAGACGGCACCCGCCCCCATAAGCATAGGGGCAATCAGTGGCATAGAGATCCCTGTTACTGGTGGGACTCCGGTCAGTAGCATTAGTGATACGAGTGAGTACACCGGCACGGTGACGTGGAGCCCAAATGACAGCACCTTCTTAGGCTCAAAGGTATATACAGCGACCATTACAGTGACGCCGAAAGCCGGATATACCCTAACAGACGTTCCCGCAAACTTCTTCACTGTAGCGGGAGCGACTACGACCAACGCAGCCAACTCCGGTGTAATCACGGCGATTTTTCCTGAGACAGATGAGGCACCAACCGTAACAGGTGTAACCTCTGTAGATGGTCCTTATAAGCAAGGTGACACGATAGCCATAACCGTAACCTTCAGTAGCCCGGTTGCCGTAACCGGCACACCTTATCTGGAGCTAGAGACAGGAACAACGGACCGGTCTGCAATCTATGCTTTCGGAAGCCCAGGAAATACCTTAACTTTCAATTACACAGTCCAGGCCGGGGACACCGCGGCAGATCTTGACTATAAGGCCATAGACTCACTAAAGTTAAACGAAGGAACCATAAAAGCGGGAGCAACAGATGCGATTCTAACCCTGCCGGTCCCCGGGGCAACGGGTTCCCTGGGAGCCAATCAGAGTATCGTCATTGACGGGATTGCCCCGAGCGCAATTACCATATCAGCTCAGAACACCATTCCAGCAGGGGGAAGCGTCACCCTGACAGCCGTGGGAGGCCCACTATCAATTGCTTCCTGGACGAACATCTTAAACCAAATCAAAATAAACACAGGGCAAGGAGAAAACTGGATCACCGGAATTATAGCGGGCGATTTAACCATCACCCCTGCAGGCAATGGCGTAACCGCGACTCTGAATAACGGCAGCACCAGTGCGGCAATCATCGCTGCGGATTTTGTCATCCCAGCATCCAACGTCGTTGACCTATTCGGAAATGTGGCAGCAGGAAATATTACTATAGATTCGGCTGGTATCTCGGAAACTGAGAAGTTACAAAAGGCGTTTGATGAAGTCGTAGCTGGTGGCACTATTCAGCTGTGGGATAACATCACCCTTGATGCTAGCGTCACCATTTTAGGCGGCGATAACAGAAGCTTTACCCTCGACTTAAACGGTAAAACCTTGGACGGCGGTAGCAAAAAAGCCATAGATTATAGCGGCAGCGGTACGCTGACTATAGTGGATACAGCAAGCGGCGGAGGCGGCACGATTAATTCAGGTTCCTTGGCGATTAACAATGCAGGCAGCGGCACTGTGAGCGTTTCGGGCGGTACAGTGAGTTCAAACAATACCTATGCGATTTATAACGTAGGCAGCGGCACTGTGAGTATTGACGGTGGGGAAGTAAGGGGTTCCCGGGGGATTTACAATTCCTCCGGCAGCGTAAGCGTAAACGATGGCACAGTAACCAGTACAGGCGTATCTAGCTATGCGATTTACAACCCAGGCAGCGGCAATGTGAACGTGACTGGTGGGAAAGTAGATGGCTACCTCAGTGCGATTTACAGCTCTAGCTATAGCAGCGGCAATGTGAACGTGACTGGCGGCGAACTAATAAGCACTGCCCATACCATTTTTCATAGTAGCACGGGCAGTCTGACTGTTACCGACGCCCGAGTGGAGTGCGAAACAGCACTATATCCTGCGATATATTTCAATGGCTCTAATAAATTGACTATCGGCGGAACAGCGGTTGTCACCAGTACAAGAAGTAGTGCCACAGAGGGCACGATTTATTTGGAAAAAGGCACCCTCGAAATCACTGGGGGCACGGTGGAAAATACGAATACGGGCACTACTGGCAACGCAATTTATGCAAAAAGCGGCGCGAGTGTATCTGTTAAAGGTGGTTCTCCCATTATCATCAAAGGTCCTGGTATGGCAATGAATAAGGCTCCTGATTTGAGCGGGTATACTAATGTGAAGATCACAGCAAGCATTACAAAAATAGATGGTTCAGAAACCTCTGTCCTTGGCAAAACTAATATTGACACCGATGCAAAGGTTCAGATCTGCAAATATCTTAAGTTTGAACAAGGACCACCAAGTGCGCCGACCAATGTCACGGCAGTAGCGGGAAATGGTCAAGCTACCATCAGCTTTACTCCTCCTGCTTCCAACGGTGGTGCTGCAATAACGAGTTACACAGCCACATCATCTCCCGGCGGATTCACTGGCACCGGAAATGGCAGCCCGATCACGGTGACGGGGTTGACCAATGGAACGAGCTACACCTTTACGGTGACGGCGACTAATAGCGTAGGTACTAGCGTAGCTTCGGTAGCATCAAATAGCGTTACCCCTTCTGCTGCGACCCTCTACGATATCTGGGTGGGCGGCGTACAGGTGACTAGTGCCAATAAGGATAGTGTAACAGGTCCAAGTATTACAGGAACCGTCACCTATAACTCTGATAATCAAACACTAACCCTTAATGGCGCAACCATCACTGGGGTGCATACGGATAATAACTATAAATATGGTATTTATGCCAATGGTAATCTTAATCTGGTGCTGACTGGTAGCAACAGTGTTAATGCTAATCAGAGCGCCACAAGAAGTTACGGTGTATATGCTAGTAATGCCTTAACTATTTCAGGAAGTGGTTCCATGACTGCCATTGCTGAAAGAGGAAGTCTTGAAAATATTGGAATATTTGCTAATGCCCTAAACATATCCGGTGGTGCGGTCACTGCCAGCGGCGGCCCAACGGTTGGTGATGGGCAAATATATGGTATTCAAGTAGAGACCCAGTTTACTATTTCTGGCGGCACGGTAATAGCAAAATATAGCGGTAGTGCCGTGTTTGAAGGAGCAATCTCTATATCTCCCACCTATTCTGAATATACGCCAAAGGTTACAGCAGGTGACAGTGAAGGCGAAGCGGCCGTGGAGACAAGTCCTACAACATCCACCTATGAAAAAAAATATTTAAAAATTGAACCTGGCTCACCTACCACTTACACCATCACCCTAAATGTCAACGGTGGTAATACCTTTACACCGTCTACGTTGACCACCGACGGAAACGGCAAGCTTAGTAGCCTACCTGTACCGACCCGCAGCGGCAATTACTCCTTTAGGGGTTGGTTTACTGCAGCCAGTGGGGGTGTAGCAGTGACGACAAGTACTGTGTTCAGCGAAGCCACAACAATCTATGCACAGTGGAGCTACACTGGTAGTTCCGGTGGTTCCGGCGGTTCATCTCCAGCCCCCTCAGCCCCCGAAACTACTCCAGTAACGGGGCAAGTCATTGATAGTATAACAGGAGCTGTCGTCCAAGGAATCACAGCCCAAACGCGTTCGGCAGCCGATGGAACAGCAGTGGTTCAAGTCAAAGCTCTAGAAGCCATTATCTTCAAACAGCAAAATGGAACTCAGAGTTCATTGATTGATGTAAGCAAGCTTGGATTCATCCCACAGACCAATAAGGATGCCAAAATTACCACAACAGCAAATGGAACCATTGAGATGAGCAACCTAGCCAGCAATACTCAATCCAAATTTGCCATTCAGCTGGATCTGGGAAGCAATCGGAGAATAACCATCGGCTCCATGGAGGTCAAGGTGGGCAGTAACGGAAAAGCCACCAGTGTGACCAGCACGCTCATTGATCCTTATGGTACCATCATTGACGCTGCCACAGGGCAGGTCATTACCGATGCTCACGTTACGCTCTACTACGCGGATACAGAGCGGAACAAGCAAAATGGGAACGCAGTCAATACCCTTGTGGATCTACCCATCCTGGCTGACTTTAAGCCCAACAACAATAAGAACCCACAAAATAGCGATAATGCTGGCTTTTATGCCTTCATGGTCTATCCCAACGCAGACTATTACCTAGTAGCGACGAAAGAGGGCTATGAATCCTATCGAAGCATGACCATATCCGTAGAAGAAGAAATCGTGAAATGGGATTTCAAAATGACCAAACCCTTAATGGGGGTAAAACGTCTCTCAGGAGATAATCGAGTAGATACGGCTTTAGCCATCGCAAAAGCCAGCCACACTACTAAGCTGCAAAATGTCATCCTGACTACAGCAAACAATTATCCAGATGCCTTAGCAGGAAGCGTATTAGCCTACAAGCTAAATGCCCCCATTCTCTTAATGGACATCAGTGCCAGCGAACAGAAAAAAGTCATGGACTATCTTAAAGCGAACCTCAACCCAACAGGCACTGTCACCATCCTTGGAGGAACAGGAGCAGTGGGCCTGGATGTAGAAAGCAAAATCAAGGCAGCAGGTTTTACAAAGATCACACGGATTAGTGGAAAGGATCGCAGTGAGACAGCACTGAAGATTGTAGAACAGATTAAGGTTCCTACAGGACGTCCCATCATCTTAGTCCATGAAGAGAGCTATGCCGATGCTTTAAGCATTAGTAGTAGTGCCGCAGCTGGAGAAACGCCGATTCTCTTGGTAGGTAAAGACAAAATCAACGATGCGGTCCGTCAAAAGATTGCTGAAATCAACCCCATAAAAGTGTATATAGTCGGTGGGGAAGGGGTACTAAGTAGCCAGATAACAAGCCAAGTCGCCTCCATCACCGGACTCAGCCCAAACAAAATCATCCGCTTAGGGGGAGCAGACCGCTATGCTACATCCTTAGCAGTGGCCCAATATTTCAACTTACCCGGCCAGAGTATCAGCTTTGCCACAGGTAAGAACTTCCCTGATGCCTTAGCCGGCGGTGTGTTTTCAGCAAATCACAATGCCCCTATTGTTTTAGTGGATGAGGCCCTATCCGCAGATACCCTTAGCTATCTGAAAACCAGAACCATGGTTGGAGGAGTGTTACTGGGTGGAGAAGGGGTATTGGGTAAGAAGATTGAACAGGAGCTATCCCCATTGATTCGTAAGTAAGCAGGGTCATACATCAAGAATGATTTAGAAACTGTTAGTGAACGTCTACTTATCTAAAAAATTGTCTAAAGAAAGGAATGCCGCTAGTGTACCAACAGGTACCAGCGGCATTTTTTCGTAAGGGTTTAATATTTAGGCGCATCGTCAAGTTTTCCATTCTACTATATTTCCATATATAATACAAAGCAGGAGATATTCATTTTTAATAAGTTATTCTGGCCCCTAGTTGCGTCAATCGAAAAGTTGACATTAATTTATTATTGAAAGAAACGGATGGTGCAAATGAATAAGAAGATAGTATGGGTAATTACGGTGTTTATAATAGCTATGGTGCTACTCACAGCATGCGGAATAAAAGGAAATAATAATACCGTGCCGGAAACAACAATAGAAAGTAATCTGAAAGCTGGTGAAGAGCAACAAACTCAGATGGAATATGAAATTTCGAAGGAGATCTATACTGAGGGAAATGTAAATGTCGAGTATCCGCAAATTATAAATTTATTGGACAAAGCAAAGCAAAATGAAATTAATGATTTGCTTAAGAGTCAAGCGCTTGGAGTATATCAAAAAACGGTTCAAGAGTTGCTGCCAAATCAAAAATACGAAGTGGACGGCAAATTTGAAATCAAGTATAAAAGCCCCAAATTACTCAGCATAGCCTATTCAAGCTATAATAATATTGTTCCGTCAGCACATCCGTATAACTTGTTTTATACGACTAATATTGATATGGAAACAGGGAAAGCAATGCTTTTAAAAGACCTTGTACGGGAAATTGACAAGTCTTTTGTGAATCTATTAAAAAAAGCAAAGTATGTTGGAGAAATAGAAAAGGAATATGAACAGCAACTCGCGGATCAGGCATTCAGCCTATATGAAAGTGATGAAAAGTTAATCGATGCACTTTTAGGTAATGGAGGAGATCAGGATAGTATTTATGCATATATAACAAAAAATGCACTGGGTATTAGTTTGCCAGTACCTCACGTTATGGGAGACCACGTCGAGTTTGAAATTAGTGCCGACGATCTAAAAGGTAATATTATTGAGTTGGATTGAATTCTGAGTGTTATATGGACATCACTATGATCCTCTCGACCGTTTAACGAAAGGCCAAGATGGATGTGGGGAAAATACAGGTCGTGAAGGTCTTGCAAATGGCCATTTAGGTCTATTGCATTAAATAATTTATAGAATATAATTTAAATAGTTATAGTTTAATATTAAGTACAACTTTACAAAAGGTTCGTAAAGGAGCGCAGATATGATACTAAATCAATGGTATGCAATACTACCATCTAAAACTGTAGGAATAAATGAAATCGTAGCTGTAAAAAGAATGAATCTCGATCTTGCATTGTTCAGAAACAGTAAAGGCGAGATCGGCTGTGTTGTTGACCAGTGTTCGCATAGAGGGGCAGCACTCAGCATAGGCAAGGTCAAGGGAGATTGCATCCAATGCCCTTTCCATGCACTGGAATTTGACAAAAACGGCAAATGCACATGGATTCCTGCTAATGGCAAAGCCTCAACTGACGATATCAGCCGGTTTAATGTCAAGAACTACCCTGTAAAGGAGTCAAATGGTATTATTTATCTTTGGTATGGGGAATCGGAACAAATGACCGCTCAGTTACCGTTTTTTTATGAACAAATTGATGACTCATACAGTTATAGCGAAATCGAAGACCACTGGAATTCCCATTATTCTCGCTGTATTGAAAACCAACTTGATGTGGTTCATGTACCTATTGTGCACTATAATACAATTGGCAGAGGCAATAAAACCTTGATAAATGGCCCCAAAGTATTGTATGAGAACGGCATTCTGCAAACTAGTGCAAACAATGAAGTGGATAACGGACAGAAGCCGAAGTCTCCTGCTGAATGTGTAATTAAGGATACAAATCTTAATTTTATTTACCCAAATCTATGGCTGAATCATATCAGCTCAAAAATTAAAGTAATTATTTATTTTGCTCCAGTAGATGAAGAAAACACAATCTTATATATTCGATTCTATTGCAAATTAGCTAAGAGTAGGGCTGTAAACAGCTTGATAGCATTCTTTGGGAAATTTGCGAATAAAATTGTAGAACGGCAAGACAAGCGCGTTGTCATTACCCAAAAACCCAAGGCATCTTCTTATAAATCAGGAGAGAACCTGATTATGGGAGATGGGCCGATTATTATGTATCGTAAAATACGCGATGAATTAAAAAACCATGAGTTTTTATCACGGTAGTATTGCCATAGGTTATTTGTGCCGCCTGCGATTGCGGCGGAATGGAGTCTATTATGAGATATGCTGTCAAAAAGGGTTTTCATAATCCGTTTTTCTGCCTGGAAAACAATATTGTTATTAAAGTAAGCGAAGATTTGATAAAGATGACTCAATATACTGAAGGAGAATTGTTAGGAAGAACTTTTGATAGCTTATGCAATTTGTTAAAAGTCGATAATAAAATCAACCTCAAGAAGTTAGAAACTAAGCAAACCTATTACATTTTTACAAAAGATTTAGAACCTAGAGAAGTAACTATTTTTGGTGGTAGGTCAGACTTTCAAAGGGAACAAAAATACTACGTGAAAGAAGTCCTAAACTCAAGACTTAAAATTAGATTACAATATGCACAAGCGCTTGTTGAAGCTAATAAATTAGGAACAATTATTTTAAGCTACCCTGAATTAATCGTATTGAATACTAACCAAAAATTCTTAGATTTATTACATTCGACCTATCGAGAAAAACAATTCTCAATAGGTCGAATGTACCTAGATATATTACCCAATGGATATAGTGAAAGAATTGAAAAAATTATCATAGAAGCTGTTGAAAAAAAACAGACTTTTATATCGGAAATGTTAGAGTTCATAAGTGGTGGAGAAGAAAAGAAATATTATGATGCTTCTTATGTCCCAATTTTTATTAATGGTAAAGCGAAATATATAGTAAACACAGTTGTAGATGTTACCGAACAAGTCAATGCAAAGAAAAAGATTGAAGAAAAAAATAGACTGCTATCAGCAATTATTGAAAATATATCGGATGCAGTTTTAATCTTTGATAAAGAAGGTAGACCCATTGTGTTGAATAAGAATATTACGCAGGAGTTTCCGGATGAAAGTCTCAATGAAGTAGACGATCTAAGAAAATATCATAAATACTATGATGAGGAGGGCAAGGAAATTGCTCCTGAGAACATTCCGATAAAGCGAGCGCTTAGGGGAGAAAGAATCGAGAAAGGTATCATGACGGTTGATGTTGGTGATCGTAAAAGTACTGTCCAATATAATGCTATTCCTATTTACGACATAAATCATGATATCATTGCCGGAGCAGTATTTCTAAACGATATTACAAATCTAAGTAAACTAGAAGAAAAGGCTACTAAGGATTTTCTTACCGGACTTAATAATTCACGAAGTTTTGATAGTTACTATAATGATTGCCTTAGAACCTCTTTGGAAGAAAACGGACGATTTTCAATTCTAATGTTTGATATTGACTATTTTAAAAGCGTTAATGATACTCATGGTCACTTGGCAGGAAATATTGTGTTAAAGGAATTCGGGAAAATTGTTTTAGCTAGTTGCAGAGATTTTGACTTCGTCTCGAGGGTGGGAGGAGAAGAATTCTCTGTAATATTAAAACAGTGTTCACTGGCTAAAACAATCGAAGTGGCCGAAAGGATAAGAAAAAACGTTGAGAATCACGACTTTGTAATTGAAAATGGCAAGATCATTCATATTACGGTTTCTATAGGTGTAGCTGTTTATCCTGATACGGTAAATAATGTGCATGAAGTTGCTAAAAGCGCAGATAAGGCATTATATAAAGCAAAACAAAGTGGAAGAAACAGAATATACCTTGACACCAATAACGATGAAGAGCAGTAAAAATAGGGTATAATAAATATGGTATAAGTATTCACAGATCAAGCAAAGCACCCTACGTTGAAATTTGTAGAGTGCTTTGTTCATTATGAGGCCGTTGTTGGTTGAACAATAATCGTGTTGATAATACGTCCAAAATAGAGTTTTCTTATGGTTATGATAGAAGAGTATTTGATCTAAAAGTATTCAATTATGAGATAGTGTTTGTTATAATAAGTACATAATTACAAATTTCATGCTATTTCGATCCGTTGTCGATTTGTAGTGTTTTTTTTGCGCTTTGATGTTCAGAGTCCAAAATTGTTTAGTATTTTTAAGCAGACAACAAAAGAGCTGCTTTTAATGATATTATCCAGGCTATAAATTGTAGGAGGGGGTATGTAAGATGTTTTTCAACAAGATGAAACTCACATCCAAATCAATTATGGGAATTGGAATCTCTGTCATTGTAGCGTTAGTTGTTTTTTCGGTGATCGTGAATAGTTACGTGGGAAAAATCATTCAGTCAGCAGAAGGAGATTATAATCAACTCCTTACCGCCTCGGTGAACTCTAAGATGGAAGCCCAACTCGATAGTGCTAGGATGTCCGTTCAAACCATAGCAAATAACGGCAGAGTCCAAGAACTTTTTGCCCAAAGAGACAGAGAGCAGCTTCTTAAAGAGACAGTGAATATTTTCGAAGTGCTAAAGGAAGATGTATCCCAAATCCAGTTTCACCTTCCAGATTCAACAGCTTTTTTAAGATTACATATGCCAGAGAAATATGGAGATAGTCTGAAGGATTTCAGATTTACCGTAAATGAAGCTAATGAAAAGCTTAAGATCGTCGAAGGATTAGAGGAAGGAGTAGGCGGCTACGGCTTTCGAGTTGTAGTACCTATGTATTATAATGGCGTCCATACAGGTTCTGTAGAATACGGAAGTGCCTTTGGAGATACTTTCCTGAATAATATTAAAGAGCAATTTGAAGGAGAGTATTTTATATATCCCATTGCAGTAAATTCCGTAGCTGTGACTGAGAATAAGGGCAATGAGAAGGGATATATTGCATCTACAACTGAGACAGACCAGTGGATTGTAGGACAGGACTCTATCGATCAGTTACAATCCGGAAATATGGTTAGCTTGATTTCTGAGGATAAGAAAAACAGCATCCTGCTCATACCTTTTAAGGATTATTCGGGAGAAATCAAAGGCTATATAAAAGCTATCACAGATCGAAGTGTTACCTTAGGGTATACTAACCAATTCCAAAAGGTAATGGTTATTCTCTCAGCAATTATTGCACTCTTCTTATCCGTCATTATCTTTTTCTCCCTAAGATTAACAGTGCTTAAACCGATCTTATACTTACATGATAATATCAAACAAGTCGAGAAAGGCGACTATACTGTGACATGTCAAAAGAAAAACGATGATGAGATAGGGCAGGTCTTTGAGTCCTTTAACAATATGGTAAGTACTTTTAGATCAATAATATTGAATTTAAAGGATACAGCTAATAGTTTAATCATCTCCTCTAATGAATTGGCCGAAACCTCTCGTCAGAATATGCAAGCATCTGAGGAAGTAGCTAAAGCTATTGAAGGTATTGCTATTGGAGCCATCAGTCAGACAGAAAAGATTGAAAGCGGCACGAATAATACGAGAGTACTAAGTGAAAAAATCAATACAAATACTAAGTTTATGGAAGAACTGAACGTTTCTTCTGTCGATGTAGTAAATAATATCGAAAAAGGCATGGGCGAAGTAAAAGCTTTAGATAAAATATACTTAGAAACTGATACGGCAATGAAAGAGGTTGAAGCTGGCATCCTACAAACAGCAAAAAGCACTGAGAAGATTGGGGAGTCCAGTAAAATGATTGCCTCCATATCTGAACAGACTAATTTGCTAGCGCTAAATGCGGCGATTGAGGCTGCTAGAGCCGGCGAAGCTGGTAGAGGGTTCGCAGTAGTTGCCGAGGAAATTCGGAAGCTGGCAGACCAATCGAATTCTTCAACAAAAACTATAGACGACTTAATCATAGAACTGAGCCATAGTTCAAATAATGCAGTAAATACTATAGGCAATAGCATCGGCAAGCTTCAAGTTCTTCAAGATGCTGTGAACAGAATTCGTATGTTTTATCAGCAGATTCAAGAACTAACGGAAACGAATCAGAAGAACACGAAAGAATTAAACCTGTCTATGATTGAAATGGATAAAATGAAGGATGAAATTCTTAAGGCTTTAGAAACATTGTCTGGTATCGCCGAAAATAACTCTGCTTCAACCGAAGAAGTATCGGCTTCTGTCGAGGAACAAACGGCTGCTATGGCAGAGATTGAACAAGCTAGCTTTAATTTAAAATTATTAGCTGAAAAGCTTGAGAGTGACGTGAGTGGCTTCAAGATATAAAACAAATGAACCGTGTGAGACGCTTGAAAATGTGAAATGCATTGTTTGCTAGACGTAAGAGAGGGGCTGCTATTGAGGCAGCCCCGATTATATTTATTATAATGACCTCAGACAACTTGCTAAAGACAACCCTATACAATCAGATGCAAAAGCAACGGATATCATCTTTATCTGCGACAGGGAAATAGGTGTTGGATGTGCTATAATATGGTAAAACAATTGGAGTGGTAAAGATGGGCG
>NZ_JBBWUA010000027.1:0-34918 GCF_038181555.1 Desulfitobacterium sp. THU1 | reverse complement strand
TGTCGGTCCAATTGCTCCATCTGCACCTGTAGCTCCTGTAGCCCCCGTCGATCCTGTCGGTCCGACTGTTCCATCTGCCCCGGTAGCTCCTGTGGCTCCCGTCGCTCCTGTCGGTCCGACTGCTCCGTCTGCACCGGTAGCTCCTGTGGCTCCTGTAGCTCCTGTCGGTCCGATTGCTCCGTCTGCCCCGGTAGCTCCTGTGGCTCCCGTCGCTCCTGTCGGTCCGATTGCCCCGTCTGCACCTGTGGCCCCTGTGGCTCCCGTCGTTCCTGTCGGTCCGACTGCTCCGTCTGCCCCTGTAGCTCCTGTGGCTCCCGTCGCTCCTGTTGGTCCGACTGCTCCATCTGCCCCTGTAGCTCCTGTAGCCCCCGTCGCTCCTGTTGGACCGACTGCTCCGTCTGCACCGGTAGCCCCTGTGGCTCCCGTCGGTCCGATTGCCCCGTCTGCCCCGGTAGCTCCTGTGGCTCCCGTTGCTCCGATTGCCCCGTCTGCCCCGGTAGCCCCTGTGGCCCCCGTCGATCCTGTTGGTCCGATTGCCCCGTCTGCCCCGGTAGCTCCTGTGGCTCCCGTTGCTCCGATTGCCCCGTCTGCCCCGGTAGCTCCTGTGGCTCCCGTTGCTCCGATTGCCCCGTCTGCCCCGGTAGCTCCTGTGGCTCCCGTTGCTCCGATTGCCCCGTCTGCCCCGGTAGCTCCTGTAGCCCCCGTTGCTCCGATTGCCCCGTCTGCCCCGGTAGCTCCTGTAGCCCCCGTCGTTCCTGTCGGTCCGACTGCTCCGTCTGCACCGGTAGCCCCTGTGGCTCCCGTCGTTCCTGTAACTCCGTTGACCGTCCATATCGGGTCGAGTTCTGCAGGTACTAAACGATGAGCTGTCGTCAGTTCTCCAGCAGCATCCTTCCCCCATGCGGAAATCTTTATGGCATCAGAACTAGTGAAAAAATTAAATTCAAATTCATCAAATTCGGCGAAGAAGGTCTTCGATGCAACCTCTCCAGAAGCTAGATCAAATAACTCCAAGGCATATTTTGTCTTCGTTGTCCCTGTCACGAAATATCCCTCTATTTGAATTGTTGCTTCAAGTACATCATCATTGGTTGCTTTTACTGTAAACGTTGTAGTTGGCCTAATACCAGATACTGGTGTGTTTTCAATCAAGCCGGTTGTTAATGAAGCCAATTTTTTCTCCCCTTTCATAGGTTTTATTGTACTCACTACTTCATACTATGCGGCTTGTACAGATAAGTTCCAAAAGAGAAGCTCTCGAAAATCTCTAATGATTGAATAATAAAAAACACCGCAACTCTTTGCGGTGTAATGTTTAATATGGAGCCGATGGCAGGACTCGAACCTGTAACCTGCTGATTACAAATCAGCTGCTCTACCAATTGAGCTACATCGGCTTGTCTTGCGACAGAACTTATAATAGCATAAGGCAAAAACTTTTTCAACATTAAAATCAATAAAAATTTTTCCAAGTGAATTTCTATCTTCAGAGTTAGCAAAGCAGGTTAGGGGTATACTAATTTCTAATAAAAGGGAGGGCAAATAATGAGTCCAACTTATGAAGAAATCTTCGGCCGCTTGGTCAAAGCCTCTTACCAGGGAAATCTTCAAGAGGAAATCGATGCTATCGAGTCTGCAGGGGATGAGCATACTAAACATTACGTTCAGTATGCCTTAGGCAAGGGCGACCCAGATAAGGTTGTGTTTCAAGTCAAATCTTGTGATATGGGAAGCGTTGATGAAAATCACAATTGCGAAGCGGCCTGCCTTTTTGATGCAGTGGTCCGTGATATGGAGGGCCATGTAGTCATTCAAGACCGTAACTGCACCCATTGTGGCGAATGTATTGAGACCTGCTCCCTCGATAGTTTAGTTGATAAAAAAGAATTCATCCCGCTTGTTGAACTTTTGCAAGGGAAGGAAGTTCCCGTCTACGCCATGGTCGCTCCCGCCATTATTGGGCAATTCGGCAGTGAAGTTACAATGGGTAAGCTCCGTGCGGCCTTGAAGCATTTGGGTTTTTACGGAATGGTGGAAGTGGCACTCTTTGCCGACGTCTTAAGTTTAAAAGAAGCCTTGGAATTTGATAAGCATGTTAAAACGGATAAGGACTTTGTTCTAACCAGCTGCTGTTGTCCGATCTGGGTGGGTATGGTCAAAAAAGTTTACGATAAGCTCGTCCCCCATATCTCCCCTTCTGTTTCCCCTATGGTGGCCTGCGGGCGTGGTATTAAACGTATGCATCCCTGTGCTAAAACTGTATTTATCGGCCCTTGTATTGCCAAGAAGGCAGAGGCCAAGGAGCCCGATATTCGGGATGCAGTGGATGCAGTCCTCACCTTTCATGAGCTCAAGCAGATTTTCGAAGCTACGGATATCCATCCTGAAGATATGGAGGATATCCCCAGTGAACACTCCTCTACCAGTGGTAGAATATATGCCCGCACCGGCGGCGTATCAAAATCCATCTCTGATACTTTAAACCGGATCCGACCGGATAAACCGGTGAAGATTAAGTCGATCCAGGCAGACGGAATCAAGGAATGCAAGGCTATGCTAAGCGACATTATGAACGATGATATTAGGGCAAACTTCTACGAAGGGATGGGTTGCATAGGCGGTTGCGTCGGTGGCCCCAAGGCTTTACTTCAAACCGACAAAGGTACTGCATTAGTAAACAATTACGGGGCGGCGGCCGATGCCCCGACTCCTGCAGATAACCCCTATGTCCTTGAGTTGCTTCAACAACTAGGAATCGATAGCGTGGAAGAGTTGCTAAGCGGGGAGTCGGCAGCAATCTTCCAGCGTACTTTCTGAATGGGACTTTTGAACGTGACTTCGTTAAGAGGCGATTTTGCCCTTGACAACGTTAGACAATTTGAATTTCAGGGAGGTCCAGACCATGGATACACAACAAAAAACAACCATCCCATCTAAACTAGCTGAAGAACCAGAATCCAACTCGGGCGGCCCCTCCACGGACCTAGCTAAAAATAAGAAAATGACCCTCCTTATGTTCAGTGGTGATTACGATAAGGCACTCGCTGGTTTAGTCCTTGCCAATTCCGGGCGGGAAATGGGCATGGATGTCACCATGTTTTTTGCTTTTTGGGGACTAACTCTAGTACGGGACCCTGGTAAAATGACTTTCGAAGATAAAACCCTTTTTGAGCAGATGTTTGGCTTGGTCACTCCCAAGGGAATCGAAGATTTGCCTCTTTCCCGTATGAATATGGCGGGGCTGGGTAAAGCCATGCTCAAAGAAATGATGGAAGATGATGACACTCCACCTCTTACCGCCTTTCTCAATGGAGCACGGAAAAAGGGCGTAAAATTCTATGGCTGCAAGCTCTCTGTGGATGTAATGGGCTTTAAGCAAGAAGAATTGCTCCCTGAAGTGCAGATCATAACCGCTACTGACTTTCTACAGGAGGCGTTAGAGTCTCAGATTCAGTTGTTTATTTAGTTTTTAATTCACACCCTTTGGACAACGTGAATAAGTTATAGCAGACAAGGCTATCTTCTTACGATCATTAGATTTCAAAAGGGTGGTGAAATTATGTTTGATTTCAATATTGAAGCCATTCCCCTTTCAAGCGTCATAGCCGCTGCTGTGGCTATTCTCTTAGCACTGAGAATTGTATTAGGAGGTCTAAGAGTTTTGCTCAGTGAATTGCTGTTGGGCTAGTATGAGTAATATCTTTTATGCGAGAAAAGGCCAAGACAATCCTTGGCCTTTTTCTTTGTGCAACTTACCCCCATTTTCTGCAACTAACCTCCTGACCTATTGATGGATTGCGACATGAGGATTATTCTTCTTGTAGAATCTAATCTTAGGAGGGTTCCTCAATGATGAGTACGGTCATTTTGCTCTTCGTTCTGAGCATAGAAATTGGTCTCGTCGTTTATTCACTAAAAACCAACTCCCAGCAAAACCGAGCGAAGCATATTATCCGCCTTGCCACCTTTGGTCTTTTTGCCTTACTCCTCGTCTTCCAAGTCATCCAATGGGGTTTTCAATGGATTCCTCTTTTTTTGGTATTACTCATCCAAGCGGTGCTGAGCGGGCTTTCCTTTGTGATAAAAAGCCCAGCTTCCGAAAAGCCTTTGAAAACAAAACGCGTCATCCTCACAACCTTGGGGCACTGCCTCTTCATGATCGCCGTACTTGTACCCGCTCTTATCTTCCCTCAATATAAAGCACTTCCGGTTTCAGGACCATACCCAGTGCAAACAGAAAGCTACACCCTAACCGACTCCTCTCGAATTGAAAGCTATGACGATACTGGTAGTTATAGAAACGTAACCATCCAGTTTTGGTATCCTGAAAATCACCAAGGGAACGAAACCTATCCTTTACTCCTCTTCTCCCATGGCTCTTTTGGTTTTCGTGGCAGCAATTATTCCACCTTCAAAGAACTAGCCAGTCATGGCTATGTGGTCGGCAGCATCGATCACACCTATCATGCCTTCTTCACGAAGCAGACCGATGGGAAGATGATCTTTGTCAATACTAACTTCATGAATGATGCCATCGCTATCCAATCCCAAACGAGTAAATACAATGAACAAGAGACCTATGAACTCACCCATCAATGGTTAAAACTAAGAAGTGAGGATATGAATCTGGTCTTAGATACCATCCTCGAAAATGTTAAAAAAGAGAATACAGCAGATGTCTACAGGATCATCGACCCTAAACGTATCGGTCTCTTTGGCCATTCCTTAGGAGGAGCCACCGCCGCTGACCTAGGAAGAAAGCGGACGGATATTGATGCCGTCGTCATCCTTGATGGGACCATGCTCGGCGAAGAAATTGATTATGACAATGGCCAAATGGTCTTAAATAAAGAGCCTTATCCTACCCCCCTCCTGGATATTTTCAATGAGGAACATTTTTCTGAGGCGTCGGCATTGGGGGAAAACTATGGTAATATGAAGGCAAACAAGCATGCTGTTGATGCTCGCCAAGTGGTTGTTGAAGGAGCCGGACATTTAAACTTTACGGATCTGCCCTTATTTTCACCGGTATTGGCTGGGATTCTAGGCACCGGGGATATAGATAGTCGCTATTGCCTTGAGACAATGAATGAGGTTGTACTCAATTACTTTGACTATTACCTCAAAGACTTAGGGGAGCTTAAGATCCAAGCAGTTTATTGATAAGCTACATGTTCAGGCGGCTTCCCATCCTTTCTATCAACAGGGTGTCTAAGGAATGAGGTTGCTTTCCCCATGAAGGTCAATGTGGAAACTATCGCTCAGACAGAAGAAGAACAGGTTTTGATCCAATGCCACGAAGTCACTGCGAGCATCACTGAGATTGTGGATTTCCTTAAATCTAGGGAAATCTCTATTGAAGCCTTCCACGGTCCGCAAATCTTCTATATATCCTTAAAGGATATATATTATATCGAAGCCGTGGACAACAAGGTGTTTGCTTATTTAGAAAGCAAGGTTTATGAACTTAAAAGCAAGTTATACGAATTGGAGTCCGGATATGAAGAAAGCCGCTTCTTTCGTTGCTCTAAATCGGTCATCGTAAATCTCATGAAGGTCCATTCCATTAAGCCCGCCCTCAATGGCCGATTCCTAGCGAAGCTAGCCAATGGGGAATCAGTCATTATCTCAAGGCAATATGTTCCCCAACTCAAGGAAAGGTTAAAAGGGTGCTAGCATGAGCTTAAGCGAATTTTTAAGGAAAAGCCTGATGAACTTTTTTATCATCGTGACCTGCGTCACCCTCGTCATCGGTGTCCTCGGTCTAATCTATGAGCCGGATCGACGTTTTGGTTATGAAGCCTATTTTTCACCCTTAATTTTTGGTTTGATTGGGGTGGTCCCTTCTTTCGTGACGTATTCGAAAAGGGAACCCACCCTTCGACAGATGATGATTCGAAAGATTTTCCAACTCTTTGTCCTGGAAGCAATGATCCTGTCCTTTGGTTACGGAATGGACATCATGTATGGTCCAATGATGTTCGCGGTTGCCGGAGCTGTGTTTGCTGTTTTTCTTCTCGTTCATTTCTTTTCCTATGCTATCGATTATAGGGAAGCAACACGATTAAACGCGGAGTTGAAGCTTTTTCAAGAGCGGTGAAAGGCTTATATATCCCTTGACACCCCTAGGTGGTATACTATTCTAGATAAGGCCTTGTATTAGATCTTGGTCGAATTGGAAAACTACATCAATATAGATACAAAAAGGAGATTAAAATTATTATGTCAACCTTTAAAGAACTCGGCTTATCTGAGCCATTACTTAAATCGGTGATTAATATGGGCTTCGAAGAAGCCACACCGATCCAAGAGCAAACAATACCCCTTGCCTTAAAAGGTAAGGATGTAATCGGTCAAGCTCAAACGGGTACGGGAAAAACAGCGGCCTTTGGAATCCCTTTGATTCAAAAAATCGCCGAAACATCGGAAGATATTCAAGGGATTGTACTTACCCCCACTCGTGAATTAGCAGTACAGGTCGCTGAAGAACTCAATAAAATCGGTCAGTTTAAAGGAATCCGCACGTTGCCGATTTACGGTGGGCAAGAGATTGATCGCCAGATTAGGGCGCTGAAAAAAAGACCCCATATTATTGTAGCGACACCGGGTCGTCTCATGGATCATATGCGTAGACGGACCATCCGACTCCAAAATATTAATATGGTTATTTTGGATGAGGCCGATGAAATGCTGAACATGGGTTTCGTAGAGGATATCGAAACCATACTTCAAGAAATCCCAGAAGCACGTCAAACCTTGCTGTTCTCGGCGACCATGCCAAGGCCAATCCAAATTCTCGCCCAAAAATTCATGAAAGATCCAGAGCTCATTAGCATAAAGGGCAAAGAGGTTACGGTTGCTAACATTGAACAAGATTACATTGAAGTACCGGAAAAGATGAAATTCGATGTTCTTTGCCGCTTGTTAGATATTCAATCTCCTGATTTATCCATTGTTTTTGGACGGACAAAAAGTCGAGTGGATGAGCTTTCCGAAGCCTTGAATAAACGGGGCTATTCAGCGGAAGGAATTCATGGAGATTTATCTCAGAGCAAACGGGATAGCGTCATGAGACAATTCAAAGACGGTTCCATCGAAGTCTTGGTCGCTACAGATGTTGCAGCTCGAGGGTTGGATATAAGTGGCGTAACCCATGTCTATAACTTCGATATCCCGCAAGATCCGGAAAGCTATGTGCATCGGATTGGTCGTACAGGCAGAGCGGGAAAAACAGGCCTGGCTGTAACCTTTGTCACCCCTCGGGAAATAGGTCATCTAAGGCTGATTGAGCAGCTTACCAAACGTAAAATAACCCGCAAAAATATTCCTACTATGATCGAAGCTATCGAAGTTCAGCAACGGGTTACCATAGAAAAAATACTACGCGTCATAGCAGAGGAAGACCTCCAAAATTATAAACACCTAGCCGAAAATTTATTGGAAGATACGGATTCGGTGACTTTGCTATCCGCAGCCTTGAAAATAATGACAAAGGAGCCTGTTCAGGCTGTAACCGAATTGACAGGAGTCGCCCCTTTACGAGTAAAAGGTAATCAAGGACGTCCCGATCAAGGTGGATATGCTAGGGATCGACGCGGAAGTTATCGCGATGGCGGACCCGGTGGAAACTATCGCGGCAGACAAGGCAAAGGAAATTCTCGTGGTAACTCAACGGGCACACGCGGCCATTCCGGAGCAGGTAGCCGTAACAGGGACAAATAATCGTAGACTTTAGACATAATTTATTGCAAAGGCCATTGCAACAGGATAAATTTCTGTTTGCAACGGCCTTTGTTACATTATACGTTTATCTCCTAAATAAAAAAAACACCGCAAATTTGCGGTGCCGAAATCCTACTGGAGCCAATGGTCGGAATCGAACCGACGACCTGCTCATTACGAGTGAGCTGCTCTACCCCTGAGCCACATTGGCATTTTTTTAACGACTGTAATTCTACCTGATTTTCTTTGGGAAGTCAACTGTCATAGACCGGGTCTTTGGTACTGTGATGTTTCAAGATCATGTGCACAGATGCTCGCCTATTCTCAATTATAAGCTCTATTTTTGCTTATTTGAGAAAATTCGTATATTTTGATGTCTATTTTTGTTGAAAAGATTGACTTTAAGCATGTCCCATGATACTTTTTTGTAAGAGTCAGGAAATAAAGTAATCAAAGCCATACAATAACTGGCGCTTTATCTTCTGGACTTGCGCAGTGAGAATCCCCAGACGTGGGGATTCTTTTCATTTTCACAAGGTCATGTTCCATTCAATGTATTAGACTTATGTACATAAAAAAATAAGACCCTGCCATTTCTGACAGGGGAAGAAAATATATATCTTCAAAGGAGGCTAAAAGGAAAAGGTATGGTTATATAATAGCCCATAAAAGTGAGCAATATGTTGCTAGTTTGTGAACGATTTGTGAAATGTTGTAGCAAATTACTGAAAAAATATCTATTCCACAGAATAGGATTGTACTTACTTTAATATCCCACCCTCACCGAGCGTAAGGATCTTGATCTAGCACTGACAATTCGCCCTAATATATCAATGAAAGTATCAATTTCTTCTTTAGTGTTGTAAAGGCCAAGGCTCACTCTAACCATTCCTGGATGAGGCAAGGAGGGATTAGCCATGTGTTGGTCCAGCTCCTGCTTAGAGATATGCAGAAGCCTCTGAACATAGGGTTGGGCACAAAAGCAACCATTGCGTACAGCGATTCCTCCCTCGCGAGCGAGAAGCTCGGCCACATCTTCATGAAATAGTCCTTCCACATTGAAGGGTATAACTCCAATCCTTTGCGAGAGTTGTTGTTGATTAAGAGGGATTCCCCCATAAAACACTAGGCCATCCATCCAACGCAGACGTTCATAGGCGTATCCCAATAATTCTTCTTCATGCTGTAACACCTTTTTCATGCCAAGAGCGCTTAGGGTCCGGATCGCAGCAACAAGGGCGACGACCCCCATCAGATTAGGCGTTCCGGCTTCTTCTTTATGAGGTGCATCCTCCCAAAGTATCCGGTCAGGCGTCACCAGTTGGGCTGTCCCTCCGCCCGTATAATCCGGAGCTCCTTGTTCAAAAAATGCCCGTGGACCAATCAAAACTCCGATTCCGAAGGGTGCATACATTTTATGGGCTGAGAAGGCTAAAAAATCAATATGTTCAGGGGAATGGCTTGGACGCATATCGACTGGAGCATGGGGAACTAGCTGAGCTCCATCGACGCAAATCTTTGCTCCATAACGATGGGCTAGTTCTGCAATCTTATGAATCGGATTTCGATGGCCTGTCACATTGGAGGCTCCGGAAACCGTCACCAGCTTGACAGCCCCTTGGTACCGCTCCAGTTTGGCCAAAAGATCGTCCATGCGTAAGCGGCCTTGTTCATCAACCTCTATGTAGTCGATAGAGAATTTTTCCCGCCATGGCAGAAGGTTAGAGTGGTGTTCCATCCAGGTAGTCAAAACGACGTCTCGCTTGTGCTTCTGGTAAAAACGATTGGCTAACTTGTTCAATGCTTCTGAAGCATTTTTTACGAAGATCACTACATCGGTTCGAGGATCTCCACCGACAAACTTGAGGACTTCTGTCCGGGCTTGCTCATAGATTTGAGAGGAGACTACAGATTTATACCCTGCTCCTCGATGTACCGATCCATACATAGGAGCAAAGCGATTGATTTCCTCCATGACAGATCGGAACGGTGGGGTGGTCGCCCCATTATCAAAGTTAATTCCTGTGATTGAACTTCCTGTAGCAAGGGGAACTTGGGTATCTAGACCAAGAAAAAGCTGGCCATAGTTCATTCTTTGTGTAAAAGGAAAAAAACGAAAGTTCATCCTGTAACCTCCTAAGTCATCGAATCGAATAGTCTTGCCTTATTTCTACCACTCCAGCATTATATGAAAGCACAAATCATTAGGTCATTGTCTTTAGGAGAAGGAAAACTATTCGATAATATCGAATTATGCAAATAAAGAGAGGTGAATTTATTGGAACCACAAAAAAGAGAAGACATGATGATTTTTGGTTTCTTCGGTATTGCCTTTGTTTGCCTTAACATCATTCTTCCGAATATGGACCAACGCTTTGCCAACAGTATGGAACTCACCTATGTGGTCAGTGCCTTTCTTGCTTTGGCAATTGGTTTTGCCTTTAATCGAGTTGTCCAACGTAATAGGAACAGGAAAGAAAAAGCCCTTGAGGAACTACGCGCAGCTGAAAAAGGAAAACACCCCAAACAAAAAGAAAAAAGGCAAAAAAGCTAGATCTTTCTCATTCTTGGTTGAATTTCGGTACTATTTTCCTATGGTAGATAAAATTGTTCCTTGAAATTAGACATGTTCCATGATATTTTGTCATAGTCAGGAGAAATGCCGCGTTTGCCTGATGTTGCGTAATAAATTCCTGGACGCAGGAATTTGTGACCAGTCTACTTCGTTACCCAAACAAGAAGTGGAGTTATGATTTTTCATAACTCCACTTCTTGTTTTTGAATGATTAGCCTTCCTTTGGGGAAAAATACTCCTTTAAGGAGGGTTAGGCTGTGCTGAATCGTCGTGAATTCCTCAAGCTTGTCGTCAAAGGAGCCATTTTAGGCAACTTTATCAGCTTAATAACCCCCGAATTAGAAAAAGCCTTAGCTCAAGGAGAAATTAAGAAAAAGCTCCCCATACTAATGGTGGAAACAGGAACCTGCACTGGAGATAGTATCTCTTTAGACAATATCTGGACACCGACCCTATCCGATATATTTACCAACATCACTGAATGGCGCTATGATTGGACCATGATGCAAAACCAAGGAGAGTCAGCCTATAGCGTCTTATTGGATATGGAAAAAAATCTGGCCCATGAATTCATACTCATTGTACAAGGGTCCATCATCCGTCGGGACGGTGGCCATTATAACTACGCAGGTTTAGAAAACGGCCAGCTGGTAACTGGGTTGGACCTAGTGCGCAGACTGGGCTTAAAAGCAAAATATATCGTGGCCATTGGTAATTGCGCTACCTATGGGGGACCTGCCTCCGGTTACCCTAACCCGAGCGATAGCACCGGTACGCAAACGATCTTACCTGAACGTCGCATCATCAATGTCTCCGGTTGCCCAGCCCACCCGGATTGGATTATGGGCACTCTCCTGCATTTGGCACTTTATGGAGAGCCTGAGTTGGAGAAATTTGGCCGCCCCAAAATGTTTTATGGAGAAACCATTCATAACAATTGCCCACGTCGTCGTTACTACGACCAAGGCATCTTTGCTACAGATATCGGACAGAAGGAATGCCTTTACCGGGTAGGCTGTAAAGGACCAGTCACCTATGCCGATTGCCCCATCCGGCGCTGGAATGACCGCTACAACTGGCCAATCGGCTGTAACTCTCCCTGCATCGGCTGCACGGAGCCTGGCTTTCCTGATCTCATGGAGCCTTTTACAAATCATTTTCCCGACATTCCCTTTCCCGGGGGAAGCCGAGCAGCAACGGATCGTATCGGCAGAGGGGTCTTAGGCTTAACTACCTTAGGTATAGTCGGGCACTTTCTAACCTCACTCTACAAAGGCCGCCTCCAACGCAATTTGATTCAGTCGACCACCAAAGGTAAGAAAAAAATCCGTTTAAAAAAAGCCAAGACCATACGCAATTATCGACCAAAGGAATCCAAGCCATGATTCCTAACCACAAGTGAACGAGGGAGTGAGCTTCTGGAAAAGAAGATTATTTTTCCATTTACCCGAATCCACAACCCAATGTTGGTGGAGGCTCATCTGGAAAACGGAGTGATCCAAGATGCCCTGATTGCGGACACCCTTTACCGAGGCTTTGAGCAAATTCTCGAAGGCCGATCCGCTTTTGACATGCCTTACTATACCCAGCGCATCTGCGGCATTTGCTCTTCTCTTCATGGTGTGGCGTCTTCCTTTGCTGTGGAACAAGCTTTGGGCATGACCGTACCACCGAACGGATTGATTCTCCGCAATCTCATTATGGGTAGTGATTTCCTGCAGAATCATCTCCGCCACTTCTATCTTATGAGCATGCCCGATTATTTTAAGGGTCCTGATATCCCCCCCTTCACCCCTCATTTAGAGGGAGACATCCGCCTTACTCCCCAGGAAGATCAACGCCTAACTGAGCATTACTTTAATTCCATAGAGATTTCTCGGAATGCGCACGCGGCTTTTGGTGTCTTCGGGGGCAAGGCTCCTCATGGACATGGGATTGTACCCGGAGGGTGCACCATGCACGTGGATGCCGATAAGATTAATCGCTATCGCGGTTATCTAATCACCATTCTTGAATTTATCAATAACGTGATGATTCCGGATGTGGAGTTTTTGGCCGAGCGATATCCTGAATACGTATATTTAGGCAAAGGAAACGGCAACTTCCTCTCTGTGGGTGGCTTCACCCAGCCTGATGGTAGTACCCTGTTTCCCCATGGGATCGTCCTTCAAGATAACCATCACCCCTTCGAAGATCGCTTTATTACGGAAGAAGTGACGACCGCTTGGTATGAACAAACCGGACCTATTCATCCTTGGCAAGAAAAAACTGTCCCCGACAAAAATCAGCCTCAAGGTTACACCTGGATCAAAGCGCCTCGCTATCAGGGACATGCTCTCGAGGTAGGCCCATTAGCTCGTGCCGTCGTGGCCAAGGAAAAAATTATCGGCTACGGGGCCATTGGCCGTCATTGGTCTCGGGTCATGGAGGCCAAGAAGATTGCAGAGGCAGCTATGATCTGGCTGGAACGCTTAGTTCCCGGTGCGGAGACCATAAACACCAAAGTGGAGCAGGAATCAGGGATGGGTATAGGTTATGTGGAGGCCATGCGCGGATCCTTGGGTCATTGGGTAAAAATCACCAAAGGGCGAGTCGATCATTATCAAATCATTACCCCTTCCACTTGGAACTATAGTTCTCGAGACGAAAAGGGAAATTGCAGCGTCGGAGAATTTTCCATTCGCGGGCTCAAGATTGAACATCCAGAATTGAAAGAAGCCGGCAGAGTCATTCGCTCCTTTGATCCCTGCTTTTCCTGCAGTGTCCACCTTATTGATGGCGAGCGTCTCCGCACCCTCAACGTACGAGTATAATAGGCTGGAGGTGAAGCCATTGAATAAAGAAAAACACCAAGTATGTCAACCTCAGCCCCAACTTCGCAAGCCAGTCCAGAAGGAACTTCAAAAGGGCAAACTATTGGATGTACTGGTCCCAGGCTTTCCAGCCCCTGTGCGAGTCTTTCATTGGGGATTTGCCCTTTCCCTAACCGGAATTCTTCTTACCGGTCTGGTGCTTCATCAACCCCTACCCTTTCTTGCTTTCCCCTATGCTAAGGTTTTTGTGGCGCATGTGAGCTTTGGCTGGCTGGCATCAGCCTTCTTCATTTTTCGTTTAGTGGATATGATCCTGCGTAAGGATAAAACCCTTTTCCCCTCCTGGCAGGATTTTAAAGATATTCCGAGTCTTTTTGCTTATTATTTTTATCTACGACCGACTCTTCCTTCCCAAGGGTTTTATAATCCCGGGCAAAAGGTGATCTTTAGCAGTTGGTTTCTTCTTTTCCCTTTTCTGTTCTTCATCTCCCTAGCCTCTTACTGGGCAGGAGAACATCTTGACTGGGTAATACAGCTCTTAGGAGGACTTCAAATCCTGCGCATGATCAAGTATACTGGGGCTATCTACTTTAGTACCACAATTCTACTCCACGGCTACCTAAGCACTACCTCAGACCTCAGTCGTCTGCAGTCCATGGTTACTGGTTGTGAGCAGAAAAAACCCTAAAAATTTCCGTTCATAATCCCTTTATAAAATGATACATTTTGTGTCACGATTGGGTATAATGGAATGTAGAGTTCGAAACTAGAAGGGAAGATGTATCTTGCCGTTACATATTCATTTTGTTGGGATCAAAGGAACAGGTATGAGTGCCTTAGCACAAGTCACCGCTCAAATCGAAGGGGCAGAGATTACAGGTTCAGATGTCTCCGAACGCTTCTTCACAGATGCGGTCTTAGAGCGGGCTAATATTCCTGTCCTTCCCTTTGCTGCCGCCAATGTTGAAAAATCTGATATAGTTGTGGCTTCGGCTGCCTATAATGAAAACCATGAAGAAATTTCCCGCGCCAGGGAATTGAATATCCCTGTTTACTCTTATGCTCAATTTCTGGGAAGACTCATGTCTAAGAAACGCGGCATCGCAGTCTCTGGAACTCATGGTAAGACTACAACTACTGCCATGATCGGATTGACTCTGCTTCAGTCCGGAATTGATCCCACTATTGTCGTGGGGAGCGATGTTCCCAGCATCGGCGGTAACGCTTATTCAGGTCAGGGGGACTTTTTCCTAGCTGAATCCTGTGAGTATCGTCGCCATTTCCTCAATTATTCTCCTGAGTACTTAATCATTACCAATATCGAATTTGATCACCCTGATTATTTTAAGAATTTAGATGATGTCATCCTGGCCTTTTCGGAAATAGCCCAGAAGATTCCACCCCAAGGCAAAGTTTTTATTTGGCATGAGGATCCCCACCGGGAGTCAATTCACTCCCAGGCACCCATCATAACCTTTGGCTTCAGCGAGGACGCGGATATCTGCGCAAAAGATATCCAATTCCATGATGGCGGAAGCTCCATGAAAATCATGGCTCATGGTACCCACCTCGGAGATCTACACCTCCACGTGAGTGGTAAGCACAATATTTTAAACGCCTTGGCTGCCATCGCACTCTGCCTGGAGATTGGAATTCCGCCTGAGCAAATATTGAAGAATTTGGGCCTCTTTAATGGCACTAAGCGCCGCTTTGAGCAAATCGGCATGAATGCGGGCGCTCTGATCGTCGATGATTATGCCCATCACCCCACGGAGATCCGTTCCACTTTGGAGGGTGCAAGACTCTCCTTCCCGGACCGTCGTATCCGAGCTGTGTTCCAGCCTCATACCTTTAGTCGTACAGAAAAACTCCTTCAGGAGTTCTCCGAATCCTTTCAGGCCGCTGATGAAGTAGTCATTGCGGACATCTTTGCTTCTGCACGGGAAAAAAATCTTAACACTGTTTCCTCTTCCTCCCTAGCTGATTTGATCTGCCAGCAAGGGGGTAATGCCCGCTATATTAACTCACTTGACGGAATCAGCGACTATCTTGCTCAGACCCTAACTCCTGAAGATCTTGTCTTAACCTTAGGTGCAGGAGATATTTATAAGGTCGGGCAAAGCCTAGTGGGTTAAAAAGGAGGGGTTAACATGGCTCAAACTACCCGCGCACAACGTGAAAAAAAGACCGTTGAGGTCATGATTAAACTCTACTGCAAGGACAACCACAAGACAGAGTCCGGACTTTGCACTGATTGCCAAGAGCTTTTAACTTATTCCCTGAAACGTGCAGACAAATGTATGTTTGGGGAGGATAAACCTGTATGCGGAAATTGCACTGTCCATTGTTATAAAAAGGATATGCGCGAGAAGATTCGCGTCGTTATGCGTTACTCGGGCCCTAGGATGATTCTCCAGCATCCGGTAATGGCCATCCAGCATCTAGTCGATAAGAAACACAAGCCCCAGAGCAAAAATGAGGAGATCAGCTAAAAAGTTAGTTTGTAGATAAATATAAGGTGTATCATGAAAAAATGAGTAGAGTCCTTCAAGGACTGTTCGATATATATGGGAAATTTTAAAGGGAAGCCAAACGGCTTCCCTTGTTCATTACATTGAGGCGGATTGAGGATAAAAGGACCTTTTTCTGATTTCTTTTATAATCTCACGCCAATCTTGGCAACGAGTGATCCCTGAGGGTAGTTCCCCCTTGTTATAGCTGGCATCCAAAAGGAGAACATGAATCCCTGCTTCAGAAATCGCTTGGGCATTACCTAGGTAATCTTCCAAGAAAATCTCCAGCTTCCACTGCAAAGCGTATTCTACTTTGCACTGGAAGCTTGTGAAGAGAATCTGCTCATAAGGAATTTTGTATTTTTCTAGCCACCGTACTGTATGCTTTTCTTCTTCCAAGGAGCGGGCCGTGACATAAACCACCTCATGACCTTCCCTGAGAAGCTTGTCAATGCCTTCCTTTGCACCAGCTACAGGCTGCGGTATGTCAAATAGATGAGCCACATTATCATCAAAGTACTTCCCCATAGCCTCCCAAGACACTCCAAAATCCAAATGCATATCGTAGTTCTTGAGTTCGAGAATATTGGTTCCAAAATGCTGATTCAACTCCCTGACCCAAGCCCTATAACTATCGGAAACCACGCCATCGATGTCTACTCCTATTCGCAACTGCCTGCCCCTCCTTCTTTGCATATTATCTTCTATACTATTTAGACCTTAGCAAATCTGCTACCGGAAACAAGCATTTAGCTATGACCCTGCTGGGCAACCTAGAGCTCCGTAA
The DNA here is from genome assembly GCF_038181555.1 of Desulfitobacterium sp. THU1. Lineage (NCBI taxonomy): Bacteria > Bacillati > Bacillota > Clostridia > Eubacteriales > Desulfitobacteriaceae > Desulfitobacterium > Desulfitobacterium sp. THU1. The sequence continues at coordinate 18,508 of NZ_JBBWUA010000027.1, read as the reverse complement.
GTTTAGGCAAAGCTAGGGCAGGTGGTAGCTTTCTCTTATGTTCGCTACGACGATGCATGTCTTCAATCTTCGTTTGGATAGCCTCGGGAACCTTTTCCCCTAAGAGGTAACGATCAATGAGATCATAGGTAACTCCCATCTCTTGCTCGTCGGTTTGCCCTTCCCATAATCCAGCGGTAGGAACCCGATTAACGATTTTATTCGGTAGTCCCAGCTGGGCTGCCCAAGCTCTTACTTCCGTCTTGGTTAGGGAGGCTAGGGGGAGAATATCGACCCCACCATCACCATATTTCGTAAAATACCCGGTATACGACTCGGGAGCATTGTCTGTTCCGACCACAAGGTAATTAAGAGCATTGGCTACCGTATATAAGGCGGACATGCGCAAACGTGCCTTTAAGTTTCCCTGACTTAATCTTTCCTCAAATGCAAACCCTTGTGCGCTTAGTGCTGCATTAACTGAAGCCAGAATGTCCTGATGAGCATGGGTCAGATCCACTTCTAGGGTTTGTAAGGACAAGGTTTCCGTTGTCAACAGGGCGTCGTCCCGATCCACAGGGTTCGATCCTGCAGGTAGTACTACGCCGACAGAGTTGTCCGGAAAAGCACGCTTACATAAGCCGGCCACCACTGCCGAATCAACCCCACCGGAGACGCCAATTACCAGCCCTTGAGCATGAGCCTCATGAACACGCTCCCGTAGCCATTCTACAGTCATATTGATTCGTGCTTCTAATTCTTCAGGACTCCACATAGGTTTTAGCCTCCTCTATGCCATGATATACTTGTTATCCCGATAGCGGTCACTCTGATAGTGCCTATTTCATGGTTTCGCTTACTTTCTCCACTGAATTACTAATCTCTAGCAATAAGGACTGCCTTAGCTCGAAAAGCTTAGGGGATAGGTCCACGATATAGTGATGCGGGTTGACTAAGCGCTTTACTTCATCCCACAAGCTAGCACATTCCCCTTGAGCATAGGTTTGAATCTCCTTGAGGTTCGGAAGGTCGTAGACCCGCTTGCCTCCTCGGAAAACCGGTACCAAAAGCTCTCGAGTCTTAAAATTAGTGAGGGTCTTCCGCTTCCAGGTCTGGATGGGATCAAAGATAGTCAAGGGCTCTCGAAATTGCTCGTCTTCTAAAGCAATGAGATCAGCCATGGCTTTCCCTTGTTGATCGTAAAAGCGTACGATCTTCTTAATACCGGGGTTGGTAATCTTGCTGATATTCTCGGAGACCTTAAGACGCGGCTCGAATAACCCATCTTTCCCTTCCGCAGCTAGTTTATACACTCCGCCCAAAGCAGGCGTATCTTTTGATGTAATCAAATGGGTTCCCACACCCCAGGAATCGATAGTCGCTCCCTGAGCTCGGATAGCCGTGATAGTGTGTTCATCCAAGTCATTAGAGCCCACAATCTTAGCATGCTTCAAGCCTGCAGCATCAAGCATTTTGCGGGCTTCGCGTGATAGATAAGTTAAATCACCGCTGTCAATGCGGATTCCTAAGAAACGATGCCCCTCTGCCTCCAGCTCCAGGCCCACTTTAATGGCGTTGGGGACCCCTGATTTGAGAACATTATAGGTATCGACTAACAGCAAGCACTGATCCGGAAAGGTGCGCGCATAGGCACGGAAGGCCTCTACTTCACTTGGGAAGCATTGAATCCAACTATGGGCTTGGGTTCCGGAAACGGGTATCCCATATCTTTTTCCTGCCAACACATTAGAAGTCGACTGACAACCTCCGATAAAAGCTGCTCGCGAGCCCATTATTCCTGCATCAGGTCCTTGGGCACGTCGAAGGCCAAATTCCATGACACTACCCCCACCGGTAGCAGCCACCACCCGGGAAGCCTTGCTAGCAATTAGGGTCTCGAAATTTATGATGTTTAAGAGTGCCGTCTCGATCAACTGAGCCTCTGAAATCCTTGCTTTCACCCGCAGAATTGGCTCATAAGGAAACACTACCGTTCCTTCAGGCACGGCATCGATATCCCCATTAAAGCGGAAATTCTGTAAAACCTTAAGAAAATCCTCCGTAAATAAATTTAACCCCTTGAGGTAATCCAGATCGTCCTCGGAAAACTGCAGACTTTCAATATACTCCACAACCTGCTCTAATCCTGCAGCAATAGCATATCCGCCGCCGCTAGGAATTTTGCGAAAATACAAATCAAAAACTGCATCCTTATCCTCATAGCCATGTTGGTAATAGCCCTGCATCATGGTCAGTTGGTATAGATCCGTCAGTAGCGCCACATCACGCACTTAAATCCTCCCCCTTCTTGAACACCAGCTTACTTCTATCTTACTGATCCCCCACCCTTAAAAACTCGACTTAGGTCATACTATCTTTCCTCAGTTTGTCCACAACAAAGAAAAAACTATACAGAATTACCCACCCCAATAAGCAACTTATTCGGAGGTTATCCACAGAGTTGTCCACACTATGCACAGGCTAATTATGTTTTTTATGCTCATTAGAACTTGTAACCCAGTTTTTCCAGGAGTTTGTTAGACTTTTCTATACCCGGTATAGGTATTTCCTGAGGTTATCCACAGATTTTAAAGTTATACACATTATCCACTGATTATAGACAACTCACTTAAGCTAGCGGCAGAAGACTAGCTGATTTCATCACTTATTGGTCAATTGTGCTAGGGCGTCTTCGGTCCAAGCAATGGCTTGGGCGACACGTGTTGGGGAGGGACCGCCGGGAATATCCCGCTGGCGGACACAATATTCAATGCCTATGCTGGTAAAGAGATCCTTCTCAAACACAGAAGACTGCTCTTGAAGCTCCTCTAAGGTTAGATCTTCTAATCCACAGCCTCTCTTTGAACAGTAAAGAACTAGCTTACCCACGATTTCATGAGCTTCCCGGAAGGGAACATTCTTTTTGGCTAGGTAATCAGCTAGATCGGTAGCATTAGTAAAACCGCCCTTAGCACCCTTTGCCATAGCCTCTTTATTGACCTTCATGGTTCTCAGCATGGGTTCGACTACTAGGAGCGACTTTTGCAAGGTATCCACTGCATCAAAGACTTGCTCCTTATCCTCCTGCATGTCTTTATTATAAGCCAGAGGTAGCCCTTTCATGACGGTGAGCAGAGCCATCAAATCTCCATAGACACGACCTGTTTTGCCACGGACCAATTCTGCCACATCAGGATTCTTCTTTTGAGGCATAATGCTCGATCCGGTAGAGTAGCCATCATCCATGATGACGAATTGAAATTCTCCAGTCGACCAAAGCACCAACTCCTCACAGAGGCGGCTAAGATGCATCATGATGATGGCGGCGGCACTGAGGAACTCCAAAGCAAAGTCCCGATCGCTGACTCCATCAAGAGAGTTCCAAGTAATCCCGTCAAAATCCAGCTCCGCGGCTACCATTTCTCGCTTAAGGGGAAAGGTCGTACCAGCCAAAGCTCCCGAGCCTAGAGGGGATACGTTGAGGCGCTTACGGGTATCCTGGAGGCGGCCCAAGTCCCTTAGAAGCATTTGGGCATAAGCCATCATATGATGAGCAAAGGTGATCGGTTGGGCTTTTTGCAAATGAGTATAACCGGGCATCCAGGTTTCTTGGTGTTCCTTGACCAGGTTAAGAATGGTGCGCAGAAGCGCCACTAATAAATCCTTCGTGTGATCGATCTCTTCCCGGAGGAAAAGACGCAGATCCAGAGCTACTTGATCATTACGGCTTCTTCCCGTATGCACTTTCTTACCTACGGTGCCTACCCGTTCTGTCAGGAGCTTTTCAACATTCATATGAATATCCTCGGCCCCGATTTCAAACTCGATCTTTCCGGCTTGGATATCCGTTAAGATGCCTTTAAGACCCTCGATGATCTGCTGCGTTTCTTCCGAGGTCAAGACCCCGATCTCCCCAAGCATCCGTGCATGGGCTATACTGCCCTGAATATCCTGCTTATATAAGCGCTGGTCAAAGGATATGGAAGAATGGAAATCCTCCACCAAAGCATCAGTGGATTTTTCAAAACGGCCACCCCAAAGTTTCATGTGTATTCCTTCCTTTCTTAATTGGCAACTTTCTAGTGATATTGTTAATGATATTGTCAGTGGTATCGTCAGTGATGTTTCTGTTACGTTTCCGCTGTGTTTCTGCGATATTGCCAATGCTATTTTCTTTGTTAATGAGGAAATTGGCAAAGTGTAAAAAGCGCCCTGAGGGCGCTTTTTGCATTGATCTTTGTTATCTCAACCCTGACTTTTTCTCCATAAGCGCTCTGACTTTAAGGGGAAGGCCGAAAAGGTTGATGAAGCCTTCAGCATCCTTTTGATTGTAAACGCCATCTCGTCCAAAGGTGGCGAACTCCTCACTATAGAGAGAATAAGGAGACTTAGTGCCTGCTAGGCTGCAGTTGCCTTTGTATAGTTTCAGGCGCACGGTGCCTGTGACATTTTTCTGGGTGACATCGACAAACGCATCCAAGGCTTCCCGCAAAGGTGAATACCAGACGCCATCATACACAAGTTCGGCATATTTCAGGGCAATTTGTTCTTTATAGTGAAGGGTTAAACGATCTAGGGTCAAGTGCTCCAACGCTTGATGAGCAGTGTAGAGGATGGTTCCACCTGGGGTCTCATAAACACCCCGGGACTTCATGCCTACCAGTCGGTTTTCAACCATATCAACAATACCGATGCCATGCTTGCCACCTATCGCGTTGAGGGCTTCCAACAGCTGAACAGGGCCTAGCTTCTCGCCATTGAGGGAGACGGGGATACCTTGTTCAAAATCCAACTCCACATATTCCGCTTGATCCGGCGCATCCTCGGGTGAAACTCCAAGGAGATAGAGATCCTTCTTAGGCTCGTTCCAGGGGTCTTCTAGGTCACCGCCTTCATGACTGAGATGCCAGACATTGCGGTCCATGCTGTAGGGGCGATCTTTCGTAACAGGGACGGGAATCCCTCTCTCCACCGCATAATCAATGGCATCCTCCCGGGATTTGATATCCCAGATCCGCCAAGGTGCAATGATTTCCAGATCAGGGTTAAGGGCCTTTACTGCCAGTTCAAAGCGAACTTGGTCATTCCCTTTTCCTGTGGCACCATGAGCGATAGCCACAGCCCCTTCTTTCTCTGCAATCTCCACTAAGCGCTGGGCGATTAAGGGACGAGCAAAGGAGGTACCTAATAGATATTTACCTTCATAGACTGCACCAGCTTTTAAGGTCGGGTAGATAAAATCGGTAACAAATTCTTCTTGGAGATTCTCGATATATAATTTACTGGCTCCACTCTTAATAGCTTTTTCATGGAGAGGCTCCAGTTCTTCACCTTGTCCGAGATCAGCAGCCATAGCAATTACTTCATAACCATAATTTTCTTTTAACCAAGGGATAATGATCGAGGTATCTAATCCCCCGGAATACGCAAGCACTACTTTTTTCATTGAGGATAACTTCCTTTCATAACTCAGATATAGCAAACTCTTACTCAGATATGGAAAACACCTATTAAACACTTAGCTAATGAATCTGACTCCGAGTGGAGGTTAGATTCTAGCTGAGTATTTATCGACTTAACCTATACTAATTCTTTACCAAATCCTAAATTCCTGCCTTTTACAGCAATAATGCCATGATTGCTTTATGAGCATGGAGCCTGTTTTCTGCTTCATCGAAAACAACGGACTGTGCCCCTTCTAAGACCTCTTCGGTAATTTCCTCACCTCTATGGGCAGGAAGACAATGCATGACGATGGTGTCGGATTTTGCTGCTTTTATGGTTTCTCCGTTAATTTGATACCCTTGGAAATCCCTCATGCGGATTTGGGACTCTTCTTCTTGACCCATACTGGCCCAAACATCCGTATAGAGCACATCTGCCTCCTTGGCTGCGGCAAGAGGATCCTCCATCCATTCCACTAGTCCACCGTTCTTCTTGGCTTGCTCTTGAGCAGTGGCTACTACTTGGGGATCTGGCTTATAGCCAGCAGGTGAAGCAATGACGACATGCATGCCCATTTTTCCGGCAAACATTAGAGAATGTGCCATGTTGTTACCATCTCCAATGTATGTCATCTTTAGGCCTTCCAGACGATTTTTATGTTCTTGGATGGTGAGCAGATCAGCCAGAACCTGGGTCGGATGGAGAAAATCGCTCAAACCATTGATAATGGGGATCTGGGAATACTGAGCTAACTCAATGACATCTTGATGACTATGGGTTCGAATCATGATTCCATCCACCATTCGAGATAAGACTCGAGCGGTATCTTTGATAGGTTCCCCACGGCCGATTTGAATATCCCTGTTGCTCAAAAACAAGGCATGTCCTCCCAATTGAATCATACCCGCTTCAAAGGCAACCCGTGTGCGTGTAGATGACTTGGTAAAAATCATGGCTAGGGTTTTTCCCTGCAGAACCGGATGGGGAATACCCGCTTTTCTCTCTTCTTTTAAGGCTTTAGCAACCTTTAACATATGTATAATTTCTTCTGGCGTAAAGTCTTTTAGACAGATAAAATCTCGTCCAACAAAATGCTCCTTATCTAAAACCAGCATTGCATCTCCCACTTCCTAGCTTTATTTAATATGAATTATTATACTAAACAATGTATAAAAATACAACATCCTTTTTCGCTTTTCTTACTGTAATATTTCTTCCAGCTTAAATATTCCCAGCACTTTAATTATAGTATAAGCATCTTCTGAATCACATAAGGTAAGCGTAAAGTTTCTATAAATGTACTATTCAAAATGTCATCCCCCATGTAAAATAATTATAAGTATTAAAACGTTCCTGAAAGGTGGGGTTTACTTGAGTTGGACCGACCGTATGAAAAAAACCATCGAAACCTTTAAGAGAATGGCTCTCCCTCTTTTTGGCTTTTACATTATTTTTATAATTATAAGCTCCATCATGGCTGCCCTATCCATCGCGGCGGCAATCATGCCTGTCCTCCGTTCGGGTGAGTTCAGTTCATCCTTCCCTTCTAGCCCCTATATAGACCCCACGGTTCCAGTTCCACCGGGCTATGACTCCATGACGAACTTTGGCTATGGCCCCAGCTTTGGTGATGGCTCTTTCGGGGAATTAGCCCCTTACCTTGAAGAATTGGCACCCTTTATGAATATGGCGCCCACCATCCTGCTGTCGATTGCCCTGCTTGTTTTGCTGAGTATACTTTTGGCTTCTTTCTTCCAAGCCGGAGTCTTTCATTTAACAAAAAAAGCCTACGTTGAGAAGGCCCAATTTCGGGATATCCGATTTCAGGGCTTTGCTCGAATTCTTGGTTGGTCCGCTATTCTCATGCTGATGTCCATTGTTATGCTTAGTTTAGGAATAGTGATTGCGATGAGATTCCAGTCTGAGTATGCTATGGCTTCGTTCGCGATCATCTATATGCTTGTGTTTGTTGCTTTAGGAATCTTTCTGGCTCCTTGGATTACATCTGCACCTTACAGAATGTTAACCCAGCTTCATCTTCCCTTTGGACAGGCCTTTAAAGAAAGCTGGAGCTTCTACCGTCGCCATATGGGACCCCTGTGGGGAGCCTTTTTAACCATATTGGGTATTCAACTTCTGATTGGCTTGTTTGATAACAACGCATCGGATGTCGGGCTGATTCTCTCCTTAATTGTTACTCCCTTTTTAATGATTCTCCCCGTCGTTTGGGTGTTCACCCTTGAGGAAGAGGAAAAGCCTATCGGAAATCTATACGATGATCCAACGACTCCAGTACTCCGGCCGGAAACCTCTCCTTTTACTGTCTCCACTGATTCACGATACCATCCGGCCTATGAAGGAAACAAACCTACTGACGCACCTTCAAGTGCTGCACCAGAATCACCGCCCAACAAACCTGATGCACCCGATGTGCCTATAGCTTCCTATCCAGCCCCAAGCAATCCTTATACTCCTCCTAAGGATCCTTATAGCTCACCCGAATCTCCTTATGATTCCCCATATAACCCATCTCATCCCCGCATACCGTTACCGGTAGAATCAGAGGATACAGCGAACTTCTGCCCAACCTGCGGTCGGAAGACACGTGAAGGTGCCAGCTATTGTTCGCAGTGCGGAACAAAATTATGAGAACTGAGACACCAAAAGAGCTGCCTTGATAGTGCAGCTCTTTCTTCATTACTAACTTCTTGTCATAAAAGGAACTCTACTCTTATGTGGTCTTCTTTTAGGCAACTCCTTTTGGAGTGCTGGCTTTTTGCGAAGCCTTTGCATCAATAAAAACGAAGGCAGCCATGAACAGGCTAGCCACTATGGCCACTAAAAAAGAATCCCTGCCGATTTGGAGACCGAAGAGCTTACTGATCCCAGCATACACATAGGGCTGAACAAAGCCACCAATGTTCATGGCACTAACGCCAATCGATATGGCCAGGGCAACCAAGGGCGGTGGGACCGACACCGAAAGCTTAACCCAATAAGAAGGTACTAAAACACCCATAGATAGACCGATCATCGTAGTTGCGACAAAAAACTGGAGAAGGGTGTGGGAGGTGTAGCCAATGCCAAAGCCGGCTGCGCAGAGGAGGTATAGTATAGAAAAGGTGTATTCTTTTAAAATACGCATGACTTTCCCAGCAAAAAAACCGCCAATTAAACCACCGACTGTCATCAGGGTTAAAGCTAAGCCGATGGAAGCTGCATCACCCATCTTTTCCCCATCAAGCATGACTGCTGCGTTGTTCATGAGGATAAACAAAATAATCTGAAAGGCGAACAAGGAAAAAAAGCTGGTATACACACGACTGGGCATTTTCATCTTTTCACCTTGAGGAATAACCTTGCGCTCTGGTTCCGGTAAAGTTAAGTGAACGGCAAAGAAGATGATCACACCGATAATATAGGCATAGAAAGCATAATCCCAGCCATAGGAGCCGAGAAATCCTCCTGCCAATTGATACATAATGCCACCGATGCTTGTAAAGGCTGATTGAAATCCCATCATAGTCTCTCTTTCGTGCCCGTCAAAGAAGTCTGAGATTAAATCTGCTGCCATGGGCAAGAGAAAACCAAGGCCTACTCCCAGTAGACAACGCATAGCTAATATAAGCGTGAAATTACTTAGGAAAGCAGGCATGATTCCACCCACGGCAAAGCACAGAGACGCTATGGCAAAAAGGGTTTTCTTAGGTAAATATTGAGTTAGTTTTCCATAGATCGGTGCAAAGATAACAACAAATAAGGACGGCAGCCCAGAAATCAGCATAATAGTTGTCGGATCAATATCTGGGAAGGCCTTCATAATATCGGCTAGGACTGGATTTGTGACCATGGCTCCCATGCCCATGGCACTTACGGCGAGCACCCCAAATTTTAGCGTTCGTCTACTCATAAGAACCTCCTCCATATATGTACGGGTATTTTGTAAAATAATTAATTCACATAGTTTACTATACCATATTTGTTCTCCATTCCACTATTCCCTTTTTTATTATCTACTATATATGAAAAAAGCTATAGGAGACAAACTATGGCCCTACGAATGGACATCTCTTTACAAATATCCTCGAAAAGACTATTGGGTTTACTCAGTTTACTTTTAGATCACGTCGGGTTATTCTGAAGTATATAACCTTATGAAGGAGGATATAAAATGATCAGAAAAACGATGGATGAAACTGTACATAATGCTCGTGGGGGCGAAGGAAGCGTGGTATTTTCTCATATCTTGAGTAAGGAGGAATTGATGGGGCATGCCAATGTGTATGCGAAGGTTACGATTAAGCCCCATAGTAGTATTGGTTATCATCAGCATGTCGGCAACACCGAGCCCTACTACATCCTTTCCGGCAAAGGTATCTTTACTGATCATGATGGGACGAGAACCGAAGTCAGCTCCGGAGATGTCTGCGTGATTCAAGTGGGCGAACACCATGGCCTTGAGAATCCTACCGATGACGACCTTGTTATGATGGCGCTGATTATCAATGAAGGTTAAGTGAAGCAACGTCCACAAAGCCGGCATATTGCAATCCGCGCTTTTATGATTGATATACCGTAAGAGAACCCGGCTACGCCGGGTTTTTTTGTGTAAATACGCTTCATTTCAACTATAGTTTGTCTTATAGACAAACTGTACTATAATTCATGAAAAATTTTTGTTAAAACTGTTTACATTTTATTATAACAGTGATATCATATTACTATCGAAATAATATTTGACTATTTTAGTCAAAGGAGGCTGTCCAGTATGAAAGAAAAAAAGGCTTGGGTACTCAATGGTTATCTTGCTGTGGTTATCTTTTTGGCTTTAATCGTCGCAGGCATCGCACTTATATTCCAGACTCAGTTTATCGTAGGAAGCGCCCTGATTCTTATTGGTTTGCTTTTGTCCAGCGGGATTGTTGTGGTTCAGCCCAACAAATCCTATGTCGTCACTTTTTTTGGTAGCTACACGGGGACCATTCGCGAACCTGGTCTCTGGCTCACTATTCCCCTTTCCATGCGTAAATCCGTCTCTTTGCGGGTCCGTAACTTCAACAGTAAAACTCTAAAGGTCAATGATGTGGAGGGAAATCCCATTGAGATCGCGGCTGTTATCGTTTTTAAGGTCGTGGATACTGCCAAAGCCATTTTTGATGTGGATAAGTATGAGCAGTTCGTCGAGATCCAAAGCGAGACGGCACTCCGTCATGTGACCAGCCGTTACCCCTATGACAATGTTCGCTCCGATGGCTATTCCTTACGTGGCAATTCCGAAGAAGTAGCGGGGCAACTCACTATTGAGCTCCAGGAGCGCCTCAAGGTTGCAGGAGTCGAAGTTATGGAAGCACGTCTGACGCACTTAGCTTATGCTACTGAGATCGCCGGCGCCATGCTCCAACGTCAACAAGCGAATGCTATACTGGATGCCCGTCAGATCATTGTCGAGGGGGCTATGGGTATGGTTCAAATGGCAGTGGAACGTCTGGAAAAGGATAACGTAGTGCAGCTGGATGAAGAGCGCAAAGCCGCTATGATCAATAATCTGCTGGTGGCTATCGTCTCTGACCGTTCTGCCCAGCCTGTCATTAATACAGGTACTCTCTACTGATGATCCTTAGGGAACCGTAATAGCAGAACCACAGGGACCGATCCCTGTCCCAAAGCAAACACAATAATATAAGATCAGAGTTCAGAGAGTTATCTCTGCCATCCTGCCACTAGCTTCCGGCCTTTAGTTTCCGACCCCTGGCCTCTGGTCTCTGATCTTTGAAATAAGACAGGTGTTGATGAGCATGCCCAAAAAACAATTCGCCTTACGACTTGACCCTAAACTTTATAATGCCCTTGAAAAATGGGCTATCGATGAATTCAGAAGTGTCAATGCTCATATCGAGTTTTTGCTTCGAGAATCTGCTCGTAAAGCGGGACGCCTGAATAAGGATAAAGATACCGGAACACCTGACGAAGGAGGCGATAGCTGATGTTAAGCCTCATGGAAGAAATTCTTCTCCTCTCCCTCAACGAAGACAAAGGCAATTTTTCTTTTACCGCCAGTACGGTTATAAACTATTGCCTCTCGGGAGCTATCCTCATGGAGTTAGAACTCCATCAACGCATTGCGGTGGATAAAAAGATTCTGAGCGTTCTTGATTCCAGATCGATAAATAATTCACGGCTTGATCTAGCCCTCAGTCGACTCCATTCCAGCAAGCGTCAACGCTCCCCCGAGCATTGGGTAGGAAAACTGAGTGGCTCCTTGAAGGGCTTACGAAAAGGACTTCTTGAAGAAATGGTAGATAAAGCTCTGGTGCGAGAAGAAGAAAAGCAGTTCTTCATCTTTACCACTACCCGTTATCCCGTCCGGGATACTCGGGTCAAAAAAGATATTGTTGAGCGAATTCATCAGGCCCTTATCCGAGGAGAAAAACCGAGTCAGCGTACCGTAAGACTTATCGGCTTGCTTTATGCCAGCGGTCTACTCCCTTACCTCTTTGACAAAGAAGATCGTAAAGAAGCTAAACGCCGAGCCAAGGAGCTGACCAAAGAGGATATCTTAGCGAATGCCGTTAAGAAGTCTATCCAGATGCAAAATACCGCGACCTTTGTAGCTGTAAATTAAGACTGAGTTACCCGAATTTGTAAAAGCTATCAGATAATATGAGAGAACGCTCCAAGCCTTGGCTGTGGAGCGTTCTCTCATTGACACATTATATAGATAAATGCATTATTAAGTTAGTTATCAAACATATAGCCGATTTTACGCACCGTCTTAATATATTTAGGCTTCAATGGGTCATCTTCGATTTTCTTACGTAGATTACTCACATGAACACTGACCGTGCGCACATCACCATAACTAGGGCGCTGCCATATGAAAAAATATATTTCTTCGAGCTCTAAGACAGTACCTTTATTTCTCATTAAGAAGTAAAGGATTTGAAATTCTGTAGGAGATAAATAGATCATATCGATTCCCTTTTTAACGGAATGAGTATTAGTATTTAAGATCAAATCACCGGACGCTAGCATCTCTTCTGCTCGAGGATTGCTCCGCTGCATGCGTCTGAGATTCGCTTCTATGCGTGCCAGCAATACTGAGCATTTAAAGGGTTTGACTAAATAGTCGTCCCCTCCAAGACGCAAGGCCTTGACTATAGTCTCCTCATCATCAAGACAACTGATAAATATGATCGGGCAATACAACCGCCGGCGGAGTTGAGCACAAATTTCCATGCCATCCACACCAGGCAAAAGAATATCAAGCAGTATAACATCAACGCGTTCATCGGCGGCAGCCAAAGCCTCTTGGGCATCCTTTACCCAATGAACACTATACTCTTCGTTCTTGGCAAGATAAAACCGAACAATATCGGCGATTGTCGGGTCATCTTCTACCAATAAAATGTGATACACTATTATTCACCTTCTTAATTGAAACTCCATCTTTATTTAAATTCATCTTTTCAAGGCTGGTATATTTTCATTCTAATGGAGGCACATTCTATGCGCAAGTTCACCCTTTCTCTCCTCTTATTTATCATGATATTCGCCTTATCCCTTCTGCTTCCAGGTCTCTGGACGAGCCAGACACCTGTTCTTTATTCAGGCTCACTAATCCCTGCGGATATCGAAGATCGCAGTTACATTATATCTGACTTGAAAAGTCAACAGATGAGTGGTGACTCTTATTTCCTTCACTTTAATATCACTAACGAAACGCCTGAGCTCATCTTGGTGCTCTCAGATGTCGGCGCGATTCGAGCGGTGGTTGATGGCTCCCTTGCCTATGCCTATGACGGTAATACATCATACCAACGGGTCCATCAAATCCCTCTTCAGGTAAACAAGTTCGCTGACGATGGCACCTTAACGATTGATCTTCATCTGCAATCACCCGCCCATTCCTTCGAAACCAAGATGATGCTGGCTACGAAGGAAAATGCTGAACGAGATATGCTGTTTGCTCACGGGATGAACATGCTCACCTTAGGCATCTACTTACTGATTATCATCTATAGTCTATCGCTTTATATAAAAAAGCCCAGTGAGAAATATCTACTCCTGCTTATGGCATTGGCGTTTACTGCTTTAATCTCTGCTCTTTCTAATTCGAACTATGCGATCATAGAATTTCGCTCCCTCACTGATCTGGTGCGCATTTTCCGCATAGTATTCTCGATGGCCCTTTGCTTCATGCTTATGGACATACACCTTCCCGGCCGTTGGAATATGCTGGTTCGGGCACCCGGTATCACTGCCCTGACTGTTTTGCTTTTGCTGCTCGATTATTTTGGACTGGATTATCTATTTGAGCACATTGCCTATTCCCTCGCCCTTCCCTCAGCTTACGCCGTCATCGTTGGAAGCGCCAAGGGAAGACCGGATTCTTATATATTGTTGATCGGGACGGCCCTGCGGGAAGGCCTGCGCGAATTTTTCCGTTTTGTGGAGCTGGGGCACTTCCTCCCTTCTATCGCTATGTTTTACTACTACATCCCTCAATTCAGTGGTATGATCTTCGCCTTTGCCTGCATGTTTGTCATCAATAGCCGTTTTGCTCGAAAATTTAATGAGGCCGACCAACTGGTTCTCAAGCTTGAAGAAGCCAATGCCAATCTAGACGCTAAGGTGATGCTCCGTACTCAAGAACTACAAAAAGCTAATGTTAAAATTCAAGAAGAACAAAGAAAAAAACACAGTATGATGGCCAATATCTTTCATGATTTGCGCACTCCTATTTTTAATGCCCAAGGAACAGCGGACATGTTAGGGGTATCCACCGAAAAAAATTCCATCCTCTTATCCACCCTTAAAAACCAACTGGATTATCTCGGTCGCCTCACCGAAGATTTACTTCTTATCGCGAAATTAGAAGAAGGCGGCATAACCTTTACCCAATTCCGGGTGCGGCTGGATTCTTTGTGTGCTACTGTTCTCCAGGGTTCTCAGAATGCTGCTCAGCAGAAGAACATCCAATTATCCAGCTATCTTGAGAAGGACGTGTGTGTCACCGGCGATGCCTTTCGCCTTAAGCAGGTCTTGGAAAACTTAATCTCTAACGCTCTTAAATTCACTCCTGAAAACGGCACAGTGTCCCTTACTCTACACAGTGAGGGGTCGAACGCCGTCATCGAAATTAAGGATACTGGTCTTGGCATCGATTCGGAGGATTTGCCAAAAATCTTTAGCCGCTATTATTACAGTAAGCAAGGAGACAATTCCCAATCCTCAGGGCTTGGTTTATCCATTGCTTCTGAAATTATTAAGGCTCATCAAGGTGAAATTCGTGTTTTTAGCGAAGTGGGCAACGGGTCAACTTTCACAGTGATCTTACCGCTGGAACAGATCGGGGAACATGAGTAATACTAATGAAACCTCTATCACTACTTTTGGTAGTTTTAGAGGTTTCATTGTTTATAGATCGCATTCGCAAGATAGATTACCTAGGGATTAATTTTTGATAGGTTTTGATCGTGTAAAATACTTACTTAAGATCAGCTACGACAGCTTCTCCTACTACATCACCGTATACTACCGCTACAATGAGGGCATAGCCGACTTCACCTGCAGCAGCACCATGACCGGAAGTCGATCCTGCAGCATAGAGACCAGGAATGACTTTTTCTTCGGTACTGATGACATGTCCTGTCTTATCGACTTTGATACCACCGTAGGTACTTTGCATGGAAGGTGTTACCAGAGCAGCATAGTACTTCGATTTATCAATGGGGTCGGAGATTTTGCGGCCAAATTCCTTATCCACACCAGTGGTCGCATAGGTTTGGTAGTCCTTCATGGTCTTGAGGAAGTTTTCTTTGTTCACATCAATCTTGTCAGCTAGCTCTTCGAGAGTGTCAGCAGAAATGAAATAGCCGGAGTCATTATAGCCCTTCATTAACTTGAGGTCTTCAATGACCGTTTGGTCAAAAACAGCGTAGGCTTCAGAACCCTTTTGTTTCATCATTTGCTCTGATTTGTAGTTGATGGAGCCATGATCTTCATTCACAAAGCGTTTGCCATCATGATTGATCAACACGGTATGGTTGTTAATAGCTGTTAGGGATACAGCGGAGCCATCATCGATGATATGGGCAAGGTAGTTGGCTTTAACTTGATCCATATTATAAAGTGCCGCACCGATTTTTTCAGCCATAATGATTCCATCACCAGTTAAAGAAGCGGAACCTGTGGTAGGTCTGTTTAACCAGGTAGGATTATATTTAGCAAGGAGTTCCGGATTATTGGAGAAACCACCTGTGGTCATGATAACAGCTTTGGCCTTAATCTTATAATTGCCATCGGGAGTTTCCACTTCGATTCCGGTAGCCTTACCATCTTCCATAATAATAGAGGTCGCCTTGGTATTCAGTCTGTAATCGACGTTCAGTCGATCTAATTCTTTAGATAAGGCAGTGACGATGTGGGTTCCAGGGGCACTACCATCTTCGATTTTGTGTTGGAAGGTGTTGGTGATTCGGCCAAAGGGTACGCCCAACTCGACGAGCCAATCCACCATGGTCCCACTGCGATCCGCATAAGTCTTAAGAGTAGTCCGATCAGCAGGCATTTTCTTTTGTGTGGCAATCCCATCTAATTGCTTATAGAAATCCTCGGCAGAGCTATTAGGGATGTTGAGTTTTTCTTGCACACTTGAGCCTGCTGCATTAAGCAGTGTGGAGGCCATCATGGTGTCTCCACCACCCAGCATGCCCATTTTTTCTACTAGAATAACTTTTTTACCCGCGGCTGCAGCTTTGATAGAAGCAATCATTCCTGATGCTCCAGCACCGACGATGACAATCTCGGTTTCGGCATCTTTGACTTCAACCTTCTCCTTAGCTACATCTTTCATCAACTTGTTGATATCTCCGCCAGCCTTGATGAGCGCATCCTTAGCAGCTGCTAAAATTGCGCCACTTGTTAAGGATGCTCCAGCAATGGTGTCAACCTTTAGGGTCTGACCTTCCACAATCTTTTGGGGAATGACTTCGATTGGAGCATCACTTAATCTTGCGGTTTCACTATGCTCAAGAACTTTCACCGAAAGAATCTTACTCTCATCGACAGTAACTTCCAGCTTTAAGATCCCATTACGTCCAGGAGCTTCTGCTACATAGGTACCCGGAGTAAAAGATAGTCCATCACTTGTTTCTTCTTTTCCAGTGTCTTTTGCTGCATTACTTGTTGCAGAGCTCGAACACGCAGTCAAAGTGAATAACATGGCTATGCAAAGAAATAGTGAAAGCATTTTCTTCATTTTCTTAGTCATACAGTTTTCCCAGCCTTCCTGAAATAGTTTAGCCGATTAGAGCGCTTCAATCGTTTCTTCACAAGCACTTGATCACTGTGCTTAAAACAATTGTACAATAATTATCAAGGACCATGTTTAAAGATTCGCTAAAGAATTCACTTTCACTTGATGCGTGGAACTTATTGCTTTCTGTGCAGGTTTTGACTTTTGCCTAATAGGTTTCTTTTTTTAGCTTCAAAAAATTTAAGAAAACTTTCAGTTTAGTTTCAGTCAAACTTAAGCTTACTCCTCCATAATACAAACAATGGAAATTTAATTGCTATGGAGGAATCGCATCTTGAAAACCAAAAACTTAGTAAAACTAACCCTAGATATTGTGATGTACATCGTCTTTGTTCTGCTTATGAAGATTTCCTTTGGCGGATTGACCTTTCACGAAATTGCCGGCTTAGGAATTGGCTTTGTCTTCATTGTCCATATTCTACTTAATCTGCAATGGGTCAAAAAGATCACCTTGAGGCTCTTCGATCAAAGTCTGCCTAGAAAAACTCGCTTAGGCTATATCATCAATGTGTTACTTTTAATCGCTATGACGTTTATTGTTGTCAGCGGAGTCCTTATTTCCAAGATTCTATTCCCGAATCTGAACGTCGGGAATCTCCGCTGGCTCCATGAGATACATATCCTCGGTTCCTATTTATCGCTTATCCTCATGGGTGTTCACCTTGGGCTTCACTGGCAATGGATTAAAGGGCAGATTAAGAAGGTATTTCAAGGTAGACCATCTCAAATAGCTCTTTCTTTGACCAAGCTCTCGGTAATCCTGCTTCTGGTGTTCGGAGGCTATTCACTCGTTGCACCGCAACTGGAGGCGAAGCTTCCTGAATTAATACCAGCCATTGGTAGCGAAGCGGATTGGGCTGAATCGGGTGAACATAGCTTAGCACAGCGTGAGTTTGCAAAAGGTGGCTTCGAAGATCAAGAAGCTTTTGAAGAAAAACTCAGGGAAAAAGGTATTGATCCTGAAGAGTTTGCTAAAAGCGGGAAAAAAGGAGAACATAGAGACAGCAGCTCCTTGGCTGTTATTGGGATCTTCACCCTTATCATCGGAATTTTTGCCGGTATTACTCGTCTTATTGAACGCTGGTTAACTCGAAAGATATAAATAAGTATTAGTCAGAGGACATTTCGCCTGCAGATCTTTCATTAAGTGCTAGCGAAATGTCCCTTTGTTTTAATCTATTTCCCACCGCTACACTTAATAATTACAGTTACCGGTTTGATAAAATATGCCAATACCCCGCCGATTATAGAAAGTACTATACCAAGAGTAAACATGATATCATAACTACCTACTAAGTCAAAAATAAACCCCGCGAAGTACGAACCTAAAGCAGCCCCGGTCGCCTCAGTAAGACCTAACACTCCTGTGATAACACCCAAAGCTACCAAACCAAACATCTCAGCTGAAAAGGTAAACCTTAAAACAGCTTGACCTCCCCAGGCAATCCCGAATAATATGGCAAAAAGAAAAAATCCCCATAATTGATTGGTGTATTTTCCCCAAAGCAATGCCAAAGCCATCATACAAAAGGTTAAAAAGTAAGTCCTTTTACATCCTATTTTATCGGCTAAAAAACCAACTCCAACCCTACCAATTATGCTTGAAAACGTAAGTACAGCCATTACGTTGTAAACGGTAAAATAAAGTTAACAGATTTCGTTAAATAAAAATGAACACTTTTCTCCCAAGCTTCCCCATGATGAGCTATGATGAATTTTGAATTAAACAAGAATCATAGCTTTATGGGGGAGAAAATGAATAGGATA
>NZ_JBBWUA010000026.1:0-43397 GCF_038181555.1 Desulfitobacterium sp. THU1 | reverse complement strand
CCGATCCACACTGGCTGTAATTCGGAATCATGTCAAATTCCTTGGCGATTGAGATGGCAATCTGATTATCTTTACCCAAGTTAGACACAATACATTGGCTGTGAACGTCGCAATTTTGTTCTGAGCTGTGTATCAATTGCCTAGAATAGAACAAATAAGCTTTCCACTATGATAAGGCTGCCGGGGGTTACTCCGGCAGCTCCTTTTAAGACTTTTAGATGGAGGATCATCCAATGGAAAAAGTCATCGAGATTCAGAATCTCACAAAACTCTATAAAAATGGACGTGGTGTTAACGATTTGACCCTCGATATCTACCGTGGGGAAATTTTTGGCTTCCTCGGGCCCAACGGAGCGGGTAAGACAACGGCTATGAAGATTATGACTGGATTAATTTCCGCCGATCGGGGAGATGTGAAGATATTTGGTCATAGTATTCGTGACGAGTATGAGAAGGCGATGGCCCAGGTGGGATGTATCATCGAAGTTCCGGAATCCTATCCTTATCTAACAGCCTACGAAAACTTAAGGCAGCTTGCTCGTTTTTATCCTGAGATTGATAAAAAGAGAATCGAGGAAGTTTTAGAGTTAACAGGCATGCTCCGCTACAAAAATGAGAAGCCACAGCGTTTTTCCCTAGGCATGAAACAACGCTTAGGAATCTCGGCCGCCATTTTGGCGCGTCCCCAAGTCGTCATCCTCGATGAGCCCTTAAATGGACTCGATGTGGAAGGAATGATTGATATCCGCAAGCTTATTTTACATTTAGCTGAAACGGAGAAAACCACCTTCTTTATCTCCAGTCACTTAATTCACGATGTGGAGCTTACCTGTAATAAAATTGGGGTCATCTATAATAGTATGCTTCTCAATGTCCAGAGTAGAGAGGAGATCCTCAAGGATTATGCCACCTTGGAAAATTATTTTGTGAGTGAGGTAGAACGAAATGGCCGTCTTTCAAGCAGCCTTTATCAATGAGCTGGAAAAGCTCTGTAAAAAGAAAAAAGCTGTCGTAGCCATCATCCTTTCCTTGCTAATTATCGTCGTCGGACAGTTGATGGTCCTCGGAGTAAGGACAGGGTTTGGTATACGCGGTGCTGGCAGTATGGATTTCCCCATGTTGGTTCTGTCAGTTGCGATCAACACCGTCATTCCTTTGTTTACAGCTTTGGTTGCTATCGACAGCTTTTCCGGAGAATTCGCTCAAAATACCATGCGGATAACTCTTACGAGACCTGTAAGCCGTTTTAAGCTGTTCACGGCCAAGGTATCGGCAATCGGACTTTTTGTCTTAGCTAATCTTGCCCTGCTGCTGGTCTTCTCTGTGCTCGCCGGATTACTTTTTAGTGGGGATGCGATGACCTGGGGCGGATTTTTTAAGACGATCGTAGCCTATGGAGTCAGCTTTCTGCCAATGTTTATCCTTGCTTTGGGCATCGTTCTTTTGGCAAATATTTTAAAAAGCGGAATCTCGGTCTTTTTTGTAACGATCTTACTCGTTCTTGTCTGCAAGGGGCTAGGATTGTTTTTTAGTCAATACTCAGGCCTTTTGATCACGACCTATTTTGATTGGTATAGCCTTTGGTTGGCGAATTCCGTTCCCTTACTGAAAATTCTCCGCCAGTTTTTCTTTATGCTGGGCTATGGCATGATGTTTTTTACTGGGGCCTTTTATCTGTTTGATAAAAAAGAATTCTAGGTGGTAGCATGAATCTGCAACGAAGACTTATTTTTGCCAACGCTTTAACCGTAATCATTCCTTTATTGATTACGGTTCTTTGCGCGTGGACTTATATATACGTGACCGGGAAGATTGTCGGTACGGAACAATCTCTCAAAAATACCCAGGAGATCACCCAGCTGACATTTGACCTTGTAGGCAGTGAGCAAAGCATTCTTCGTAAATATCCGGAGAGAATCGAGGATCCCGGTTTTCAGAGTCAGATCATCAATCGCATAGCCGCTGTTGATGGAGAAGTGGCTGCCCTTCAAGGAGACACAGTATTATTTTCCTCACATAATCTGACGAAGATTGATGTGGTAAGGTTGTTAGGAAGCTCAGGATGGTTTAAAAAGGATACCATAACCCTCGGTAGCGAAACCTATAGTGTTCAGCCTATTGACTTAAGCTTAGCCACAGATAATCAGGAAAGCACAATTCTGTTTTTTTTAGTACCCTTTGACCCGGCTTCTTTTAACCTTACGAACTTCATCACCTTTTGTGCCATTATTTTTGTTCTTACTTTTATTGCAGCTAATGTCTATATGTCCCGTTATTTCTCTCGTGGCATTATCTTTCCCCTGAATAATCTGCGTAAGGCTGCTAAGGAAATTACCTTGGGCAATCTTAATCATGAGATTGTCAGTGAGGGAGATAAGGAACTGCGTGAGCTCTGCTACGACCTTGAGCGGATGCGCATCCAATTGAAAAACTCAGTCCATAACCAGCTAAAATATGAAGATAATCGCAAAATGATGATCACCAGCATATCTCATGATTTAAAGACTCCGGTCACCTCCATCAAAGGGTATGTCGAGGGGTTATTAGATGGCATCGCTAATTCGCCGGAAAAGAAAGAGAAATATCTACGGACAATCTATCGTAAGGCGGAACAGATGGATACGATGATTGATGATCTGCTGCTTTATGCAAAATTGGATCTCAATCAAATCCCCTTTAATTTGCAAATTACCAATGTAGAAGAATTTCTTAGGGATGGGTTCCGAGAAATTGAACCGGAGATGGAACGCAACGGAATCATCATGCACTTTAATAGTGAACTCAAAGAAGCGTGTGCAATTCCTCTGGACCGGGAACGCATGATGCGTGTTATAATGAACATTATCGATAACTCGCGTAAATATATGAATAAGGAAGAGGGAAGGATTACTCTTTCTGTTCGCGAAACCCATTCCAGTGTCATCATCGAAGTTCAAGACAATGGTAGTGGTATTCCTGATCTAGAAGTGAAACAAATTTTTGAACGTTTTTATCGGACAGATCGAGCACGCAGTGAGATAAAGGGCAGTGGTCTGGGGTTAGCCATTGCCAAGCAAATTGTGGAAGGTCATGAGGGACGTATTTGGGCTATCAGCAGGTTGGGAGAAGGGACCAGTATAGTTATCTCTCTTCCAAACACAATCAGGGGGGCAGATTCATGAAACGAATTCTCATTGTTGAAGATGACTCCAGCATTGCCGAGTTAGAAAGAGATTATTTAGAGGTGGCGGGCTTTGCGGTCTCTGTTGCCACGGATGGTGTTGACGGTCTGCGGGCGATTCAGAATAATGAATACGATCTTATCATTCTTGATATTATGTTGCCAGGATTAGATGGACTAGAAATTCTTAAAAGCATGAAGGAAGATAAAGACATCCCGGTACTCTTAGTTTCAGCCAAGAAAGAAGAAATCGATAAAATTAAAGGATTAAGCCTAGGGGCTGATGACTATATTACCAAACCATTTAGCCCGGGGGAACTCGTTGCTAGAGTTAAGGCCCATATCGAAAACTATGAACGTATCAAGGAACGGTTTAATGCCGGAATGAAAAAGCGCCAATCGATAACGATTCGCGGGCTTAAAATTGAAAAGGATTCCCGCAGGGTCTTTGTCAATAATCAAGAGGTTAACCTCGCTCAAAAGGAATTTGATTTGCTAATCTACTTAGCTCAAAATCCCAATCGTGTCTTTGGTAGGGAAGAGCTCTTTGAAAGAATCTGGGGACTCGAATCCTTAGGAGATTCGGCAACCGTAACGGTTCACATCGCGAGAATCCGAGAAAAGATTGAGATCGATCCCTCCAAACCACAATATATTGAGACCGTTTGGGGGGCAGGCTATCGTTTCCGAGTGTAAATTCCATTTAATCTATGATGGTCCTTTCAATAAGGAGAGTGGACAAGGCTAGTGTTTTCTGCTCTCCTTATCTATGTTCATTAAACTTGTACTTTGCCAAAATTTAAAGTGTTTGGATAATCTTATTGATTTTAATGCCATAACTATTGTGCTATAATCTACAATTATGTGTTATGGAAGTTATGGAGGAAAGAATGAACCAAGAGCAGTTGTTGGCCTTACTTCAAGGAGTAAAAGAGGGATCTATTTCTCTTGATAGCGCCTTGAATGAACTGAAAAGCTTACCTTATGAAGATTTAGGCTTTGCTAAAGTGGATCATCATCGAACCATCCGCAATGGTTTCCCGGAAGTCGTTTTTTGTCACGGAAAGACTAAAGAGCAGATCGTGCAAATTTTGATGAATCTTGCAAAGTACGATAATAATATCTTAGCAACACGGGCAACCCCAGATGACTTTGCTAGTGTTAAAGAAGCGATTCCCGAGGCGGTCTATTCTGAGCTTGCTCGTGTGATTACAATAATTAAGAAACCCCTTCTCAAGCGAGGGAAGGTCCTCATCCTTAGCGCCGGGACAGCCGATTTACCGGTAGCTGAAGAGGCGGCAATGACCGCAGATATCATGGGCTGTCAGGTCGAGCGACTCTATGATGTGGGTGTAGCGGGGATTCACCGTTTACTCGATAATACTGACCGCTTTAAAGATGCTCAGGTGCTTATCGTGGTCGCCGGTATGGAGGGTGCCTTAGCCAGTGTCGTAGGCGGGCTGACGGATAAACCGATTATTGCCGTGCCTACAAGTGTTGGTTATGGTGCTAGTTTTGGTGGTCTTGCTGCTTTATTGGCTATGCTAAATAGTTGCTCCGCAGGCATTGGTGTTGTCAATATAGATAATGGCTTTGGCGCAGGGGTCTTAGCTAATACAATCATTAAAGCGATTCACGCTGCGAAGTATGATGAATAATTAATTGAATAAGATATACTTATTGGTTGAAAAGAGCTAATCAGCATAGTATAATTCTCCTTGTGTCCTTTTTCTCTCACATTATGTAGGTATTAGTACGGCATACTTTAAAAATAATACATAATACATTGAGAAATTGTGTTTACAAGGATATCTTTTATTCAGTAATCTATAATTATACGTATTTCGAAAAAGGCGGTGAATTTTGTGGCAATCAACCCTATTGACAAGCTAACTACAGTGGAACGCAAGATGCCACCTGTATTAGAATTAATTCGCGGAAATATTATTAAGTATGGTAATCCTTTAGCACTTAAGGGCAGTGAAATATCTGCTTGGGCCAAAGGACTTAATCTGCCTAAAACTGGAGATCTTCTTTTTTACACAGGCGGGGAATATCAACTTCTTCCTTTTATTGATTCCTTAGTGAAAACTATGACCGTCATGGATCCTAACAGTGCCACATTCTCAGCACTGCTCGGGATACGCAATATTGTTAACAGGACAGGTCTTGCACCGGAAAAGATTTATGCCTCTCTATTAGCTCAAGACAAGGATCGCTTTAATGCCGTTTCCTATAAAGCAGCGCGGATTCTCCAAAGCTTGGGTTATGATTTTTGTTATTCTGGGGAGGATGAATTATATAGCGGTGCCCTACTTTATGAACTGGGATACTGGGATGACCTCGCTGAATACGGAAAAAGAGTGGCTAAGGTTTTTCAGGAGAGTCAAGCCAAGACCATCGTCTGTCTTTCGCCACATGCCGCGGAAGTTATTAAAATCATCTACCCCAAATTTGGCATTCACCATGATCTAGAGGTTAAGACCTTTGTGCAACTCGTATGGGAACAAAGAGACAAATTACCTAAGCTCAATACGAAGGAATCTGTGGTTATCCATGATTCTTGTCGTCTTGCTCGTGATTTGGGTATCACAGAAGAGATTCGTGAGATCCTGATGGCGATGGGGGTTGAATTTAAAGAACCTTATCGTAATCGTGCCTGGACGACCTGCTGTGGTGGGCCCAATAAATTTATGTTCCCAGAGCTATCCCATACCATCGCTGAGAGACGCGTTGGCGAACTTCAGGACACAGGCGCAGATCTTATTCTTACCTCCTGTCCCTATTGCCTTTCTTCCTTGAAGGGCGGAATCAAGAGCAAGGACAAGGATGGGATTGCTGACTTAATTGAATTCTTATATAAGGGGATAGTGGGATGAGTGAAAAATCAACCTCAAAGGTACAAAAGGAGTTTAAAACATACTCCAAAGAAATAGATCGTTCACAGCATGATGAAAATATCCGCAAAGCCATTACCAGGGCAGTGAAAGCTTATCGTGAGACCACGGATGCCACGATGGAACGTTTTCCCCATACTCCGGAGCTGGCGGCTGAAGTGCGTGAAATCAAGCGCCGTTCCGTAGAGCAGAGAAAAGAGCTGCTTGCTCAAGCTATGGAGTCCGTAGAACGGAACAAGGGCAAAGCCTTTTTTGCCAAGGACCGGCATGAGGCCTTGGTCATGGCCAGTGAAATTATCGGCAAAGGAAAAACTATCGTTAAAGGGAAAAGTATGTTAGGTGAAGAGCTTCATCTTCGGGAATATCTAGAAGAAGAGGGGAACCAAGTTTGGGAAACCGATCTGGGAGAATTCATCCTTCAACTTAAAAAAGATCGCCCCATGCATATTCTTTCCCCGGCTATTCATGTACCGCGGGAGAAAGTGGCGGAGATCTTTACCGAATTTTTCGGTAAGGAGATCGAGCCGGATATTGCCAAAGAAGTGGCGGTCGTTCGCGATTTTATGAGGGAAAAGTATTTTACAGCCGATGTTGGAATCAGCTCCGCAAACGTGGTGGCTGCCGATACAGGGGCCTTTGTTATTATTGAAAATGAAGGAAATGTCCGACTTTGTACAGCTGCTCCTCCGGTTCACCTCTTGATTGTCGGAACAGAGAAACTTGTCCCTACCTTCCAGGAGGCCATGAAAGTGGCTGAAGTGACATGGCGTTATGCTCAGTACGGTGTTCCTTCCTATGTAAATATAGTCACCGGCCCTAGTAAAACCGGGGATATTGAGAAAGTCACGACCTATGGTGCCCATGGCCCTAAAGAGTTCTATGTGATTTTCGTAGATAATGGACGGTCAGAGATGGAGGCTGATGATGATTTCAAGCAAGCTTCCCACTGTATGCGTTGCGGAGGCTGTATGTATGAATGTCCTGTCTTCCAAATCACTGCAGGGAGTTTCGGTGAAACCTATCTTGGCGGTATCGGCACCATCTGGAATGTCTTTACCTCGGGAGGCCTAGAAGCTACAGCCCCGCAAATTCATACCTGTCTTCGTTGCGGACGTTGTGTAGAACGCTGCCCGATGCAGATTGACGTGCCCAATATGGTGGGTGAGCTAAGAAAGCGGTTGGCCAACGGAGAAGTTATGGATAAGTAAGTTTTTGATAAGTAATAGAAGAGCGCCCCTTGGTTTATGGAATTTTCCATTGCCGAGGGGCGCTTTTACTTTTGCATGTCAGACTTTTAACCAGAAGATAGTGCCGCTTGCTTTCCTTGTATGAATTTTAGCCTGAACAATAAGCAGAAGGCATTAAGGGTTATGCCGGTGATTAAGCCAAGCCAGAATCCAAAGGCGCCTAAGGAAGTCGTGGTTGCTAGGAAGTAACCCGTGGGAAGGGCGACCAACCAATAGGAGACGAGGGCCGTAATGAAGGGCATATTAACATCTTTATACCCTCGCAAAATTCCTTGAATAGGAGTGGCAAGGGAATCTGAGAATTGAAAGAAGATAGCATAGATGAGAAAGTGTTGGGCAAGCTGAATGACGTCTTGTTCTTTTGAATAAAGTCCGGCAACTTGCTCTCTAAAGAGATAGAGGAGAAAGGCGGTGAGCAGAGCCATACTGAAGGAGAAGCCAAGACCAATGAATGAATAGTGACGGGCATCGCGATATCTTCGGGCACCTACCTCAAAGCCCACCAAAATGGTTAAAGAAATTGAAAAACTCAGGGGCACCATATAGATCATGGAAGCAAAATTCATAGCGCTCTGATGAGCAGCAATGGTCAAGGTATTAAAGCTACTCATCAACAGGGTTACTGCGGAAAAAATACTTGTTTCAAGAAAAATTGAAAGGCCAATGGGAATACCCATGGTCAAATGTTCCCGCCAAGCTCGCCAGGAGTAGGTAGGGAAGTGGCTAAAGAGTTTGTATTCTGAAAAATAAGGATGACGATGAAGGGTGAATATAGCAATAATCGTCAAGCAATAATAGGTTATGGAAGAAGCAATACCAGCACCAATTCCGCCTAAGCTAGGGAAGCCCAGTTTACCAAATATTAATACGTAATTAAGACCAATATGGATCGGCAAGGAAAGGAGGGTGATGACCATGGTAATGCGAGTGTGTCCCAGTGCATCGATAAAACCTCTTAGTACTTGATAGATAAAATAGGGGGGAATTCCAAAGGCAATGGCCATTAGATATCCACGAGCAATATAAACAACTTGAGCTTCTAGATTCATTCTTGAAAAGATCCATTCTAAGCTATGCATTCCCATGAAGATAAGCAGCCCAGAGATGGTCAATGCCAAATAAATGCCTTGCATGACTTTCCCAGAAATTTCGGATTTGCGCTGGGCCCCAATTAAGTGCCCGACAATGGGGGTTATCGCAATCAATATTCCCCCGATACCTGTGCTGATGGGCGCCCATAGATTACCACCAATAGCTACACCGGCAAGATCAAGGGAGCTGGCTTGTCCGGACATCATGGTATCAAAAAACGTCATCGAGAATAATGCCACTTGAGAGATCAATATGGGAAAGAGAATACGGATAAATAGCTGGATTTTCTGTCTGATTGAATGGGTTTGTTTCATAATAATCCCTTCGCAGATGGATTTTCTACCGCATGTTGAATATCTTATCAGATGCAGGGTGAAAATCAAGGTCTCTGCGACACCAAATTAACAAGAGAATTTTGCAATTACCTAATCAAGGGGAGCTAGATTTCTTTCTTTAATGTATTGGATCACCCGATCTTTTTCGCCTGCTTCCATGTGAATCAAGGGCTGGACTCGCTCTTGATAGACACCAGGCCATTTAATGAAAATCGTTTGAGCAAAGGAATCTTTGAGGATCGGATCCCAATAATCCAAGCGAATGACGATATAGTAAGCATCTAAATCCGGATAATTGGCATCAACATCATTGGCATCAACATCATTGGCATCAAGATAGAGGAGAAGGCTCGCTGCCGTATCGCGAGGAATATCATTGACGACACGATAAGTATCAATTAAAATTGGATTTTCAGTTAAATTCTCATGAAAAACCATGGTTTTACTAGTGAGTTCAGTGGCAGGATGGGTGCCGACGTTAAAAAATCTAAACTCTAGACTTACTTCATCCGCTAATTCAATACGCGGGGATTCTTTAAAAGTAAAATAGGGTCGTGATGCCTCACGCTGAGTTTGCCAAGTGTTAATGGTGATAAAAACACTGATCAAGGAGATGATAGCAAAAACTGCTGTTGATCCGGATACTAAAAATGTGGACAAGGTTATTTTTTTCATTTTTTCTAACATAGTCCCCCCAAAAGAAATTGCTGCAATAAAATTTATGAGCACAAAGGCGGAATCATTCATAGTACGGGGAATTTACCACCTATAAAAGTTTCAGCTTGATTGAAATATAACATTGTACTATGATGGTATGAAGGAAAAAAGAGTTGTTAGGCTTTGGAGGTAATACAAGTGCGTGTTGTAATCGTTGGGGCTGGTAAAGTGGGTTATAGTTTAGCTCAATATCTGACCCAGGAAGAACATGAAGTTATCGTCATTGAACAAGATGAAGAGCGTCGCAGTATTGTTCAAAATACCTTGGACGTGATGACGATATCGGGGAATGGTGCCAGTCCAGGTATGCTTTTGGATCCCGAAATCCGTAAAGCAGATCTCATGATCGCTGTCACGGATATGGATGAGGTCAATATGATTGCCTGTATGGCAGCTAAGCAAGCTGGTATACAACGAACGATTGCCCGCGTTCGCAACCAAGAATATGCCGAAAAGGATAAAGTGAAATTTAATGAGGCTTTAGGCATCGACTTAACGATTAATCCGGAGATGGTTACCGCTCTTGAAATCAAGCGTATCCTCCTGACTCCTGCCGCCTTAGATGTGGAGGATTTTGCTGACGATCGGGTAAGGATGATTGAAGTCAAGATTCCGGCGGATTCTAAACTAACTAACATCCCTTTGAAAAGATTGGATTTACCCTCCCATACTTTAGTAGCGGGAATTCTCCGCAATGATCGGATGCTTATCCCTCATGGAATAGATATGATTTTGCCTAATGATTGTGTCTTTTTTGTCGGCGAGTTTTCTTCCATAAAAAAGATCGAAGAGCATTTCACGGTTCGCAAGTCCAAGATTGAACGGGTGTTAATTATTGGGGCCGGAAGAATTGGTAGGCATTTAGCAATTATGCTGGAGAAAGTCGGTATCTCAGTTAAGGTCATCGATAAAGATATGGAACGATGCCAAGAATTGGCCGAAATTCTGGATGAGGGACTGGTTCTCTGTGGCGAAGGAACCGATATTGACTTATTGACAGAGGAGGGGGTAGGTGAAGCTGATGCAGTCATGTGTCTTACCGATGATGATAAGCTGAATTTACTTATTGCTCTTCTTGCTAAACACCTAGGTGCGCCGAAGACCTTTGTTCGTGTCGGGCGCTCCGATTATATATCCCTGATGGAGAAGGTCGGAGTTGATGTGGTGCTCTCGCCGCGTATCCTGACGGCAGGGGTTATACTACGCCAGGTCCGCCGCTCTGATGTGGTATCAGTCTCCCTGCTTGAGGGAGCAAAGGCCGAAGCCATGGAGATCATTGTTCCCGCTTCCAGTCCTGTGGCCAATAAGAAACTCAAGGATGCGAAGCTACCAAATAATTCACTGATCGGTAGTATCGTACGGGGCGCTGAAATCATCATTCCGAATGGTGATACAGTACTGATACCGGAAGACCGGGTTATTGTTTTTGCACTGCCGGATACAGTTCCCACTGTTGTTCGGTTGTTCGAGAATAAATTAGGGAGCAAATAAGATGAACATTCCCGTAATTTTGGGGTTGCTCGGAAGACTTCTCATCGTATATGCCGGTGCCATGAGTATTCCCTTGGTGTTGGCACTTGCCCTGGAGGAATGGAGTAGACTTGCCTTCCTCCTTTCTGTATTTCTTACCTTATTGACGGGATTAGTCTTTGCCCGACAGGCCAAGCTAACTGAGATGAAAATTGGGGTGCGTGAAGCTTTTGGATCTGTGGTGGGAGCTTGGATTCTTGCCTCTTTATTTGGGGCGTTGCCCTTTCAATTTGCTGATGTGGTGCCAACTTATATCGATGCGGTTTTTGAGACTGTATCAGGACTTACGACCACAGGCGCCAGCGTCATTCCCGATGTGGAGAGCTTGCCACAATCAATTCTGTTGTGGCGGAGTCTTACCCATTGGCTAGGTGGCATGGGAATTATCGTACTCTTTATAGTTTTACTTCCCAAAACTGATTTAGGAACGGTGCTCCTTTTTAACGCCGAGGTACCTGGCCCCACCCATGATCGTGTGATGCCGAGAATTCGTGATACGGCGATTACCCTGTGGAAAATTTACCTCATCTTTACGGCCATTTGCACACTACTCCTTTGGTCGGCGGGGATGACCTTTCTGGATGCGGTGAACAACTCTTTTGCGACAATTGCTACCGGGGGGTTCTCGACAAAAAACACGAGCATTATGTTTTATGATAGCCTAGCCATCGAGATGATTCTATCGTTCTTTATGATTGTCTCCGGAGCGAACTTCGTTATTTATCTGACGATTTGGCGCAAAAAAAGTCTTAAACCCTTCCGCAATACAGAACTAATAACCTATCTACTCATCATACTAGGTTCGACCTTGGTGATTGCGGGCAGCTTGTGGTTTAATATCGGCGAGTCGCCTTTATTGGCCGTGCGGCATGCCTTATTCCAAGTATCCTCAATTATTACGACTACTGGTTATGCCTCAGCAGATTTTGACCTATGGCCTTCGATGACGAAAATCATCTTATTTCTCCTCATGTTTATCGGCGGTAGTGCCGGATCAACTTCAGGAGGTATTAAGGTTTCTCGAATCATCCTGTTGGCAAAAAAGACTTGGGCTGAACTCAAAAGGGGAATTCATCCCCGAGTTATTTCCGGAATTAAACTCGATGGCAAGGTTATTGACACAGAGACCCTGAATCGTGTGGGGATTTTCTTTTTCCTTTATATCGTGACCTTTGCCGGAGCCAGCATTCTGATTGCCGGAACGGGATTAAAGCCCTTTGATGCGATGAGCGCTGTAGCCGCCACTCTCGGTAATGTGGGCCCCGGCTTTGGATTTGTCGGACCGACGACAACCTTTGCCGGTATTAACCTTTTCGGGAAAGCCGTCCTGACCGTTTGTATGCTAGTGGGACGTTTAGAATTCTTTACTTTGCTGATAATTTTCCGTCGTGAATTTTGGCGAAGACAAAAAACTTGGTAAGAGACTGGTATCATGAACGAGGAGCAAATCAAAGATGAATTATTCGCTGGTGCGAGGGATAGTAGGAAGACTTCTGATCGGCTATGCCTTGACAATGCTCATTCCCTTTATTCTTGCGGTTTTTAACAGAGAAAGCAGTAGTAGTGCGTTTTTATTATCCCTCACGATTACTGCTGTTCTTGGCTTTTTGATGTATCGGTTACGGGAATCAACTGAAGGAAAAATGGGAATACGCGAGAGCTTTGTCATTGTTGCCGGAGCATGGTTCTTCACGTCTCTTCTCGGTGCCTTGCCCTTTTGGATATCAGGCAGTGTCCCTACTTATATCGATGCCCTTTTTGAAGCCGTATCGGGCTTAACAACAACGGGTTCAAGTGTTATTGATGATGTTGAGATATTGCCCATGTCAATACTACTTTGGCGCAGTATCACCCATTGGCTGGGCGGCATGGGGATTATTGTCCTCTTCATTATTTTGTTGCCCAATACCGGCTTTGGGGCTGTGCAGCTTTTTAATGCGGAGGTTCCGGGTCCTTTAAGCAAGCGGATCATGCCCCGCATTCGAGATACAGCCATATCTCTTTGGCGGATCTATACATTTTTTACTTTAGTATTGATCGGGTTGCTCTTAGCCGCAGGATTGGATCTATTTGACGCTGTCAACAATGCTTTTTCGACGGTATCAGCCGGAGGATTTTCAACGAAAAACGCCAGCATTATGCACTACAACAGCCTAGCTATTGAAGGTATCATTATTGTATTTATTATTATTGCTGGGGGAAACTACCGCCTTTATCTCGAGGCCTGGACAAAGAAAAGCTTGAAACCCTTTAGGAATACCGAGTTTATTACTTATCTCAGCATTATTTGTGTCAGTACCGTGCTCATCATGGGAGGATTGTGGCTGACGCACGATAAGCCACCGGATTATGCCCTGCGTCACGGACTATTCCAAGTGGTCTCCATGGTTACGGGAACGGGTTTCGTTTCTACTGATTATGATCTGTGGCCGGCAATAACAAAGTTAATTTTGTTTGTGCTGATGTTTATTGGGGGATGCGCCGGATCAACAACCGGAGGCATAAAAATTGCTCGAATTATGCTTCTCACTAAACATACTTGGTCAATGCTGACGCGAGGATTACATCCTCAGGCAGTATCGAGTATTAAATTAGATGGGAAGCCGATTAATGCTGCAGCGGTCAATATGGTCAGTTTATTCTTCTTTCTTTATGTAGGGATTTTTGCTATAGCCACTATTCTAGTTGCCGGAACAGGGCTTGAGCCGATGGATGCAATGAGCGCTGTAGCAGCCTCCCTGGGTAATGTTGGACCCGGTTTTGGAATTGTCGGGCCGACGACTACTTTTGCCAGTGTCACTATATTTGGAAAGTCCGTTTTGATACTTTGCATGTTGCTTGGTCGATTGGAGCTTTTTACTTTGCTGATTTTATTGCGGCCTGAGTTTTGGAAGACGAAGAATAGATGGTAATTGGAAAAGGGGGCGTGAAATTAAGATTTCACACCCCCATTGCATATTCTTGAAAGATTGGGGTCGGGTAGCTTCTCACACATCGCTCACTCAGTAAGCTGCGCGCACCCGTTCTAACGCTCAAGCACTTCCTCCGTCGGGTGCTTTTCGCGAAGAACGGGTAGCTGCTCGCTTAAAATCGTTCACTATTGTGTGAGA
The DNA here is from genome assembly GCF_038181555.1 of Desulfitobacterium sp. THU1. Taxonomy (NCBI): domain Bacteria; kingdom Bacillati; phylum Bacillota; class Clostridia; order Eubacteriales; family Desulfitobacteriaceae; genus Desulfitobacterium; species Desulfitobacterium sp. THU1. The sequence continues at coordinate 29,309 of NZ_JBBWUA010000026.1, read as the reverse complement.
AGCTACACTAATGGGTCTTTGCAAGTTGGATTTATTATATTTGAAAAGGTGCTGTGAAATCGTAATTTCACAGCACCTTTTACTTAAGTCTATTCAATTAATATTACTCTGTTCACTGAAATTTCTATAAAGCAACTCATACTTTCTGGTATCTAGTATAAATCTCTATGTCAAATTTGGCACTGGTGCAAAATTTGACATGCTAACTCGTCCAAGTAGCCTTGTTTCATACTCTTCAAAAAAGGAACAATGGGGTAGTGTTTTTACACTGAACCCCTTATTGATTTTATGGAAGTTAAACTTAAGGGAGCCTTAATTCGTCTCCCGACTTTTTGATGCGGCCGTTCTTTAGCAATACACCTACGGCGCGTTTAAAGGCGGCCTTGCTCATATGGAAGGTTTTTTCAATTTCATCCGGATCGGATTTTTCATTAAGAGGTAAGACGCCCCCATGAGCATTCAGGGCATTGATGAGAAGCTCGGCATCCACATTCATTTGTTGATGGGAAAGGTTACGTGGGGAGAGGTCTAGCTTGCCATCTTCGCGAACACGAATCACACGAGTCTGAACCCGATCACCCCACCGGAGATCTGAGTAGTTTTCTGAACGAGGAATGAGGCCCATATATTGGTTGTCTACGGCTACAAATACCCCGATTTCCGGATTGATTTGGTAGACTGTGCCCATGACATTATCGTTTTTCTGATAAGGAGAATCGGAGCGGAGAAGGCTATAGATATCTGTGGTGGCAGATATCCGTCCGCTCTTATCGAGATAAAGATAAACAAGATAGCTATGATCTATCTCAAGAGGGTGCTTTTGTTCGCGGAAGGGGAGAAAAAGGCCCCTTTCAATACCGAAGTCAAGATAAGCACCGAATTTTGTCTTGGCAGTCACCTTTAAGTAGGCAATTTCCCCCACTAAGGCTAAAGGTTTTTGGCGGGTAGCAATCAAACGATTTTCTGAATCATGATAGACAAATACTTCAAAAAGATCACCTTCTTGGACATTGTCGGGGCATTCATTGCCCGGTAGGAGCACATTGTCTTGGCGATTACCCGTCTCCGCATCAAGATAGGCTCCAAAAGAGGCTAGATTAGCGACCTTCAGTTGATTTATTTTTCCAACCTGGATGATGGTAAACCCTCCCTAAAACGCAAAATTTCCTTGGCTAAAAACTGGAACCTCATCACCTGAAGAGGTAATTCCGGTAATCTTTAAATCAGGTGTACCAATCATAAAATCTTCATGGACCATGGATTCATTCACACCGGCGGTTGTTAATTCACTTTCACTGAGCTTATCGCCGTTTTCGAGGCAGACAGGATAGGCTTTCCCGATTGCTAAGTGGCAAGCAGCGTTTTCATCAAAAAGGGTATTATAGAAAAGGATTTTCGAATTAGAGATGGGAGAATTGTCGGGAACTAGGGCTACTTCGCCTAGATAATGAGATCCTTCGTCAGTGTTAATTAAGGCCGCTAAACTCTCTAGCCCTTCTTCAGCACTAAAATCGATAATTCGACCGTCTTTAAAGGTCAGAGAAAAATTCTTGATGAGGCTGCCGTTGTAATTTAAGGGTAAAGAACTAAAAACTTTTCCATTCACCCCGGCCCTTTTAGGAAGGGTGAAGACCTCTTCGGTAGGCATATTAGCTATGAACTCGATACCTTCAGGTGTAATGTCTGCCCCCGCTACCCATAGATGACCCTCGGGCAACTCAATCCATAGATCTGTACCGAGGGAATTTTCAAAATGTAAGGTCCGGAATCGATGAGTGTTTAGGATATTCATGGAGCGATTTAAGTTCTCTTTGTGGATTTGCCAAGCCTTAACAGGATCTTCCTGATCAGCTCGAACTGATTTAAATATGGCGTCCCAAAGTTTGTCCATAGCTTCATTTATACTGACATTCGGGAAGACTTTCTTTGCCCAAGCCTGAGTAGGCACAGAAACAACGCACCAAGGATTATGATTGCTCATCAAGCGATCGCGGTATTCTTTGAGAGCGGTAGAGGATGCTCTTTGTGCTCTGACAATGCGGTCTGGATTGACCTCTTTCATTAGTTCGGGATCGGAGGCTGAGATGCTTAAAAAGGCCGCCCCTTGACGAGAATAGTCCAGATAAAAGGCTTTCTGCCATTCCGGAAATTCATCAAAGATGGCATCCGGTGCTTGCAGAAAACGTATTTTCGACATCAGTTCATCCTTCCAAAAAATCGCTACATCCTTGGCGCCTACTTGGTAGGCGATCCCTGCAATTTTCCGTGTAAACTCAGCGCACTCAAGAGGAGAGTTTATAACGAGTATCTGATTAGGTTGGAGATTGACTCCGGATTTAACAATAAGTTGAGCATATTTTTCAAGTAATTGATCATTCATTAGCGAGCAACTCCTTTACAAACCGATTAGTGTATTAATTACCCTCTAAAGATAAATTATAGCATAGCGGAGCCTTGGAGATAAAGCATGGGCTATACCATTAGTTATTCGCTAAAAAATATGTGAAGAAAAGCTAAAAATACATTGACATATGATCAAAGTGAACATATAATAAAATCATAAAGAATATATAAAGTAATTCTATGAATGCTGTGATATGTTCTAAAGGATGCCATGATGCCTTGACTTTGATAGGCTATCCCATATTAAAAATCGAAGGACAACACCCGATTTAAGTTTAACAGTGAAAAGCGAAATAATAAAAAGGAGGTGATATTCATGAATTCTTATCTCAAGGAAATTAGCGAGATTGCAAATCGCTATGAACCCAAAAAGAAGGCTTTACCTTATTTAGAGCTGGATTCCATGATGTTATCCCAAGTCGTCGAGGTCGCTCAACGAGTGAGTCATAATGATATAAATAACACGCATATTCAAAATTGGGTAAGAAGAGAATATTTGCCGCACCCTCAGAAAAAAAAGTATACCCGGGAGCAGGTTGCCAATATCCTCTTGTTGAATGATTTAAGAAACATCCTTTCCTTAGAGGATGCCTCTCAGTTATTAAGGTTTGTTAATTTAGACCTTAGTGATAATACAGATGACCGGATTAATCCGGCGAAGTTATATCGCTATTACAGCGAAATCTTTGATCTTACTCAAGCGGATTGGGTGACTTCCCTCGAGCAATTACCGGAAGAAGTTAATGAGGCACTATCTGGCGAAGAACTTAACCCGGAGGATAGAGATAAGGTAGCGGCTACCTTGGTTATTCTCAATCTTCTAGCGCGGGCTAATCTATATAAACAGATTGCCCAGGAGTGGTTGAAAAATATTCCTCAGCCAAACAATCCTCAGGAGAAGTCTTGATTAAATAGCATCTGCATTATAATAGAGGAGAGGAGGGAAGAATTTATGGTGACAAGTGGGATTGTGGCTCTGGTTATTTTAGGTTTGTCCTTTTTATTTCTAGAAATATTTATCCCCGGTGGAATTCTGGGAATAGTAGGATTGATCCTTTTGTCGGCAGGGATATTCCTGACCGCAGATTCGGTACTTCAAGGTGTTGCTTATGTGAGCAGTATGTTTCTCATCTTAGGTGTTCTCGTCGCTTTAAGCTTTCGCATTCCCCGTACAAGACGCTTTTGGCAACGTTTTTCATTAAACACCAAACAATCGAATCAAGAAGGCTATGTAGCCCCCACCGCAGATCTGGAAAACTATGTAGGGTGTGAAGGGGTTGCTCTTAGTCCCTTGCGTCCTGCTGGTACAGCTGAGGTCAATGGCCACAGACTGGATGTGGTTACGGAAGGGGGATTTATCGAAGTTAACCACCGTGTAAAAATTATCGCTGTCGAAGGAACTCGCGTCATAGTTCGGCAAATTTCCTAAATCAAATAATATAATTCGGGAGGTGGAGCCCCTAGGGGCGAATAAAAATGCTAATTGGAAACTTAATACCCATCATTCTTCTGGCGATAGCCTTTATCGTAATCAGTATACTGTTGACCTTTATTCCGGTAGGCCTCTGGATTTCTGCGCTGGCAGCTGGTGTAAATGTAGGAATCTTTACATTAATCGGGATGCGGTTAAGAAGGGTTACTCCTGCCAAGATTGTTAATCCCTTAATTAAAGCTCATAAAGCAGGTTTAAACGTAACAACGGCAAAACTAGAGGCCCATTATCTTGCGGGTGGTAACGTCGACAAAGTCATCAATGCTTTGATTGCAGCAGAGCGCGCAGCAATTCCTCTTCAGTTTGAAAGAGCTGCAGCCATCGACTTAGCTGGCCGTGATGTACTGCAAGCGGTCCAAATGTCCGTAAACCCAAAGGTTATTGAAACACCGATTGTTTCTGCGGTGGCTAAAAACGGAATTGAGCTTCGTGTAAAAGCACGGGTAACGGTTCGTGCTAACCTCGACCGTCTTGTCGGGGGAGCGGGGGAAGAAACCATCATTGCCCGTGTCGGGGAAGGTATCGTAACTAGTATCGGTTCGTCTCAATCCCATGAGCAAGTTTTGGAAAATCCCGACATGGTATCTCGTACTGTATTATCTAAAGGGCTTGACTCAGGAACAGCTTTTGAAATTCTTTCCATCGACATCGCCGATGTGGATGTAGGTAAGAATATCGGTGCCCAACTTCAAACAGATCAGGCAGAAGCAGACAAACGCATTGCCCAAGCAAAAGCAGAAGAGCGTCGTGCTATGGCTGTAGCTAGAGAGCAAGAGATGGTTGCTTATGTTCAAGAGATGCGTGCGAAGGTTGTTGAAGCGGAATCCGAAGTACCTAGAGCGTTATCGGAAGCTTTAAAAGAGGGAAAATTGGGAGTCATGGATTATTACAATATGCAAAATATTATGGCTGATACAAGTATGCGCGAAAACATTGCACGTACGGGCAATTCACAACAAGACCCCAACCCGAAAAAGTAGGGCGGTGAGGACTTAATGGATTTTTTTTCTTGGTTACCCATTATCATATTCATCTACGCAGCATCCACGATCTTTGGCACGAACCAGAAGAAACCACAAAACCGCCGTCCACCCTATAATCGACCACAGAACGGTCCCCAAAATAGTCGTCCTACCTCCTCTCAGCAGGAAACCAAGCAAAGCCGCCCACAATGGCGAGAGATGTTTGAGGAATTAGAACGAGAATTATTCCCTAAGGAAGTGCAAACAGACACCTCCTCCCGAACCTCTACGACCAAGCGTTATCCAACCTCCTCCCAAAGGTATGATAGTGAAGGAACTTCCGGGACAGAGGGATACGGCACCGAAGGTAGACCCAGTGAGGATTACTTGAGTGCTGAAGGTTCATGGGGTGTCGAGGGAACAAGTGGCAATGAAGGCAGTACCAGTAGGGAAGGTGCTTTAGGTAATGAGGGAACAAGCGGTAGAGAGGGTAACTTGGGCGTCGCTGGGGCAAAGAAGCCACAACTTGAATTGGTAGGCAAGCAAATATCCAATGTCGGCTATCCTCAACAACAGGCTGGATTTGCTTTTCCTAGCCAGGCTGTAAACCCACTGATCCAGGGTGTTATCTGGGCTGAAGTGCTGGGCAAACCCCGGGCACATAGCAAATTGGCCTATAAAAGAAGAGCCTAATAGAAAAGCATTCTAAATAGCAAGGTAATCGCCAGAGTCGTAAGAAACTCTGGCGATTTTTTATGGTTGATTTTGTTACCAACAATTGTATAATATGTGTAGATTACAGATTGAGAGGTGTTGAATTATGGAAAATAAAGAGTCGGTCATTGTAGCTAGATTAATTCAATTTTGTCAACGTCACGAAAGACCTATGTTTAGTTGACACTCTCATCTAAAACGGGACTTCCGTGACACACTACGTCAAGGAGGGTTCCATCTGATTTGTAAATTGGATCTTAAAGAACTTGGTTGGAATGATTGTCTGCAAGAACAATTCCAACCCTATTTAGCAAACGGCTTCCAAGCAGGCCGTGTATTAGCAGAGTATCGCAATCGATTTAAGGTAGGGATACCATCGGGTGAAGTATGGGCAAGTGTATCAGGAAAAATGCGTTATTCAGCCATGGAGCGTCGCGATTTTCCGGCCGTAGGGGATTGGGTTATCCTTGGTTCTCCGGAGACATCTGCATCCATAGGCTCCGAAGAAGCACTGATTCAAGGTATACTGCCTAGAAAGAGTAAATTCTCCCGTAAGGTTGCCGGCAAGACCACAGATGAACAGATTATCGCCACGAATATTGATAAAGTTTTTCTCGTCAATGCTCTAAATATGGATTTTAATGTGCGAAGAATCGAACGCTATCTTACCCTAGCTTGGGAAAGTGGAGCAACTCCAGTTTTGGTTTTGAGTAAGACGGATCTATGTAATGATGTTCAAAGCAAAATCCGTCAAGTAGAAGAGGCGGCCCCGGGGGTAACTATTTTCTCGATAAGTTGTTTAACGGGAGATGGGATCGAGGAAATAACAGACTATGTACGACCGGGTGATACGATTGCCTTGCTCGGATCGTCCGGAGCTGGGAAGTCAACACTTGTTAATCATCTCTTAGGGCAAGAGGTGCAGGAAACCCAAACGGTTCGAGAAAATGATAGTCGAGGACGCCACACAACCACTTCACGAGAACTTTTCCTTTTACCTCAGGGAGGGGTATTGATTGATACCCCGGGTATGCGTGAGCTTCAACTCTATGGTACAGGAGAAGGTTTAAGTGAAGCCTTTGAAGATATCTTTGGTTATGCTGAGCGCTGTCGATTTTCTGATTGCCAACATGATGGAGAACCGGGCTGTGCGATACTACAAGCCATCAGCGCTGGTAGCCTAAGTCAAGAGCGCTACACTAGCTTCAAAAAGCTGCAACGAGAGTCTCAGTATATCGTGCGTAAAACCAATCTCTATGAGCGGCTTGAAGAAAAGAAGAAATGGAAGAAAATCAATCAACAGATCAAAGAGCACTATCGGAATAAATATTGATTTAAAGTGTTTAGGGTAAGTGGCACAAAGCCGCTTACCCTCCATAGCTTGTGATTATTTGAGCATGTTTGCCAATTTGCTGATTAAGCGCTGACTCATATGCGAGATTAAGCTTGAAGCCAATAGTAAGGGAGGTAGACTCCGCAGTGGGAAAAGTATTAATGATAATTTTACTGGTGATAGTGCTTATTGTGGCCGTTTTTGCTGTCATTACAGTCATTGCCAAAATTCAGTTTAAGCAAATGGTTTCGGAAGAAGTCACTCAGTTTTATGAGGGGATAGAGAACCCAGGTGGGACAGTACAACCTTCGGATCTAGAAGGACTCCCCCTGCCTGTACAGAATTGGCTTCGGCAATCCCATATTGTCGGTAAAGAACGAGCTATCGCTACGAGAACAAGGCAGGACATAACCTTAAGGCTCAAGCAAGAACAGGCATGGATGAAGGGTCAGGTAGAACAATACTTTAGAATCGATGATCCTGGGTTTATTTGGTATGCTGATATAAAAATGGCGCCCTTCTTCCACATATCCGGAAGAGATCTATATATCGATGGTCGTGGACATATGCTTATTAAAGCGCTTTCTTTGTTTACTGTAGCTGATGGCCGAGGGAAAGAAATTGATCAAGGGACGCTGTTACGATATCTTGCTGAGATAATGTGGTCTCCCTCGGCTGCTTTAAATGACTATATCCAATGGGAAGAAATCAATGATACTTCGGCTAAAGCCACCATGACCTATGGAGGAGTCACGGCTTCCGGGATCTTTACCTTCAATGAGCAAGGAGAGCCCCTTAACTTTGAAGCCAAACGTTATGGCGAGTTTGAAGGTGAATACCGTTTAGAGACTTGGTCATGCGTTATCCAAGAATATCAAGAGTTCAATGGAATCAAGGTACCCTCACGAGGGGAACTCATCTGGAAGCTTGATACGGGTGATTTTCATTGGTACCATTTTGAGGTAAAAGAGTTAGAATATAATATGCCTGAAAAGTATAAGAAGATAAAATCTATATAGTAAAGAATATATGCGTGCCTGAGTTGAAGCAGATTAGGGTATAAACCTAGTCTGTTTTTATTGTTCCAGGCTTTGCTGTGACTTTATGAGTCGTAATTTTCCATAGCGAAAAAACAAATCTCTTTTGCTATAATATAGTGTGACTGATTAAGGTGCATTCAAGGAAAAACAGGTGCGTACACGTACCAAGGAGGCAGTTAGTTTGCGTAAGCAAGGACCTGGTACCAAAGACTCTGATCTCCTGTGCCATATTCCTATTATGCAAGATTTAATGGCAGCTCGTGAGACTTTTTGGATCAATACGCAATATGGAACAGCCCAGAATAATCGTAGTCGACAAGCTATGATGTCTGCCAAGGAAATCCTTGCTGCGGAGAAAAGGCTACAGCGTTTTGCACCCTATCTTGCTAAAGTTTTTCCCGAGACTAGGCCAAATGGGGGCTTAATCGAGTCCAGTCTTGTTCCAATTGAAAACATGCAGAGATATTTAGAATCCCGTTTTGGCGTTCAGATCCGGGGTAATCTATGGCTTAAATGTGACAGTCATCTGCCGATTTCCGGATCCATCAAGGCACGAGGTGGGATATATGAAGTCCTTAAGCTTGCGGAAGAACTCACCCTAAAAGAAGGGCTACTCACCACAGAAAACGATTATTCTATCTTAGCTGATCCTTCTTTTAGGGAGTTTTTTTCCACCCATACGATTGCTGTGGGCTCCACAGGAAATCTTGGATTAAGTATCGGGGTGATGGGTTCTAAACTGGGCTTTAAAGTCACAGTCCATATGTCTGCCGATGCTAAGGAATGGAAAAAAGAACGTTTGCGTTCTGAAGGTGTTGAGGTTATTGAATACGCTTTTGATTATAGTAAGGCGGTAGAAGAAGGTCGCAAGCAAGCTAAAGAAGACCCCTGTTGCCATTTTGTTGATGATGAGTGCTCCAAGGACTTATTTTTAGGCTATGCAGTTGCTGGGCGGAGGCTTAAGCACCAGCTCGAAGAATTAAACCTTTGGGTAGATTCTAATCATCCCCTTTTTGTTTATTTGCCCTGCGGGGTGGGCGGTGGACCGGGAGGAATAGCTTTTGGCTTAAAGGAAGCTTTTGGAGAAAATGTCCACTGTTTCTTTGCTGAACCGACCCATTCTCCCTGTATGCTTTTAGGGTTGGCGACAGGGCGGCACGATCAAATTGCTGTTCAAGACATCGGACTGGATAACAAGACCGAAGCTGATGGATTGGCTGTAGGCAGAGCTTCTCGTTTCGTGGGTAAGCTGATGGAAGTCTTACTCAGCGGAGCTTACACAATCCAAGATGATGAGCTTTTTTGTCTGCTACAGGCTCTTCATGATACTCAAGGCATACAATGTGAACCCTCGGCTTTGGCCGGAATGGCTGGTCCGGCTCGGCTCTTGCAGAGTACCGTAGGTATGCAATATCTTAAAGATCATCACCTGGAGGATAAGCTAAAAAAAGCTACCCATATTATTTGGGCGACAGGTGGCAATCTTGTCCCAGAAGAAGTAATGAGGGGTTATCTCACGCGAGGGAAATAGGATAAATTTACTAAAAGAGAGGATGGTACCCATGTCCCACCAATCCCCGAAGACGCAAATCGTGTTCTCCGACTCCTTTGATCCTTGGCATAATTTAGCCTTAGAAGAATATCTTCTGCATAAAGTAGAGAAAAACCAAATTATTCTCTATCTTTGGCAAAACCAAAATACTGTGGTGATCGGGAGAAATCAAAACCCTTGGAAAGAATGTCGCTGCACAGCTCTAGAAGAAGATGGAGGAAAGCTTGCTCGCCGCCTTTCCGGAGGAGGTGCCGTTTTCCATGACCTGGGCAATCTCAACTTTACTTTTATTATGGACCGTGACCTTTATGATTTACATAAGCAACTGCAAGTGATTCTAGAGGGAGTCAAAGGTCTGGGTATACAGGCCGAGTTCACCGGTCGTAATGATTTGACCGTCGATGGGAAGAAATTCTCCGGCAATGCCTTTTATTTTGAAAAAGACAAAGCCTATCATCATGGTACCGTTCTCGTCCATGTCGATGGTGAGAAAGTAGGAAAATACCTGCAAGTATCTAAGGAGAAAATGGCCGCAAAAGGGGTGGAATCTGTCCAGTCTCGGATCACCAACCTGCGCAACTATGTGCCGGATCTATCCATCGATCAAATGAAAGGAAAACTTTGCGAAAGCTTCCAAGGCCTTTATGGGGAATGTTCAGAACCTGTATTGGTTAAAGATACGGATATTGATCTAATGTCACTCTATGAAAAGTACGCTTCATGGGAATGGCGCTATGGGAAAACACCGCAATTTGATTTAGTTATTGAAACTCGTTTTCCTTGGGGCGGCATCGAACTGGGCTTAAGACTAAACAAGGGGTGTATCACGGAGTCTACAATTTACTCCGATGCTATGAATGCTGCGCTTATTCAGGAAATCAGTGATTGTTTCCTTGGCAAATCTTTTAACGGCGAGGAACTAGCCCTTACCTTAGAGGCGGTCATGGTCCAAGGGTCAGATCAATCGGTTATCGAAGATATGAAGAATTGGCTTAAGGATAAAGTTAAGGCTGTTTAAGTGCTATAGGGAAGGGGTAGACAGAAACGCTAAACCAAGCCTTTCCGGCTCCTACCAGAAAAACATATTTTGATATTTTGTAACCGGTATTTTTTCGCACAAAAGAAATTCCATAAAAGATGTATTGCTACTGCTTATATCGTTTAAGCAGTAGTTTATTTTTATTTAAAGATAATATTTGAGAAAGATGCCCTTTGCACTCGCCGGATATTATGCAGGGGACAAACACGGGACAATCTGAAGCAAAAAAGGCTAAGGGCCAGATTATAAATATTTATTATAAGATGAAAAGCAGGATTTTGCGTTTGAATACAGAAAATTTAGACAATACGAACTATTGCCAATAAATACAGAATAATTCAGGGTAGCAAATTGTGAGGTGCAGCATGATGAAAGGCTTTGTTTCAAGTGGACTTTCATTAATAGAAAGTCAAAAGTTAATTATTTCCCCTTTTTCTCTTCGAGAAGGAACTTTAATGAATGAAGCTCTTGCGCTTTTTCTAAACGAAGGCCATAGTCGTATTGCAATTGTCAACGATGAAGGATATATGCAAGGAGTTCTTGAGGCTGCGGACATTCTTGATTCCTTTGCCAAGGGTGTTTATGACCCTGACGCTTCCGTAGACTCCCTGATTAGACAAACAGAGTGGTTGCTCTTTGAAGAAAATGGTCTTCTCTTCAATCTTGGTCATGTCATCAGTAAACAATGGCCTGCTGCTTATGTGATTCGCCAAGATGGACAATTTCGAGGGGAATTAAAATTACAGGACAACTTGAATATAATGCTCGATCTATTAAAAGACCTAGACTATTATATTAACCAGATCATTCAATTGGTTCATAACGCCGTTGTGGCCATTGATGCTAATGGACGAATAATTTTTTACAATCCATCAGCAGAAAAGACCTTGAGTTTCCATGCTGAAGAAGTGCTTGGCAAACCCATCAAGGACTTTTTCCCTGAATCCTTAACCTATCAAGCACTGGTATCGGGCCGAGAGCATCGAGGTGTCCGCTTGACATATGGAGAGCTGAACACAAATGCGGATTTTTTACCCATCATCCTTGGGGAGAAAGTACTTGGAGCAGTCGCTGTATTCAAAGACATCACAGAGCTGGAAGCAGTAACACATCGTTTAAGCTCCAACGAAAAACTTATGGCAACCTTAGAAGCCGTTGTTGAGAATTCCTACGAAGGAATGGTCGTTATTGATGATCAGGAAACGGTCATTTTGATGAATCAATTCTTCTTAGATGTCATGGGGCTAGAAGCAAAGGAAGTCATTGGCAAGAAAATACAAGCTATTAGTCAGAACTCCAATCTTCCGCAAATTTTAAAATCAGGTAAGGCTCAATTTGCGGAAACCTGGCACATTAACGATCGCGATTTCATTATTATGAGTGTTCCCATCGAACGGGAGGGTAAAGTTGTCGGTGCCTTGGCAAAAACCTTATTTAAGAACATGGAGATTGCCAAAACATTTGCCAAGAAAGTCATGAGACTCGAAGAAAATTTAGCCTACTACAAAGAAGAATTCGGCAAGCTTCATTCCTCCAAATTTGCTTTTGATGACATCATTGGTGAGAGTCAAGCCATGAAAAAGGCAAAAGCCTTAGCCAAACGAGCATCGCAAACGACCTCGACAATACTTATCCTTGGTGAAAGCGGCACAGGGAAAGAAGTTTTTTCCCACGCCATCCATAAATCAAGCAGTCGCAGTAAAGGACCCTATATAAAAGTCAATTGTGCAGCCTTGCCGGAAAATCTTCTTGAATCAGAGCTATTTGGCTACGAAGAGGGCGCATTTACCGGGGCGCGCAAGGGTGGTAAACCAGGTAAATTTGAACTTGCAGACAAAGGGACGATTTTCCTCGATGAGATCGGCGATATGTCCATAGTCATGCAGGCCAAACTCTTACGGGTATTGCAAGAACGAGAATTAGAACGTTTAGGTGGGACTGAGCCGATCAAAGTTGATGTCCGGATTATTGCGGCTACGAATAGAGATCTCCGGAGAATGGTCATGGAACACGAATTTCGGCTTGATCTCTATTATCGACTTAATGTCTTATCAATTGAGCTGCCGCCTTTAAGAGAGCGCAAGGAAGACATCGGGTTAATTTCCAATAGCCTAATTGAAAAGGTGAATAAACGACTGGGAACAGACATTCAAGGTTACACTCCCGAAAGTCTTGCTCATTTATGTTCTTATGATTGGCCAGGCAACATTCGAGAGCTGGAAAATATCTTAGAACGAGCGATTGTCATTTGTGATGAACCCTTGATTCAGCCTAAGCATCTTGCTTTGCCTGGTTTCGTAGACTCGTTGTCCTTCAAAGAAGAACATACCTTAGAATATACTTTACAGGAGGCTGAACGAGAAATTATCCAGAAGACTTTGATTAGTGTTCAGGGAAACAAAGTTCATGCGGCTCGAATACTAGGAATTCACCGTTCAGTTCTTTACAAAAAGCTTGCTAAGTATAATATCAAATAGCTTGCTAAGTATAATAGCAAATTGCTTACGCAAACACAGCATCTCTGCCCAGAGATGCTGTGTTTTTTTGAGACAGTGTCTCTAAAAGAGACACCTGAACCAAAAATGGACGAATTAAGCTGTTAAGCATTTTTATAAAAAATAACTGTCTCTATCTAGAGACACAAAACCTAATGCCCACAAGTACATAATATACTCACAATTAAGATAATTCAGAAAATTCGTGACGATATAAGGGTTTCTAGAAGCAAATCCCTATACGCTTGGGAATTTGGCATGATATTTGCATGAATAATATGATAAGTAAACAATTCATAAGATTGCGACTATAAGTCTAGGTGCAAAATTCATGCGACCTGTAGCTCGTAATTCTATGAGGATAAATCATATTTTAGAGAATTGCTCTTTTTAAAACTAAAAGAAATATGATTTAAGTTTAAAGGGGGAGAGTGTTTATGAAAACTATTATGGTGATCGGAGCGGGTCAGATGGGTTCCGGAATTGCCCAAGTGGCAGCTCAAGCTGGGTACACAATCATTCTCAATGATATTAAGGAGGAATTCGTTGAACGTGGCCTTAAAAGCATCGAGAAGACCCTAGCCCGCAATGTAGAAAAGGGAAAATTAGCTCCTGAAGAAAAAGTGAGTATTTTGGGTAGATTCCAAAAAAGCTCAAACCTTGAGGATGCTAAAAATGCTGATTTAGTCATCGAGGCAGCCATAGAAAATATGGCTATCAAAGGGGAAATCTTTAAAAAGCTAGATGAGGTTTGTCCAGAACATACTATCTTAGCCACTAACACTTCGTCATTACCTATTACTGAAGTGGGAGCCTGTACGAAGCGACCCGACAAAGTAATTGGTATGCATTTTATGAATCCGGTTCCTGTCATGAAGCTAGTAGAAATTATTCGGGGCTTGGCTACCAGTGATGAAGTCTATACCCAAATTGAAAGCTTAAGCATCGCGATGGGTAAAACTCCAGTAGAAGTCAATGATGCTCCCGGGTTTGTTGCCAACCGGATTTTAATCCCTATGATCAATGAAGCGATCTGGACTTTGAATGAAGGCATTGCCAAGCCAGAAGCCATTGATAATGTAATGATGCTGGGAGCTAATCATCCCATGGGGCCTTTGGCTTTAGCGGATTTAATCGGCCTTGATACAGTACTTGCTATCTGTGACGTGCTCCATGAGGGACTCGGGGACAAATATCGTCCTTGCCCATTGTTAAGAAAGTATGTTAAAGCAGGCTGGTTGGGTCGCAAAACAGGCAGAGGTTTCTATACCTATTAAGGTTAGAGATAGATAAAAAAGAATTGAGAGGAGTCGAAAACTATGATGTTTGAATTAAGTGAAGACCATGTCATGATGAGGAAAATGGTGCGCGATTTTGCTGAGAATGAGTGTGCAGCGGGTGCTGAAGAACGGGATGAGAAAGAAGAGTTTCCCAGTGAGATATGGCATAAGCTGGCCGAGTTAGGTCTTGCAGGAATTACCTTCCCGGAAAAGTACGGTGGTGTAGAAGCAGATTATCTATCCTATGCGATTGCTGTTGAAGAATTATCGAGAGTTGACGCTTCTGTAGGCGTTACAGTTTCTGCTCATTCCAGTCTCTGTGCAAACCCTATCTATCTTTTCGGAACTGAAGAGCAAAAGCAAAAATATTTGGTGCCTTTGGCCAGTGGAGAAAAGATTGGGGCTTTCGGTTTAACAGAACCTATGGCCGGTTCCGATGCTTCAGGAACCAGAACTACAGCAGTAAAAGATGGCAATGACTATATCATCAACGGTTCTAAAATCTTTATCACCAATGCTTATGAAGCAGATACCTACGTGGTAACAGCTCAAATGGATAAAAGCAAAGGAAACAAAGGTATTGCAGCTTTCATTTTAGAGAAGGGAATGCCCGGTTTTACCTTTGGAAAGAAAGAAAAGAAAATGGGTATTCGTTCTTCTGCTACTTACGAATTGGTCTTCGATAATGTTCGAGTTCCTGGCGAGAATCTTTTAGGTGAAGAAGGTCAAGGATTTAAGATTGCTATGATCACCTTAGACTTTGGTCGAATCGGCATCGCTTCACAAGCATTAGGTATTGCCCAAGGTGCTTATGAACAGGCCAAGAACTATGCAAAGGAAAGAGTGCAGTTCGGTCAGCCGATCGCGCAATTCCAAGCAAACCAGTTCAAATTAGCTGATATGGCAACTCAAATCGAAGCAGCACGTCTCTTAGTTTATCAATCAGCTTATCTTGCTACACAACATAAGCCTGTTTCTAAAGCTTCCGCTATGGCAAAACTCCACGCTTCCGAAACAGCGATGTGGGTAACCACTCAAGCTGTGCAAATGCATGGAGGTTATGGATATACACGCGAATATCCTGTTGAGCGCATGATGAGAGACGCTAAGATTACTGAGATTTATGAAGGAACCAGCGAAGTACAAAGAATCGTCATTGCTAGCCATATTTTAAAGGAATAACAAAACTGGTATCAAGAGAATGGAGTAACACAGGGAAATCCAACAAGGGGGTACCTTATGAACATCGTTGTATTAATGAAACAAACGGTAGATACTGAAGCAAAAATTGTCTTAAATAGTGATGGGAAAATTGACACCAATGGAGTCACTTTAGTCATCAACCCCTTGGACGAATACGCCATTGAAGAAGCGTTACGTATCAAGGAGAGATTAGGTGGCGAAGTAACCATTGTTACTCTGGGGGGAGACCAAGCTACAGCCGCTGTTCGCAGTGCCTTAGCTATGGGAGCGGACAAAGCCGTTCAAATCAATGACCCTGCCTTGGGTGAAGTGGATGAAGGCATGGCCGCTACTATCCTTGCCAAAGCGGTACAAACCTTACCCCATGACATCGTCCTCGCCGGAGTAATGGATACAGATAATGGCTCAGCTCAAGTAGCTGTACGTATGGCGGAGAAAATGGAGCTACCTTCCATCAGCAGTGTCACTAAACTCGATATTGACGAAAGTCTTGCCACTGCTAAGCGGGTCATCGACGGTGGACTAGCAACACTTGAAGTAACGCTACCAGCTGTAATCACTGTAGTGCAAGGAATTAATGAAGTCCGTTATCCATCGGTCGCCGGAATTATGAAAGCGAAAAAGAAACCCTTAACTGTACTAAAACTGAGCGATTTGGGACTAGATGCTTCTAATCTGGCAGTTCAGGCGAAGGTCTTGAAATTTACTTTGCCCATCCCTAGACAAGGGGGCAAAAAGCTTCCTGGAGAACCTGCAGAAGCAGCAAGTCTCCTAGCACGCTTACTGCGTGAAGAAGCAAAAGTTCTCTAATCGGATGACGAACAAAGTAAAGGAGCGAGTACTATGCCAAAGGGAATATGGATATTTGTTGAACAAGCAGCCGGAAAAATTCGCAAGATATCCTTTGAATTATTAAGTCAAGGTCGCAAAATTGCTGATCAAACAGGAGAGCCGCTGGTAGCTGTCATCATCGGTGAGAAGGTTGCCAATCTAGCGAAGGAAGCAGCCGAGTATGGAGCGGATAAAGTTTACCTGCTGGACTCACCACAACTAGCACAATATACGACAGGTGCTTATACCTCAGTGCTAACC
The DNA here is from genome assembly GCF_038181555.1 of Desulfitobacterium sp. THU1. Taxonomy (NCBI): domain Bacteria; kingdom Bacillati; phylum Bacillota; class Clostridia; order Eubacteriales; family Desulfitobacteriaceae; genus Desulfitobacterium; species Desulfitobacterium sp. THU1. The sequence continues at coordinate 12,704 of NZ_JBBWUA010000026.1, read as the reverse complement.
AAGCTACTTCGCAATGAAGAGCCCCAAGCTTTCTTGATGGGTCATACAGCGTTAGCTAAAGATCTAGCACCACGTTTAGCTCAACGGTTAGGAGTGGGTCTAGCCTCTGATATCATCGACATCGAAGTGAATCAAGAGAAATTCCTTCTGTTCAAGCGTCCGGTCTTCACCGGAAGTGCCTTTAGTTTTGTAGAAATTCTAACCAAGCCACTTCTTGCTACTGTTCGGGCAAAATCCTTTGTCGCTTCTGAACCGGATCCTACCCGACAAGCTGAGGTCATAGAAGTAGCTGCGGAAATTGATCCTGGGGATTTAAAAGTCATTTTGAAGGATGTGGCCCTCATCGTCACCAGCCGTCCTGCACTGACGGAAGCAGATATTGTTATCTCCGGTGGCCGTGGCATGAAAGCTAAAGAGAATTTCACAATTCTCGAGGATTTAGCTGATGTAGTGGGAGCAGCTGTAGGGGCCTCTAGAGCAGCAGTAGATTCTGGATGGATCGATAATCAATTCCAAGTCGGGCAAACAGGTAGCATTGTAGCACCGACCCTATATATTGCCTGTGGAATTAGTGGAGCCATCCAACATATTGCCGGCATGGGAGCTTCCAAAGTCATTATTGCAATCAACAAAGATCCTGATGCCCCCATTTTCAATGTTGCTGACTACGGGATTGTCGGGGATTTGTTTGAAGTTGTGCCACTTCTTACCGAAGAATTCAAGAAATTAGTCAACGAATAAGGCCTGCATATAGCGGAACTCACCCCCTCAAGCAGCGTGTAAGCGGGAGTTCACCTTAACCAGCAGGGAATAAATCAAATAGGGTAGGGTGCTGTCGAACGACAGTACCCTAGGCCATTAAATATCCAGAAAATTGCGAATATATAAATTTAGTGGATATATTGAGGGTTAATGCTTCGGGTTGGAAGTTTGAGGTACCGATACGGAATTAGAGATATGGGAAGGGGAGTAAAGGATATGGCGACTCGGGAGCTTTACTGGAACATAGAAAACCATTGGCTGATATACCCCATGTTAGTCATAGCTCTCGGTTTTTTCTGTTATGGTTTTTATCAGCGCTTAAAATTATGGCGTTTAGGACAATCAGAGAACCGTTGGCAAAATCTCGGAAAGAGAATTGGTGATGTCATTGTCTATGGAATAGGCCATAAAAGGATCATAAAAGATGGTTTTCCGGGAGTGATGCATCTTTCCATCTTCTGGGGTTTTCTTCTTTTGATGTTTGCGACAACGATTGTCGCCCTACAGGCTGATTTCGGCGTCAATGTCTTTAACGGCGGTTTATATATCTTCATCAAAATTACCGCCAATGCTTTTGGATTACTGGCCATCTTTGGTATTCTTATGGCTATTTGGCGACGTTATGTACAACGCCCGGATCGACTTGACAATAAAAAGGACGACGCTATCGTTTTAGTGCTGATCTTAACCATTTTGGTTACCGGTTTCGTTATCCAGGCTGTGCGTATGGCGGCTGCTACCGATCCGTGGGGGGTCTATGCCTTCGTTGGCTATGCTATGGCACCGTTTTTCCAAGGCTTTAGTGTAGAAACCTTAGAGGGAATCCATAGTTTCCTGTGGTGGTTTCATTTTATCCTGGTCATGGTCTTTTTCGGGTATTTTCCATATTCAAAGCTTTCCCATATTTTACTCGGACCAGCTAATCAATTCCTACGTAAGCATGGACCGATTGGGGTACCTGAAAAGATCGACTTTGAGGATGAGAGCCTAGAAACCTATGGTAAAAGTAAGCTTAGCGAATTTAGCTGGAAGACACTTTTTAACACGGATGCTTGTTTGCGTTGCGGTAGATGCCAAGATAATTGTCCGGCTTATTTAAGTGGCAAGCACCTGAACCCCAAACAGGTGATCCAAGATATGGGTGCTTATATGGGGGAAATGGGTAAGGCCTTAAAGGAACACAATAATGCCAAACCTGCCCTAGCAGGAGCTCATGAGACGACAGAGGAAGTCGCTGTTGCAGCAGAAGTACCTAGTGAAGAGGAATTAGGACTACGTCAGCTCATCGGCGAAGTAATAGCCGAGGATGACCTTTGGGCTTGTACTACCTGTCGCTCCTGTGAACAACAATGTCCCATCTTTATTGAGCATGTGGATAAAACCATTGATATGCGTCGTAACCTAGTGCTCATGGAAAGTCGTTTCCCTTCAGAAGCCCAGCTGGCCTTTAAGAATATGGAGAATAACGGGAACCCTTGGGGGATTGGCTGGAGCAACCGTGCTGAATTCCTAACAAGCCTAGGGGTCAAGACTCTAGAAGAGAATCCAGAGGCAGAAATCCTTTATTGGCCGGGTTGTTCGGGAGCCTTTGATACTCGTAATCAAAAAGTAGCGGCGGCCTTCGTGAAGCTCCTGCAAAAAGCCAACGTTAATTTTGCGATCCTAGGCAATGAGGAAAAATGCTGTGGAGATTCCGCACGTCGTTTAGGAAACGAATACCTTTTCTACTCGTTAGCTTCCGAGAATATTGAAGTCATGAATGGTTACGGAGTTAAGAAAATTGTTACCCAATGTCCACACTGTTTCAATGTCTTAAAGCAGGATTATCCCGAGTTCGGGGGTCAATACGAGGTAGTCCATCATACCCAATACTTAAATGAGCTTATGCAAGCGGGAAGACTGCAATTTGATAAAAAAGCAGGACAAACTGTCACCTACCATGATTCCTGTTATCTGGGACGTTACCATGAAATCTATCAGGAGCCACGTACCCTACTTCAGGCTGCGGGATTTACTATGTTGGAAATGTCTCGTCATCATGAGAAGAGCTTCTGCTGTGGAGCAGGTGGTGGAAGAATGTGGCTAGAGGAGCATGAGGGAGAACGAATCAATGTAATGCGGACCGACGAGGCTTTAGCGACGGGCTCAAACTTAGTGAGCACGGCATGTCCTTTCTGTCTGACCATGATCAATGACGGAGTAGCAACTCGCGAAGCAGAAGATCAAATTAAAGTGCAGGATATTGCTGAGATTCTCGCTGGGAGAATATCCTAAATCATTGAATGGAGGGATGAAAAGATAGTTGACAATATACCTTCTTAAGCTATCTCGCAAATTCACTGTCCGCAAATTAAAAATAAAATCAAAAAACAAAAAAGAAATTTTAGCCTGTGATTTTACATCTGACAACAAGGTTTTTTGCAACAGACTGACATTGAATTCTATCAGGATAGTATCAATCTCATAAAAAATGATAAAGAAGTCCAAAAAATGAGCTTCTAAAATTGAGGTTATGATTGAGAGGGGAAAGCATATGTCAAATAATCAAGGAGGATGGGCGAACCCATCGCCTGCGGGTCTTGTCGCTCTAGGTGTTGCCTGTTTCACCTTTTTCGCTTTGTTAAGCGGAAAGGTAACTGCGGGGGCTATGCCATTAATGGCATGTTGGCTAATCGGTGGTTTTGTCGTACAAGTCATCGTTGGCGTTATTGAGTTGAAAGAAGGCCAGATCGTTGGTGGAAACGTATTTCTTTACTTTTCGGCATTCTTTATGCTTGTTGGCGGGCTAGAGTTTTTCGTCAAGTATTTTGCTGCGATTCAACAATGGTCGATACCCTTAGATACTCACATTGATGGTTGGGCTTGGTTAGTCCTTTCATTCTGCTTAGTGATGTGGACTCCTGCTTACTTTAAATCAACTAGTATCTTATCGCTGGCAGTTGTTCTGGTTGATATTGCAGTTGTACAAGTAGCCTTTTTAGACTTGGGAATTCTTGACCCTTCCTTTAAACCAATCGCTGGATATGCTCTTCTCTTCGCCGGTATTCTGGCTATGTATCTTTCATCAGCCCTCGTTGTAAATACGGCCTATGGCAAAACGATTTTTCCCATAACTAAGCCATGGGTAACCGAGAAACCCACAATCATTCAAGCTAAAATGTAAAAAATCAATGTCAGATGTAAAAAATCACAGGCTAAAAAGAAAAGCAGGAGGGGTTAGATATGGATATTTATGCAGAGTACCAAAAGAAACTTACTACACCCGAGAAGGCCGTAGGCGTTGTCAAGTCAGGAGACTGGGTAGAGTATGGCTCATTTACCGGTCAGGTAGTTGCCTTAGACAAAGCTCTAGCGGCGCGTAAGGATGAACTTACAGATGTCAAGATACGAGCAACTACTTCAACAAGAATGCCCGAGGTAGTCAAGGCGGATCCGGAAGCAAAGCATTTTATCTTAAATAATTGGCATTTTAGTGGTCTTGATAGAAAGCTTCATGATCAAGGGGCATGTTGGTATATTCCTATGCTTTATAATGAGTTGCCAAGCTATTATCGTAAGTTTCTCGATGTTGATGTAGCAATGCTTCCGGTGACTCCCATGGACGAAAAGGGCTATTTTAACTTTGGCCCCCAAGTCTCACACAGCAAAGCAATCTGTGAAAAGGCTAAAAAGATTATTCTTGAAGTTAATCCAAGTATTCCGCGCTGTTTGGGTGGTAGAGAAGAAGGTATCCACATTTCCGAGGTGGATCATGTTATCGAAACAGAATGGCCAATGCCCCAGGTTGGATCGGTGCCCCCTACGGAAAATGATAACAAAATTGCCGGGTTTATTATGCCTGAACTTGTTGATGGAAGTTGTATTCAACTTGGAATTGGCGGTATGCCGAATGCCATGGGGAAGATTATCGCCCAATCGGACCTTAAGGATCTGGGAATTCACACCGAGATGATGACAGAATCCATCGTCGAGATGATGGAAGCTGGTCGAGTAACTGGAGCTCGCAAGCGTTTCGATACTTATAAGGCAGTCTATACTTTTTGCATGGGAACCCAGAAAACCTACGATTATCTTAATAATAACCCGAGCTGTGCAATCTATCCGGTAGACTATGTAAATAATCCTTTTGTAATTTCTCAACACGATAATTTTATTGCTATCAATAATTGCGTAGAGCTTGATTTATTTGGTCAAGTATGTTCAGAATCTTCAGGCACCCGCAATATTAGCGGTACTGGAGGTCAAGTCGACTTTACCTTAGGGGCATACCATTCTAAAGGGGGTAAATCATTTATTTGCTTGGAGTCCACATATCAGAAAAAGGATGGCGAGTTGTGTTCACGCATTAAACCTACCTTAACTCCGGGAGCCATTGTGACGACACATCGTGCCATGGTCAACTATATCGTCACTGAGTATGGCATTGTAAATCTGAAGGGAAAGACCACCTGGGAACGTGCGGAAGCCCTGATATCAGTTGCCCATCCCGATTTCCGCGAGGATTTGATAAAAGAAGCAGAACAAATGGGAATTTGGAAAAGAACCCATAAGCTTGCTCTATAGGGGAAAACAGTATTTTTAGGAGGAGAATCATGAAAGAAGTTGTAATTGTCAGTGCAGCGAGAACACCTGTCGGTTCTTTTGGTGGTGCATTAGAGAGCTTTAGTGGAGCGGAGCTTGGAGCAATCGCGATTAAAGAAGCCATAAAACGAGCCCAGCTGCAACCAAGTGATGTTCAAGAAGTTATTATGGGAAATGTTCTTAGTGCAGCGGCAGGGCAAAATCCTGCCCGCCAAGCATCCATGAAAGCAGGAATTCCTCAAGAAGTTCCTGCCTGGACCGTAAATAAGGTGTGTGGCTCAGGACTTAAATCCGTTATCTGTGCTGCTCAAGCTATTATCTCAGGAGATGCAGATATTATTGTTGCCGGTGGTATGGAATGCATGTCTTCTTCTTCCTATGCATTGCCTAAAGCTAGAAAAGGATATCGAATGGGAAATGGCAGCGTAGTGGATACCATGATTGTCGATGGCTTAACTGATGCCTTTCATGATATCCATATGGGATTGACAGCGGAAAACATCGCAGAACAATTTAACATTACTAGAGAGGACCAGGATCAACTTGCTTTGCGTAGTCAAACCAGAGCTGAGGAGGCTATCCTATCAGGAAGATTCATTGAAGAAATCATTCCCGTGGAAATTCCCCAAAAGAAGGGTGATCCCCTTGTATTTAATCAAGATGAGTTCCCACGTTTTGGGGCAACAGCAGAAAGTTTAGCGAAGCTACGCCCAGCATTTAAAAAGGATGGCACAGTGACAGCGGGAAATGCCTCGGGAATCAATGATGGAGCCGCGGCCATTGTAGTAATGTCTCGAGAAAAAGCCGAGGAAATGGGATTACCCATCCTTGCCAAAATTACTTCTTGGGCTTCAGCCGGGGTCGATCCCCTCATCATGGGTACCGGACCTATTCCGGCTACTCGTAAAGCATTGGCGAAGGCCGGTTTAACAATTCAAGACATTGATCTGGTCGAGGCCAATGAGGCTTTCGCATCCCAAGCAGCTATCGTTACACAGGAGCTTGGCTTAGAGAGTGAAAAAACGAATGTCAATGGCGGCTCGATAGCCATTGGTCATCCGATTGGAGCCTCTGGCACCCGTATCCTTGTAACTTTATTACACGAATTAAAACGGCGTAAGGTCCGCCGTGGGCTTGCCACATTATGTATCGGAGGTGGCCAAGGAATCAGCCTCATAGTTGAAAGGCAGGGATGAGGATATGACCTATGAAAACATACTCATTGATTATCAGGACCAGATAGCAATAATTACTATCAACCGGCCCAAGGCATTGAATGCACTAAATTCGGCAACGATACAGGAGCTCACCCATGGATTTCATGAGTTAGCGGCTGATTCAAACATTCGAGCCGTCATCCTGACAGGAAGTGGCGAGAAGTCTTTCGTGGCTGGGGCGGATATTGCGGAGATGAGTGAAAAGAGCCCAATTGAGGCAAGGCATTTTAGTCAATTAGGGCATAAATTGATGAACCTCATCGAAACCCTTCCACAGCCCGTTATTGCTGCCGTTAATGGTTTTGCCTTGGGGGGTGGCTTGGAATTAGCTATGGCCTGTGATATTCGTCTAGCGAGCACAAACGCCAAATTCGGCCAACCGGAAGTGGGCCTTGGAATCTTGGCAGGCTTCGGCGGTACACAAAGGCTCCCGCGTTTAGTAGGTAGTGGCCGCGCCAGTGAGCTTCTATTGACAACTGACATAATTAACGCTGAGGAAGCTTTTCGCATGGGTTTAGTGAACCGAATATATCCCAAAGAAGAGCTACTAGGACAGGCAATTGACATGGCAAAAAAGATTTCGTCCAAAGCACCGATTGCAGTCCAATTAACAAAGAGTGCTATTGTCAAAGGAGAAAACTTAGATTTATTAAGCGGTCAGGCCTATGAAGCCGAGGTCTTTGCTCAAACCTTTAGTACGGAGGACCAAAAGAACGGGTGCAAGGCTTTTCTCGCAAAAACGACCACTGATTATCAAGGCCGTTAATGATGTTCAATTCGACTAACCCAGGATCTAATCCTGGGTTAGCTTTTTTTACCAAGATTCCAGAATTATGAAGAGCTCTTGTCAAAGTTTCTTCTCAGGACTATACTCAAGATACATATATCGCATCTTCACTAGCATACTATATGCTAATTACATAGAAGGAAGGGTGGTTCTCCTGTTTTCTACCCTAAGAAAATGGTTTGGTCCCCGAATTCTGAAGACGGGCTTGGGCGTAACCATTGCCCTACTGATTTGTCAGCTTTTTTCCGTGGAACCAGCAAACTTTGCGGCTATTACAGTAGCTATAAATATGCAGCCTTCGGTGAGTAAGGCCTTAACCAACGCCTGGGAGCAGGTCTTGATTAACATTATTGCCATTGCACTAGCCATCGTGCTTGGCCTAACCTTGGGAACGAATCCATATATTATTGGTCTAGCCGTCATTTTAATGATTGCCATTTCCAATCGTATGGGCTGGAGTGGCGTAAATCCTGGAATTGTCTCCATCATCTTTATTCTTGATGCGCCTTATGAGCAATTTTTGGAGCACGCACTTTCACGCTCTTTGTCTATATTTATCGGGCTTGCTGTAGCCCTTATAATTAACCGTGTTCTTGCGCCACCACGTTATAAGAGAAATTTTAAAGAAAAGCTATTTTCTCTTTTTTATGATTCCTCGATTTATTTTTTAAATAGTCTCGTACACTACGTAGAATCTACGACACTGAGTAATTATGAAAAGCCAAAACCAACTCATCTCGAAGAGAGATTGGAACAGGTTACAAACCTCTATGAGCATGCTCGAGAGGAATTCAACACCCAAGACAAAATGCAACTGATGGAACGGCTCTTGGAGCTTTGTCGAGGCTTTATCGAACGCGGCGAGAATATCGAAGAAATGACCCGTCAAAGGGTTAAGAGGCGCCAGGCGCCGGATGCTCCCCCACAAATGGGTACTCACATTACTCAGGAATTCCAAAGCCTTTTGGATTACATTCTCGTTGGCAAAGATAATTTAGCAGCTCTAAGGGATCAGCTCTATCTCAGCTTTACATACCCACCGGCTACGCCACTTAGAACCCTTGATCAAGCCTATTGGAGTGAATTTGATCAAGTAATGGACTTATGGCAAAAGAATTTTAGTGGGGTCTACTTTCTGCGTGCTACGATGGAAATTGGTGTGGTGGCAACAGAAATGCGTTGGGCATCCAAACGCATGCGAAGCTGTTATGAACTAAGCCAAAAAAAGAAGGATAAGAATTCGATATATCCAATACCATCCGATTTGGCAAAAGATCCCGAATAGACTGAAATATTGAGTGTGAAATATAGCATGTCCCAAATACGAATGCGCCTTCGTATTTGGGACATGCTTTGTATGTAATGAAGTTAAAGCAATTCCTGAAGTTCACATAAAACCAATGACAAGACTAGTTTTATTGACTTCCCAACGAATGTCATTATTTTGCACTTGCATTATACCCCCTTGGGGTATATGATATATATCATACAAATTGATCTCAAATTCTTAAAAAGATGAAGCGTCTAGAAATAGTCTACAAGCAAGGAACAAAAAACGAACAAGGAACAGAGGACAAAAAACCAAATACTCAAAAACCCAAAGAAGATAAAGAACTAAGAGCAAGAAACTAAAAAACAAAAAAATGAATCTGAAGAAGTAAGAACTAAGAAGTAAGAAGGGGTGGATTAAATGGATAATCTTTATCTGATCATTGCAGCGGTCATTATTGTATTTTTGTTTCTGCGCAGATTCTCAACAGCCAATAATAAAGCGATCAAAAACTTAACGGCAGAAGAAGCGTATGAATTAATTAAATCGAACAAAGATGTCGTCATCATCGATGTACGCACGAAAGATGAATATATGAAAGGGCATATCTCAGGTTCAAAATCCATTCCGGTTGGAGAATTATCCACTCGATTATCGGAACTACAAAAATATAAGGATAAGCCGGTTTTAGTTCATTGCGCTTCAGGTGGAAGAAGCCCTGCTGCCCTGCGAATACTTCTAAAAAATGATTTTAGTCAGATTTTACACCTGAAGCGAGGACTTATGGGTTGGAACTATGGTTTAAAATAGCAGTTTCCTCTACTTTATATGTACTTCCATATCTCGTAGATCACTACTATGTTCCATATCAAAAGAAGCGGAATTCCCCAAGTAAAGAGCTTATGTTTGGTTTTATGCCGGAAAACGCGCATTCCCAGTAAAGTTCCCAAAGCACCGCCCAAAAAAGCTAAAGTAAAGAACCACTTCTCAGGAATTCGCCAGCGGTTTCTACGAGCAAGATATTTATCTCGTCCCATGAGGAAAAAGCCCAGGCAATTCAATAATACATATAGAGCTCCTAAGGGCCAAAGATCTTGTGCGATACTCATATCCTTACTCCTTTTTTTCGAAGGCTGCAAAGGAAGTCGTCAGAGTTGAACAGCCTGAAGTAAAGTATGCTAAACGCAATGTGTCCGCAATTTCTTGATCAGAGACTCCCAATCTACGAGCTTGACCGGCTAAATTAGCTACCCCTTCTGAGGCCCCTAAGGCAGCATCCAGGGCAAGAGTTATTAAAATTCTTGTTCTTTCATCCAGAGTGCTTTTTTGAAAGGAAAGGGAAACAATTTTCTCTATTTCCTGAGCAAGGATGGGATCATAAGCTTCCAAGGGTCGTAAAAAAGGTGGTAAAGCCATACAAAAACCTCCGATTCATTTTCAATGGTATTATCTTAAGATCATAGATTAGTTAAGACATTATAATTCTAATTTATATCTAAACTACCAATAGTGCAAAATATATTTCTAAAATAATTTTAATTTCTTAGGGTACTCTAACCACAAGGATAACTCAAAACAAAGGAGGAACACCATGTCAAAGCCAAAAGAAAGAAACAAAATTGTTCAAGTCATCCATAAAAAGGACTTAAATCCTGGCGATAAGATTCCGCCATTTGATGCTCATGACAATGATAAGATTGGCAAGGCAAATTCGAAAGAGCGAACCTAGAATTATCAACCAACTCAATACTCTTCGCCTTGACAAAACACTACAGTAAGAGTAAACTGAATCACGAGCTGACATTGAGACGCACTTTTTAAGTGCATGCGAACAATGGAAAAACACCTGCTTATGGACGGCAGGTGTTTTTATTTATTTTTAATAGGAATTATAACTAATAATGGGACTTGTATCTAAAATATGTTATTATATTTTCGAATCTCAATCATACGATTGATTCAATGTTAGGTATTAATAGCGTCAGCGCTTGAGGTGCATTATGCGTTTATTCTTAGATTTAATGTGGTTCTTTATAAAGGAAAAAACAAGCTATATTACTGGCATCATTATATTAGTCATTGTCGCCGCAATTAATCTTTACCCACCCTATATCGTCGGCAAAATAGTCGATGGGGTTACCCATCAGACCTTAACCCGTGAAGTCCTTTGGCCTTGGTTATTTACACTATTGGGTCTAGGAGTTCTCGGTTACCTCCTCCGTTATAGCTGGCGCATCTTGATTTTTGGGGCAGCTGCACGTCTTAGCCGTATGCTGCGCAAACAGCTTTTCGAGCACTTTACACGAATGTCGCCAAGCTTCTATCAAAAGCAGCGAACTGGGGATTTAATGGCTCATGCTACTAATGATATTCAAGCGATTGAAATCACAGCGGGGATGGGAGTGTTGACCCTCGTCGATTCTCTTGTGACTGGAAGTTTTGTTGTATTTTCGATGGTCATGTTTATCAGCTGGAAGTTGACGTTAATAACCCTATTGCCCATGCCTATAATGGCTTGGGTCTCTAGCTATTACGGAACATTGCTTCATGATCGATTTTTTAAAGCACAAGAAGCCTTCGGCGATCTTAATGATAAAGTTCAGGAGAATATCTCTGGAGTTCGTGTGGTGAAGGCCTTCGGCCAAGAAGAAGCAGAAATCGAAAGCTTTCGTAACATTTCCGATGACGTGGTAAAAAAGAATCAAGCAGTAGCTGTGGTTGACTCGCTTTATGATCCAACAATTATGATGATTGTCGGAATCTCTTTTTTTCTTGCTGTATCCTTTGGGTCCTATGAAGTAGTTCAGCAGCAACTGACCCTTGGCCAGCTCACCCAATTTACCCTATATTTAGGACAGTTTATTTGGCCGATGCTGGCCTTTGGTTGGTTATTTAATATTATGGAACGGGGAAGAGCCTCATATGATCGGGTCAGTGCTTTGCTTAAGGTTGAATCAGAAGTCAAAGACTGCGCAGTTGAGAACTCAGGTCTAGAGGGTGATCTTCACTCAACACCCATTCTCAGTGGTGAGATTATCTTTGAACTCGAGCGATTTACATATCCATCTCAATTGAATCCTGAGCTGAAGAATATCCACTTCACCTTAAAGGAAGGGCAGACCCTTGGCGTAGTAGGTAAAACGGGAAGTGGTAAAACGACACTTTTTAGGGTATTATTGCGTGAATTTGCTGGGATAGAAGGAGATATTTTCATAGGTGGGGTCTCTAGCCAAGACATATCTTTGGACACCTTGCGTAGATCATTCGGCTATGTACCTCAGGAGCATTTTCTTTTCTCGACCACCATTGCTGAGAATATTGCCTTAGGAAAGCCGGATGCTAGTCTCGCGGAAATAACTCAAGCTGCTAAAATTGCCTGCATTCATGAAGATATCGAACGCTTTGAAGATCAATATGAGACACTTGTGGGAGATCGGGGAGTAACCTTGTCAGGGGGACAGAAACAACGAATTTCTATCGCACGAGCCCTACTTCTGCAACCGGAAATCCTAATTCTGGATGACTCCTTATCCGCTGTCGATGCAAAGACAGAAAAACAAATCCTTCAGCAACTAAAAAATAACCGCAGTCAAAAAACCACTCTGATCTCTACCCATCGCCTCAGTGCTGTTGAACATGCCGATCTCATCCTTGTTCTTCAAGAAGGGGAAATAAGTGAGCGAGGAACTCATGAACAACTGATGGAAAGGGAAGGGTGGTACGCGGAAACCTATCGGGCACAGCAACTTGAAAGCTTGATTAGCGAAGGGGGTCGGCAGGCATGAGTACCCTTATCTCAGATGATATGGAACCCCAAACTGACTTGAGCGGACAAGGAAGGACCATACTCAGGCTGCTTTACTATCTAAAGCCCCATAGGAAAACCTTGGTTTTCGCCTTTATTTTGCTCGTTTTGGCTACTGCTGCAGATGTGGCGGGCCCTATTTGTAACCGTCAAGTACTTTTGAACAAATTTCGTTAATTTATTTTGAACACTTTTTACCTAAAAATGGTCTGTCGATGCTTGATCCTATAACTATCACCACTTAGATTCAGCACTTCGCTTTTGTGAAGCACACGGTCTAAT
>NZ_JBBWUA010000025.1:0-46920 GCF_038181555.1 Desulfitobacterium sp. THU1 | reverse complement strand
GGTAATTAAGGTAGTATTATAAAGGAAAATTGCGGCGAAGATAATCCATCCGATGGGGAACAATCCACTCATTGCACCATAACCAAAAGCAGCTAAGGTAGCAGGAACAGGCATATTCATAACAAAGATAGCTACAAGAATAGCAACAACAGCAGCGGTAATTGCCGCATAGGGAGCAAAGATTCCAAGGTGTTTTGTCCCATGCTTATCCGTATGCGGATGTAAAGCGAGTAAATAAAGTAAAACAATAATCGGTAGAGCTGCTAAAAAGGTTGAAAGCCAGATATTACCCGTCGGGTTATAATTTTGAAAATACTCCATTAATTATTTACGCCTCCTTTTTTTCCCCTCTTCTAGCTAAGTTAGTATTGTCGTAAGACAAGGGGCTTTGGAAAAATAATATAAATTAGGACTTAGGGTTTAGTAATTAGGTATCAACTCTGTCTGCATCTATCCTATAGCATCCCCCCTCTCAAGTTTCAGAAGTATCGGTTTTCTTCCAATAATCTGAATTTTACGTTTTCTCTTATCATGTTATTCGACGGTTACTTTGCTATCCCTTCTTCGTGAAATAAATAATTTCTAAAAATTTTAACTCTTAACATAATTGCGTCGTTTTATTGATTTAAGGATTTATATAATTACTACGCAAAGAATTTACAGAATTGCCTACTAAGTCTAATAATTTTAAGACACTGACCAAAGTAATTCGACGGATTAATGACAAATCCTTCTCACTAGTTTAATTTTTCTAAATTATTTTCTATCTTGTCTATATGCGGAATATTACGACAATATTTTTAGACTGGCATAAGTGACAATAAAAAAAAGAGAACGACCCTTAGAAATCAAGGTAGTTCTCATAAGTAATAGAATTATTTTGGATTCGAAATTTCTAATTTCTTTAGTTAGTAATTCTATCGATTAAGCTTAGGAAATCTGGGAAAGAAACAGCTGCGGCTTCGATCCCAGTTAGGCTTACCCCTTCTTTAGATAGCAACCCGGCCACAGCCCAGGCCATTGCTAAGCGGTGATCTCCATGGCTAGATGCATAACCGCCCCGCAATTGGGAGATACCTGTAATCTGCATCCCATCCGAAAGCTCCTGAATTTCGGCCCCCAGAGATCTTAAGCCTTGGACAACTGTTTGGATTCGATCGGTCTCTTTAACCCTAAGCTCTGCTGCATCGCGGATAGTGGTTACACCTTTTGCCATACTAGCAGCGACTGCCAAGATAGGAACCTCGTCAATCAGTCGTGGAATCATCTCGCCTCCGATGTCAATTCCATGAAGTTGGGCAGGTCGTACCCGTAAATTGGCACGAGGTTCTCCACACTCTTCCTTTTCATTTTCCACTTGAATATCAGCACCCATCTGCCAAAGGGCATCGAGGATGCCTGTTCGTGTTGTATTCATTCCTACATTACGGATAAGGAGTTCTCCCTTTGAGGCTAAGCTACCTAAAACTAGAAAGAAAGCCGCCGAAGAAATATCTCCGGGTACCGATACCTCTTGGCTAGATAATTTGGCTCCACCCTCGATCTTCGCTGTATTTGCTTCACTGATGACAGGGACTCCAAATCCCCGCAGCATCCTTTCCGTATGGTCCCGGGAAAGAAAGGGCTCAGTAACCGTAGTTTCTCCTCGTGCTTTTAGTCCCGCCAGAAGAATGGCGGATTTCACCTGAGCGGAGGCTACTGGGGAATGAAAATCAATGCCCTGCAAAGAGTCACCCTGAATCGTCAAGGGAGCATATTTCCCAGCTTGGCGACCCAGAATTCGAGCACCCATCTCCTGTAAAGGAAGGGTAACTCGGCCCATAGGTCTGGAACGTATGGATGAATCTCCCGTTAACGTGACACTAAATGGGCAGCCTGCTAATACGCCTAAGAAGAGGCGCATTGTGGTCCCAGAATTCCCTACATCTAAAATATCTTGGGGCTCCTGCCACTGCTCAAAGCCTTCTCCTCTAATCCAGACCTCAGTATCTCTTCGTTCCCATTCCACTCCCAGCCTTTGCAAGCATTCCAGCGTGCTTAAGCAATCTTGACCAGGCAAAAAATTTGTAATATGGGTTTCACCTTTGGCCATCCCGCCAAATAACGCAGCCCTATGGGATATTGACTTATCCCCCGGAACTTGAATTTCACCTTGTACTTTCTGCACAGGATTAATTCGTATTCCTTTTAATACATCGTTATTATACATTTTGCTACCTCCGGTTTATCCGCTAACTACCAGCCGCAATATCCCTCAACTTCATCTGTAAACTTCATCGACAGCCAAGAATCACTTGAGCACACGACCCCTGGCTGATTGAGCCCGTTCAAACACTTTAATAATTTCTTCCTCATCAGTTCGTTCAATGGCCCCACGAATCTCTCTTAGTTTATCTTCCCAAATATCCAAAGCATATAGAATCGCTGAGGAATTGCGAAGGATGATGTCCCTCCACATCTCCGGAGAACTATCCACCAGACGGGTTATCTCTCGGAAGCTCCGACCAGCTAATTCTAAAGGTTTTCCTTCGGGAAAGCCCTCTGCAGCAGCTAGGGCCAAAGCAAGAGATAATAAATGGGGCACATGGCTAACTAAGGCTACCTGATGATCATGTTCCTCATATTCCCGATAGATTACCCTTGCCCCCAGGCTATCCAGCAATTCCGAAAAGCTCACGATCATTTCCTGTGGGCATAAAGGGTGGGGGGTAAGAACATAGGGATAACCCTCAAACAAATTGGGATTAGAGGCTTCAAATCCACGCTGTTCTGATCCCGCCATCGGATGACCGCCAATAAAGTAAACAGATTCTAGGTTTTCTGTAGTTTGACATATTTCCTTTTTAATACTACCGACATCCGTGATTAGGGAACCCACAGGAATCCGTCCCTTAATTTGGTTCAACAACTCGGTGAGTAGCGCTATGGGAGTGGCAAGAATGACTAGATCCACATCCAGGGCTTCAGGAATTACCTGCCAACCTTCGCGGATCCATCCCCGCGATTTTGCTGATGCCAAGCTATCTTCATTGCAGTCAACTGCAGATACAGACCAGCCTTGACCAGACAAAGCCCCCGCCCAGGAACCGCCAATAAGCCCTAAGCCGATAATGCAAGCACGAGGATTCCTTTCTCCTGTCCAGCCTTTGGATAAAACAGGTCTTTGCTTGTTCTCCATAATTAGCGAGCTCCCTTCACCGGTCTTCCCAGTGCAGTAGATAAGCTCTCCAACTCGTCCATCATGGTAGTAAAATTGGGGATGGTCAAGGATTGTTTACCATCGGACATGGCTTTTTCCGGATGGGGATGCACCTCGATAATGAGGCCATCTGCACCGGCTGCGACCGCTGCTTTGGCCATCGCTGGAACAAGATTCCATCGTCCGGTTCCATGACTGGGGTCGACAATGACCGGAAGATGAGATAGCGCATGCAAAGCCGGGACCATGCTTAGATCTAAAGTATTCCTTGTGTAGTTCTCAAAAGTACGAATTCCGCGTTCGCAGAATATAACTTGATTGTTGCCGCCGTCCAAGATGTATTCAGCGGCCATCATCCACTCTTCCAAAGTCGCCGAAGGTCCACGTTTGAGGAGAACCGGTTTATTCGTTTTGGCTACCTCCTTGAGTAAGATGAAATTCTGCATATTACGAGCGCCAATTTGCAGGATATCTGCATAATGGGCAACTAGTTCCACATCGCGAATATCGACTACTTCCGTAACAACCTGTAGGCCGGTTTCCTCCCTAGCTAGGGCCAAGAGTTTCAACCCTTCTTCCTCCAACCCTTGAAAGGCATAGGGTGATGTGCGTGGTTTGAAGGCTCCACCTCTTAAAAAGGTTGCCCCTGCTGCCTTAACTGCATGAGCAGTCTCGATAATTTGTGATCGGCTTTCAACACTACAAGGACCAGCCATAACATGGATTTTATTCCCGCCGATTTCATGTTCCCCAACCTTAATAACCGTGTTTTCCTTCTGGAATTCACGACTTACTAGCTTATATGGTGCAAGTATTGGTACCACCTTCTCTACCCAGGGTAATGCTTCTAGATCCAAAGATTCTAGCCTTGATCGATCCCCCACAGCCCCCACAATAATCTTCTCCACTCCTTGCGAGAGGTGGATCTTAAATCCCTCTTGGCTCAAACGTTCTGAGATTTCCTGAACTTGTTCTTCAGCTGTTCCTCTTTTTAATACAATAATCATTGTTTACACTCCTCACTACCGTCCTACGTTTCTGATTATTATTACTCACTTACAATGCGAGCAAAATCTACCATTCTACACAATTTACTTTTTTATTGAAACAAATCTTGGCGAAGATTGATTGCATCCCGTAAATATACAGGCTGGATTTCTGCCTGAGTTAGAGATGTCTCTATATGCAGCAGCACTCGAAGACATCGAGGAAGTGACCCCGGAACTGGAATTTCGTTAATACAGATCATGGGCACTCGGTCCCAGCCTAACTGGCGGGCAAAGGTTGCCGGAAATGCTGCGTCAAGATCCTGCGTAAGAGTAAATATTGCACTAATGATATCTTCTGGTGCAAGAGAATTTCGTCTTACTATTTCATTGATGAGTTCATGAGTTGCTTCTCGAATGTGTTCAGGATTATTTTCTTCTACTGTAATCGCACCACGCAGACCACGTACATTTGCCAATTCAGTCACCCCCTAATACTCTATCCCTTTATTTCTTTTGCAACTGCACGATGGCCAAGGCCAACCGCCACTTCATCGAGATGTAATAATCCTACTCCAAAGAAGATGGCAACCGATAAATGCTCATCTCTTCGAGCAATTCCTACTTTTCCGCCGATATTTAAGCCCATGGCCTTGGGCATAATCTGACTCAGCGCTTCGCGCGTAGCCCCAGCCACAGCTCCTTCATCTCCATGGCTCTCTTTTATAACCCCTTCACGCTTCGCTGCCACAATACTCCTCTCAATAATTTTCTTAATCGCAGTGAGGTATTCCCCACCATAATCCACTGCCACGGTGTGTATCCCATGCCGATTGAAGCCTTCTTTTAAATGCGCCTCTTCCTCCCGGCTTTCTGACATGGCCAAGCGTAGTGCTGCCATGGCTATCTTTTTACTTTCAGCTACCATTATTATTCATTCCTTTCCCTGAAGGGATTCCATTAATTAGCTTAACCCATCTACTATAGTACTACACTGTTGGCTTCTTGACACTATCCTTAAAGAAGCCAACAGAAAAGACACCTCACGGTGCCTAATGTCAAATTCACCGTCCTACCATCCTTCCCTATGCAATTGTAGCCTAAACCGAGACGCTCTTAAATCAATAAACTGTCCTACAAAATTATGCCCTACTCCAGATGTCGTATTACATGTTAACGTTCATTATATGATGCATCAGTACTAATTTCAAGCAAAAAACTTTGGTTAGTCACCAATTCTTAATTTTTAATTCTTAAGGTCTGAATATTATGTTCAATCATCACGGTCTGATTCAGGCGTGGCTCTATCAAATCCATGTCTTTATCCATTACTTGCACGCGGACAATGGCCGAAACATTGGTCCCATCGAGCTGCAGTACTCCGGCATGTACAGGAACTTCCAGTTCTCCGCGGGCTAGGCTACCTAGCACTTTGCCATTCTGAAGCACCCGCACCGGCGCAGCGGGAACAGCCTTAAGTAATATCTTTGATGTTTGTGGGGCAATGTCTTGGATAAGATTAGGTGTTACCGTGCTCGACACTGGGGTACTCTCTAAGGACGGCGCTTCCACATTTTGAGCCACAGATATGTAATAATCCACGGGATTTTTCGCTAACTCGAGCCCCATTTGCATGGTTACTAAGAGGACAGCGGATAGAATTACCGCTCGAATAATTATTTTTTCAAACATAGGCAAGCCTGCATTAGGTTCTTTTCTCTGATACCCTCCCCTAGGCTGAGCAGTCCATGAGCGTGAACTTGTCTTTCCCCGCTTGCTTGCTCCCATAAATAATCGAAAACGACGCATAAACCTCACCTCTTAACCAGTTTATGCGTCGTCTGGAAAACTAAGACTTGTTTTAGCACTAACTAGGGTCAGGCATGTTTCCTGCCGCTCGACCCGCTCGGTAACCCATGGCAAAGGCCGCCTGAAGATTATAGCCTCCTGTTACTCCATCTACATCCACCACTTCCCCAGCCCAGTAAAGGCCCTGAATCTTTTTTGAGGCCATGGTCTTGGGATCTATCTCTTTAACATCCACCCCTCCTGCGGTGACAATAGCTGCCGCTAATGGCAAGGTTTCCTTGATGGTGAGAGGAAGTTCTTGTAGTAGCTGTACCAAACGCTTCCTTTCTTCTCGGTTAATACTATTAACCACCCGGTCTGGTGCAATCTCGACTAATTGAATAATTACTGGAATTAAGCTCTTCGGGAGAATTTCTTCGAGAGAGTTCTTGAATTGCTTATTAATATATTTTTTGAAATCTCTTTGGATCCTTTGATCTAATTGTTCTGGAGATAAAGCAGGCTTAAGGTTGATTGTTAACTGTACCTTCTGTCCGTGTGCTAAGGCCTCTCCCGCCCATCTACTTAAAGTAAGAATGATCGGTCCGGATACACCGAAATGTGTAAAAAGCATCTCGCCAAATTCAGATTTTTGTTTTTTCCCTCCGCACCACAGACTGGCTTCCACATTCCGCAAAGAAAGTCCTTGAACTTCCTTCACCCAATCTTCGTAGGTTCTTAAAGGAACAAGGGAAGGACGGGGTTGGATTACTTTATGTCCTACCTTTTGTGCCATCCGATACCCATCTCCAGTAGAACCGGTGCCCGGATAGGACCCTCCCCCAGCGCAGACAATCACAGATTTTCCTTCCATGACCTGACCATTATTTAAGCGAACTCCACGAACGACCCCCTCTTTTATGAGAATCTCGTCCACTGTTCGCTCAGTTGCCAATTCGACACCGGCATCCATGATATATTTTAGCAGAGCTTCAACAACCTGCTCAGCGTCATCAGAAATAGGAAAAACCCTTCCTCCCCGCTCAACTTTGGTTTCGACCCCATAATAAGATAAAAATTCTCTGAGCTTAATATTATCAAATTCTCGTAAAATTCCGTGGAGGAAACGGCCATTGCCGGGATAATTTTGAATAAAATCCCCGACGTTCTCAGCATTGGTCAGATTGCAACGTCCCTTTCCCGAAATAGCTATTTTCCTTCCGGGACGTTCCTTTTTCTCTAATAGCAAAACCTCAGCACCGGCTAAAGCTGCTTGCCCGGCAGCCATGAGGCCTGCAGCCCCAGCTCCGATCACAATTACACGTTCTTTGCTCATTTTACATCCTTTCACAAATCGCAATGATCATATTTTAGCATAACCTTCGCCCGAATAGAAATCAACTCACCACACAACCCACTTATCCTTGCCGCAGAAATTCTGCAAAACTTTGAGATTGGAATGCTCTTATGTTATATTAGGTCTAGTTTAAGATTTAGGGGGAATCACCATGGAGCTCGATCAAAAAACAACATTATTGATAAAAATCTCAGCAGCTGCTGCAACCAATGCCTTAGCCAGTCTGCGCTCTGCTATTACGGATGCTAAAGCCCTAGGGGTAAGCAATGAAATACTGCGTCAAACTGTTGAGTTGGCTTTAGAAATCCAACAACAACCTCTTTCCCATACTCGGCATTTAACGGATCAACTCCTGAGAGAACCCGTAAAGAAAAAGGCCGCAAGCCATGATGGAGCTTCATCTCCCCTTCACGTTCATGGGCCAAGCTGTGGATGCGGTCATCACCATCATCATAAAAATTGATTCAAGATGTAGAAAAACACGGTTTAGCCGTGTTTTTCTGTTTTAGGAGAAATGATACTATCGCTATGAGAAGAAGCGCATGCAATGCACAAGGGCGGTTCAGTGTTATCAAATACCTGCTTCCCACAACGAACACAATGCTTAGGGCTACCCTTATGAAGAAGTATTTTCCCCGTAAAGTGACGATGAGATAATTTCTTTTTAGCAAAATCTAAAGCCTTTGGGTTGCAAATGTTGACGCAACGTCGACAGCGCACACATTTATATGGCTCGTAGATTATAGATAGCTCATCCCCATCCTCTTTTTTCGTAAGAGCAGCCTGTGGACAGATCGCCACACAAACCCCGCAGCTCGTACAAGCATCCTTCACTTGTAAAGCAGGCAAGGGAATTTTGTCCTGTGAACGCGCCGACATCTGCCTAACCAACAATTCCCTAGTCCGGGGGATGGAGTATGCTTCATCGGCAGTTAGCCCAGGCAAAATGTTCTCGAGTTTCTCCCAACCCTTTTTTCTCCAGCCCTTTTTTTCCGTTGCTTTAGTTTTAGAGAGGGATGCTTGCTTTACATTGGATGAGGTAGATGCGTCTCCTACCGGCTGGTCAGGGCTGACTTTGATCAAGATCGGAGGATGATCTGGCCAATCCTCGTGAACCTCTTTGAAAATTTTGACACTTAAGGCGCAAGCCTTCTTATCCGGGCATTCCACACATTTACCTGTATGAATTGTAATCTTTCTTTCCTTGGCCAACTGTATTAAAGTAAGCCACAAATCATGATCAATAATCCCTAGACAAGATATCTCAAATCCTAAGGATGAAGCTTCTGGACAATTTAAAATGATATCTCCATCCGTTTCCTCAATGTATTGGTGGAGTAAATCAGCATTTCGGTCCACCATGCCATCACTAGGACAGACAGCCATACAGACTCCACATTCTGTGCATCTTTTACCGTCGATTTCTCGATATTCGGATATGGCTTGATGAGGACAAGCATCAATACACAAACGGCAAGGCTTAGCATAGGGTCTTTTTGTATTTAAGCAGTTTTTATGGTGATACACCATTTGACATGTGTTTAACATAGCTTACACCTCTTTGAGCTGCATAATCTATTATCCAAAGCTTTATATCACAGACAATGTTTTAATTCCACTTTAGCTATCAATCTCTCTATCTATAAAGCTCATCTAATAAGACAGGCTTTATAATAAGTATAAGCTTTTTCATAAAGAAAAGAAAGGACAGAGCATAGATGCCCTGTCCTCATTCTTTTTTGGCCTAGCTAAAGTTGTCATATTCTATCGTGTTGATAATACTGTTACTCGACAACTGAATTATTGTGCTCATCGAATCCTTTTAGAATTTCTTGCTCGACTCCAGTGAGATGAGCAAGCATAAAGTCCTTTGCTTCTTGAGAATCCTTTTTCACGATGGCATCATAGATTTTTTTGTGTTCTTGAAAAAGCAGCGCAGGGGTATACTTTCCTTCATATAACTTAGAGCGACTTGTCTTGAGCACATACTTCATAAGATCAGAGATTGTATCCATGAGTCGAATCATTATCTTATTCTTTGTTGCTCTTGTAATAGCATAATGAAAGCGATGGTCTGCAGATCCATCTGAAGACGGCGAACTTAAATCAGCTCGTAACTCATCTAAAGCTGCAGACAGCTCTTTGACATCCTCTGCCTCGGCGCGTTCGGCGGCCATTTCTACGGCCTGAACCTCAAGAATCTTGCGAATTTCCAATAGTTCTATGACAGTTACCTTTTCCATTGTAAGCATCCAAGCTAAGGGGGCAACTACCGATTCTGACCGTAGCTTTCGAACAAATGTCCCTTCACCACTGCGTACCTCGAGCAATCCCATCAGCTCTAAAGCGCTAAGCGCCTCACGAATGGAAGCACGGCTGACTTGCAAACGCTCTACTAAATCCCGTTCCGAGGGCAATCGATCACCCGGCTTAAGATCTCCCCGAGCGACTAACTCTCTAATCTGCTCGACTATTTCTTCATATATTTTGCGTGTCTTGATTGGTTTAAGCTCCAATTTCAACTCCCCTAACAATTGTCCATCTCTTAATTAAGTTTATCACGAACAACTCCCTATTGAACAGAACTATTTCTGCTAGTTGAAATAAATCACTTAATATAATCAGAAACAGGCAAATAAAAACTGATCGCCTATAAGAAAGGGATCAGCTAAAAATCAGATGACTCTATACCTCATTACTAGAGTAATATCTCAACAAACGCTCTTCAACTCCAGCTAAGTGCTCGAGCATATAGCGACGGGCATCTTCATCATTTTGCTTGGTTATGGCTTCTAAAATAAACACATGTTCTTTATATAGTCTTTCAGGCGAAACATTCTCTTCATAAAGTCGTACCCTACTGGCTTTTAAGGACTGGTGCATAGTATCCGAAATAGCATTCATAAGACGGAGAAGAATTTTGTTTTTACTGGCACGAGCTACAGCATAGTGGAAACGCATATCAGCTTCTTCCCCCAACCGACCCATCTGCATATCATCTAGCATTGCCTTAAGTGCATCGGCTAATTCACGCAAATCTTCGGGAGCCGCCCTTTTCGCTGCTAAAGCTACGGTTTGCCCTTCCAGCATTTTACGCACTTCCAGCAATTCTATTAGTATATCTTTCTCCATACTCAAGACCCATGCTAACGGGGTTACCACAGAATCCAAATTAACCTCTTTGATAAAAGTCCCTTCACCGCTACGAATTTCTACGAGGCCCATCATTTCAAGGGCACTAAGTGCTTCACGCACGGAAGCGCGACTCACATTGAAACGAACAGCTAAATCTCGCTCGGAGGGCAAACGATCACCAGATTTCAGTTCTCCCTTAATCACGAGTATTCGTATCTGTTCAATGATCTCCTCATATATTTTCTTGGTTTTTATTGGCTTTAAATCCATGTCAACCTCCTTTCTATTCCTATAGAAAGAGATGGGAAGCAGATACCTACTTCCCATGATTTATTAAGACTATTGAATTTAAATATAGCGCATTCGAACAAAATTGTCTACTATATATGCACAATTCAATTATTGAAGAAATGCAGCTGCTTCAGCGATGGTTGGAACCATTCCGGGAACCACATATGCTTGTAGACAGATAATCGCAATTACAGCGACGAGCATTGCCAAAGAGTGCTTAACCGTAAATTTAAAGAGTTCGGACTCACGCCCAACCAAACCGGTAGCAGCAGCAGCCACTGCGATGGATTGTGGCGAGATCATCTTACCGACAACACCACCGGAACTGTTAGCTGCGACAGTGAGGACAGGGTTCATACCAATTTGCTCTGCAGTAACTTGTTGCAGTTTACCAAACAGGGCATTGGCGGAAGTATCAGAACCGGTGAGGAATACACCTAACCACCCTAACACTGGGGAAAGGACAGGGAACAATGCTCCGGTAGAAGCAAAGAAGAGTCCCAAAGTATAAGAAAGACCGGAGTAGTTAGCTAGGTAAGCAAAACCAAGAACTGCAGCGATATTGATGACTGGATAAATCAATTGCTTCAGGGTATCTTTGAAGACTTTAACAGCCTTTGCGGGTTTGATTCCTAGAACGAAACAGCTGATAATTGCAGCGATCAAGATTGCAGTACCGCCAGCAGATAAAAAGTCCCATTTAAAGACAGCATCATAGACCGTTGGTTTAGCAACGATAGGAGCTGCTTTGTAAATCATGCCATCGAGGCCTGGCCAGCTGAACTTAAGCACAAGATGGAGTTTATCAAGGATTAAGCTCTTAAAGCCAGGAAGTCCCCAAATAGTAACCATTGCAGTAAGAATGACGAAGGGAGACCATGCCTTAGCTATTTGTCCACCTGTATATTTCTTAGCAACAGGTTCTTCGACATCTCTCTCATGAGGGAAACGCCAGATTTTTTTAGGTTTCCAAAATCTCAGGAAGACGGTAGTACATACTAAAGAGAACAAAGATGAGATGATGTCTGGTAGATATGCACCAAGGGTGTTAGAAGACCACCATTGGGCAACTGCGAAGGAAATCCCGGTTACGAGAATGGCAGGCATAACTTCTTTGGCAGATTTCCAACCAGCCATCAAAATAACAAGGTAAAGAGGAATAATAACAGAAATGAAAGGAAGTTGTCGACCAACGGCTTGGGAAATAACGAAGTCACCCATACCGGTAACAGCACCTGCAGCGATGATTGGAGCTCCGATAGCACCGAAGGCAACTGGAGCTGTATTAGCAATCAAGCAAAGTCCGGCAGCTTTAATAGGATCAAAGCCAAGACCGATAAGCAGCGCACCAGTGATCGCAACAGGAGCACCAAAACCAGCCGCACCTTCAAGGAAAGCTCCAAAACAGAAAGCAACGATAAGCGCTTGGAGACGGCGGTCATTCGATATGGATGCGATAGAGCTCTTAATAATTTCGAATTGTCCGGATTCTACGGTTAAATTGTATAAGTACACAGCGGTCACTACGATCCAAGCAATAGGCCAAAGCCCATAAAGCATACCATATGCTGTAGCAGAAAGAGCGAGGGTCACTGGCATTTTATATACTATAATTACGTCCACAATGGTAATGGCAAGGGCAGATAATCCTGCAACATACCCTTTCATCCCTTTTACGGCTAAAGCCCAAAATAAAAATACGATTGGAATAGAAACAGCTAGTGCAGTTAAGCCAAGGCTACCACCAAGTGCTGCGTAATCCTGAGTCCATGGCATGTGAGTTTCCACCTTTCAGAAAAATGTGTGTTTTTTTAATTTGATTTAAATTCTAAGTTTTTTAAGTGTTTTTAATTTTCTGTCTAGCCCCCTTATAGTAGTATGGTCAGGCCATAAAATTGGCCAATAAAATGCCGGATCAGTTTTTGAACGAGATGATCCGAGCACCAACTAATTGTATGTTAATTTCGCAACATTTGCAATAGAAAAACGAAAATAAGAATAAGTTCACGTATAACGTCGAAATTTAGATTATCAAGAATTCATCTATTATGCTTAGAAGCAGTAAGAAGGAAGCGTTCTCCACTTCCTTCTTACTGCTTTATTGTTTATTTTTTTTAAATATTTGTAATATTATGCATTCCAATTATGGCCCTGCCGCAATGGTAGGAATCATCCCTGGAACCACATAAGCCTGCAGGGTAACTATAATACATACCGCAACCAACAGGATCAACGAGTGCTTGAAGGTAAATCGCAAAAGCTCCGATTCCCTACCGACTAGAGATGTAGCGGCAGCGGCTACCGCAATAGATTGAGGAGAAATCATTTTACCTACAACTCCACCCGAGCTATTAGCTGCAACCGTTAATACCGGGTTGACGCCCACCTGCTCGGCTGTAACCTGTTGTAGTTTACCAAACAAGGCATTGGCGGAGGTGTCTGAACCAGTAAGGAACACAGCTACCCATCCTAAAACAGGGGACAAGACGGGGAACAAAGCCCCTGTGGAGGCAAAGAGGAGACCTAAGGTATAGGATAGACCAGAGTAATTGGCTAAATAAGCAAAACCGAGAACCGCGGCGATATTAATAACCGCAAAGATTAATTGCTTGACAGTCTTAACAAACACTCCCAAAGCTCTACTTGGGCTAACCCCGAGAATAAACATGGTGATAATCGCGGCGATCAAAATGCCAGTACCAGCAGCAGAGAACCAGTCCCATTTAAAAGCTGCTGCATAGACCGTTGGCTTAGCCACAATAGGAGTTGCCTTATACACTAAGCCATCAAGTCCTGGCCAATGCTTAATATTCAAAACAAGTCCTGCATTGGTGGCCCAGGTCTTGAAAGCAGGTGTTCCCCAGATTGCAACTATGACGGTAAGAATAGCAAAGGGAGACCAGGCTTTGATAACCTGTCCGGCAGTGAACTTCTGCTGAACAACCTTTTGCTCATTTCCTTTTTCATGAGGAAAGCGCCAAATATTTTTCGGTTTCCAGGCGCGCAGGAAGAAAGTCAAAACAATTAATGAGAACAAAGATGATATGATATCCGGCAAATAAGCTCCCAGATAGTTCGACGACCACCACTGGGCCACTGCAAAGGTTAAACCTGCAACCAAAGCTGCCGGGAGAACCTCCATAGCTCCTTTCCATCCTGACATTAAGATCACCAGATACAAAGGAATGATGATTGACAAGAAAGGAAGTTGGCGTCCAATAGCTTGGGAAATAATAAAATCTCCCATGCCAGTGACCGCACCTGCTGCAATGACCGGTGCCCCAATGGCTCCGAAAGCAACCGGTGCCGTATTGGCAATTAAGCAAATTCCAGCAGCATAAACTGGATTAAATCCCAAACCGATGAGAATGGAAGCTGTGATCGCCACCGGAGCACCGAATCCCGCTGCTCCTTCTAAAAATGCTCCGAAGCAAAAGGCCACCAATAAAGCTTGAATCCTTCGATCATTAGATATGGAGGAAATAGAACCTTTAATGACTTCAAATTGGCCCGCCTCAACAGTTAAATTGTATAAGAACACCGACGTTACAACGATCCAGGAGATAGGCCAAATTCCATAGAGAATTCCATAGAGGCTTGCAGAAAGGGCGATAGAAATGGGCATTTTGTACACGAGGACGACGACAACGATGGTGATCAGAAGCGTCAACATCCCCGCAATGTGCCCTTTCATTCGTTTAATGGCAAGCGCCCAGAGGAGAAAAAATATAGGGATAGATACAACTAAAGCAGTAAGGGCTATACTTCCTCCCAATGCAGAATAATTCTGAGTCCAAGGCATGAAATAATTCCACCTTTCTTTTTAGAGATGCATCTTTTGACGAGATATGCTCGAAGGTTATTATTAGCATTTCTTGAGAAATTATCATACCTTTCTATATAAAATCTAAACATACCATGTGGCACAACATAACACGTGGCACACCAAAAAATAAACCCAGCACTTTAGGCTGGGTTCATGGTTTATATCACTGAAAACGCAACTCCGCTTTTTTGATTTCCTCTTGAATGTGCTGACTTACTCGAAAGAATAGTCGCTCCACATCGAGTCGATGTATCTGCAAGTTCTCTGGGCTCAAAAACTCAATCTTGCGAAATTCTTGCTTGACGACAAGCGGTAACAGATCATCTAGATTTTCTATTCTTAAGGTCAAGATAACTGGTGCATAGGCAACCTCACGTTTACGCCGACCATCGGATTCATTGACGATATACAAATCAAGGCTTAGATCAATATCCTCTAAAAATATTCCTTGCAAGGGTACATTTCTTAACAAGGCCACTTCTTGCTCGCGAACTTGCTCGGCAATCTCCTCTCTGCTCTTTCCGCCGAATATAAAACGACCGCTTTTCCCTTCGCCTCGAAAATCCAAGCGGATTCTAACACGAATATGTTCGGTGAGTTCCTCATTCCCAATACGAATCTTCATTTTTCATCTCCTCGTTCAGTTCTAGATTGTTTATTCGGCAATGTTTTCAGATTCTCCTTCTCTTCTTGGTGTTAAGCACTCTTTTTCACTGAATGAAGTCTTTTGCAATGGATATACTAACAAAAATTATTAAGGGGGATAAAAATGTCTAGAACGATTCTTGCAATATTCAAGGGACCTCAGCAAACCAAAGAAGCCGTAGAAGAAATCCAAGGCGAGTCTTTAGCGAATAGCTATATTTCTGTTATAGTCCGGGCAAACTCTCTCCATCAAGGAGATTTTCACGAAGAGATTGCCAATGAGCTGGCCTTCGCTCCCGCAGAAATTAACTTCGACCGTTTTAACGCTTGGCTGGTTCAAGCTCCTCCCATGGATATCCCGAATCTTGGGGAATGCGTGGTTGCAGGCCCCTTGGCCAATGACCTTCTGCATCGTCCCCATGGGCAAGGCTTAGTTGAAGCTTTGTTAAGCTACGGATTAAATCCTGAACGGGCGCGCCATTATGAGCATGAAGTCAGAACCGGCCATTTTCTCGTCGTAATCACCACTGATCAAGAAAAAGTTAATTCCGTAGCAAATGCCCTCCAAAAGTTTGGTGGACGTGACATTGAAAAATGGAATAAGGAGCTGGACCACCCCTTACATATGCCCCATTAGTGTTTCACTTTTAGCCTATGAAATACAAGCACAATGGACCCCTAACGGGGTCCTTATTTTAGTTCTACTTCTTGACGTAATTTCTGGACTTCCAGTGGTGTTAAGGAGCGAAAATTCCCCGGTGCCATCTGCTCCTCAAGCCCAAGAGGACCAAAGCGAATCCGTTTTAAAGAAATCAAAGGATACCCGATCGCTTTGAACATCCGTCTGACTTGGCGATTCCGACCTTCATGGATGGTAATCTCATAGCAAGGGCGAAGATCTTGTCCCATCTGAACAACTTCTCGCACCCTGGCTGGAGCAGTTTTCCCGTCTTCTAAGTCAACTCCTGTTTCTAGTCGTTGCCTCGCTTGCTTAGGAATCCGCTCACGCACCTCAACCCGATAGGTCTTCTCCACCCCATAAGAGGGGTGCATTAAGCGGTGAGCCAGTTCTCCATCGTTGGTTAGAACAAGCAATCCCGACGTGTCGTAATCCAAGCGTCCTACAGGGTATACCCGCCGAGGAATTCCCTGCATCAGGTCCATGACCGTTTTTCTCCCTTGGGGATCTGTGACGCTGGTGATATAACCGGTGGGTTTGTGTAATAGATAGTAGTCATATTTCTTTGGGGGCATTTTAAGCAGGTTACCATCCACTACTATCTGATCGTCGGGACTTACCTTGGTGCCCAAGGTCCGAATGACCTCACCATTCACTTGAACCCGCCCCTGCTGGATGATCTCCTCCGCATGCCGTCGCGAAGCAAGCCCTGCCTGTGCTAAAACCTTTTGCAATCGTTCACCCGGTTCTTTCTTCTTATCTTTCAATCCAACCGCTCCTAAAATCACAACTCTAACCTTTTAATTCTTACCTAATCTTTTATAGACACCAGGACCCACCTTTGGAAAGCTCTCTTCGATCCGTTTCCAGAACTCCTCCCCTCTGGAATGGGGGAGGGCGACAACGTAATCCCCAGGTAGAGTATGTAAATCCAACCAAGCCTGCTCATCGTCAGGACTGATTAGTCGATAACCATAACGTTGGGCATAATACAGGGTCATCGGCGGAGAATCGCTTAAAATCAACACGCTCTCCTTTTTGGTATGCTCACGAATCCATTCAGCTTGAGTGAGAACTTGTTCATTCCATAGATATTTTGGCCTGTAGTTAGTATACTGGCTGGTCAAAAGCAAACAAACAATTAGCACTCCAACTCCAATGGTTGGAGCCTGTTCTCCTCCATCGAGGGCAACGCCCGCCAGCAAAGCAATCGGCAAGGCTATCGGAATAAGATAATAATCCAAGGGAATCCTCAGGCAAATCACGCCCAGATAAACACTGCAAACTACTGCCCATAAAATCATGGCAAGATGCACGTTATTCTTTAAGCTTTCCTTACGAATCATGATGACCAACCCCATCAGGGACAAAAGAGTCGGGAAACCTAATCCTCTCTTTAGATTCATAAACAGATTTTGCCCATAATTATTCTGGTCACCCATGACCTGAAAGGACATAATTCCCGATACAAATTGACTGCTCTCCCCTGCCCCCATGTGAACCCAACTATAGTATAGCACAGGAAGAATTAATGATAAGGCACTATATGTTAACATTTTTTTTATCTCCCGCAAAGGGTAAAAGCCAAGCAGTAAAGCCACGGGTAAAATCATCAGTTGGGGCAGCTTAGCCAAAATCGCTCCCGACATGAGTAGGGAAGCTCCAAGCAAACAAATAAAGGAAGGTTTCTTTCGCCAATGCATCACAGCGATTAAAGCCCAGATGCTGAACGCCTGAGCCACAGGCTCTGGCATCACTGTCCTGCCATAATAGGTGGTTAAAGGCATAATGGCATAGAAGACAGCTGCCCATAGCCCTGCGCGAAATGAGAAGGTCTGCTTGCCAAATTGGTAGACCCCAATCATAGTAAGTATAGAAAAGCAGATTGCCCATAGTCTCCCCCAAAGGTCATTCCAACCAAAGATTGTCCAGGTCCATGCCAGAAGGTAGGGCAAGAAAGGAAATTCTAATTCCACGGGCTGCGGGCCGACCCCATTATAGTTAAGCGTAGGAAAAAGGACATCAGGAAAATCTCCCAGATGTCCCAGCATATTCGTTGCCATGCTCGCCGTGTCGGCCTGGCGCCAACCCTGATCATCCAAATACGGATTCTCAATTCCTTGAAGACGTAGCAAGACCCCCACAACTAGAATGAGAACCAAAAGTCCCTTTACTCTCTGACCCATTCCACCCAACCCCATGTTTCCTTCTTCAGACGGATGATTAACGAGAAGTATCCCCCAATCGTTGCCAAGATTTTCATCTTGCTCCTCCCTTGTTTCTTTTCATAATGCAGATCAAACGGAATCTCCCTGATATCACGACAATAGTTCACCACTTTTACTAAAAGCTCCACCATGCCGGCAAAGCTACGACTTTCAATAAGTTCCTCACCATAAATCAAATAGGTGTTTTCTAAGACAGAGGCCCGATAAGCTCGGTAGCCACAGGAATAATCCTTAAGGCCCTCAACAGGGAAAAAGCGTCCCATCACTTGTCCTGCGCCCCAAGAGAGCAGCTTTCGCAGGGGATGAAGACCATATTGATTGCCACCAGGCGCGTAACGAGAAGCTACCACCAAATCAGCTCCGAGGTTGATTTGTTCCACCATGAGGGGAATGCGATCCGCAGGATGGGTGTTATCGGCATCCATCGTCAGGATGATATCGTGGTAGTAACCTTTTTCCCACACCAGGCCTTCCTTGGCTAAACTTCTCCGCAAGGTGAAGACCTGTTTAAATCCCGTCATTAAACTACCACCCAACCCCTTGTTTTCTTGATGAGATACCACACGAACCTGGGGGTAGCTGCGGGCATAGTCTTGAGCAAGCTGCAGCGTCTGGTCGGTGCTAGCATCATTGACCACAATAATCTGGGTGGGGATGTTCCGGCAAGCCTCACGTATATCATCAAGCAATATTCTAAGCGCTGCTTCTTCATTGTAAGCGGGTAAGACGACAAAAAGCATACCAAGGCCTCCTTATCCTCCTTAGTATGCTCAAGGAATCACTTAATAAAACATCTTATGGACAATCCAAAGGGAAGCAACCAATCCAGTCAGGTCAGCCAGAAGGCCCAACTTAAGGGCGTAGCGATATTTCTTAATACCTACCGAACCAAAGTAGACAGTTAAAACGAAAAATGTAGTATCAGTGCTGCCTTGTAGTGTGGAAGCCAGGCGGCCAATGAAGGAGTCCGGACCATATTGATTGATTAGCTGGGTCGCAACTCCTAAAGCACCTGAACCACTCAAAGGTCGCATTACTGCTAAGGGTATGATTGCGGTCAGCTCTGTATCTAAGCCAAAAAATATAAAGACAGGCTGCAGCAGCCGAGCTAGAATCTCTAATGCCCCTGAATCAACGAAAATACGGATGGATACTAGCATGCCCACGAGAAAGGGCAAAATGCGAATTGCCGTTCTAAAGCCTTCTTCTGCCCCTGTGACAAAGGACTCATAGACCGGAACCTTGCGAAAATAAGCCGCTAGAGGAATGATCAGCAACAAGCATGGAATTGCCCAACGGGAGATCTCGGCAATGAAACTCATGATTTTGACCTCCGTCGTATCAGATAATCGGCTATGATTGCCAAAGTCATGGCACATCCTGTAGCAACAATAGTAGGACCGATAATCTCTGTGGGATTGACGGATTGAGCTTTCATGCGTATCGCTATGATTGTCGCCGGGACCAACGTGATACAAGAGGTGTTTAAAGCGAGAAATGTTATCATGGCTGGGCTGGCTGTATCCGGATGAGGGTTTTCCTTCTGCAACTCCTGCATAGCTTTGAGACCAAACGGCGTAGCTGCATTACCTAATCCCAAAATATTAGCACTTAAATTCATGATTATTGCGCCAAGTGCCGGACTGTCCTCGCGAAGTGTCGGGAATAGCCTACGAATCGCCGGCCCAAAAAAACGGGCCAGGGCTTTTATAAAGCCCGCATCTTCTGCAAGCTTCATAAGTCCCAGCCATAAACTCATGACACCGATGAGTCCGAAAGCCGTCTCGACACCTAATTCTGCAGCTGCCATGGCCGACTCCGTAACAACATCAATCCGCCCATTGAGGGCGGCCACGATTATGCCTGTAGCAAGCATGAACAACCAGATGGCATTAACCATGTCCTCCCCCCCTTGTCTAATTTTATGACAGAGGCTGGGGGTTTAGACCTTGACACATTTATCTCTATAATTCGTAAATAACGCCTGAAATCTCTCGATTTCAGGCGTTATCTTGGATACTGTGTTTTCACAAAGGCATGCCAAATTTGGCACTGGTGCAAAATTTGACATGCTCTACTCGTCTTGGAAGCTTGTCTCA
Source organism: Desulfitobacterium sp. THU1 (assembly GCF_038181555.1). Classification (NCBI taxonomy): domain Bacteria; kingdom Bacillati; phylum Bacillota; class Clostridia; order Eubacteriales; family Desulfitobacteriaceae; genus Desulfitobacterium; species Desulfitobacterium sp. THU1. The sequence goes on along the minus strand of NZ_JBBWUA010000025.1, from coordinate 26,687 downwards.
ATGATCAACAATAATGATATCATCCTTGTCTAAATGATCTTGTGGCTTCTCTTTCTTCATCATGCCTGATATTTTATCCATCAAATTAGGAATTTCATCGAACAAGCGGTCAATAACTACATTGTGATCGATGGGCAGTAGTCGTATTTGGCCATGGCCGACAACTAGGAAACCAACCGGTTGAACGGATACCCCGGCACCGCTACCGCCACCGAAGGGAAATGCCGTCGGTTTATCTTTCTTATCCCCTTCATCCTTATCCCCTTCCGGAGGAACAAATTCACTACCCCCTGCCGCAAATCCACAACATACCCTGGATACCGGAATAATCACCGAACCATCAGGAGATTCAACAGGATCACCGATAATCGTATTGACATCTACCATGGCCTGAATGCTTTCCATTGCACTCTTCATCAATGCTTCAATGGGATGATTCCCCATGTTTATCCACCCCTTAAAATTAATTCAATTATATTTACAATATGGACATTTTCAGGCATTAATATGCATATATTTCACCTTAAAATTCTTCTGAGAACAACCCTCAGCAAGTCCCAGCCTACCAGCATAATATGGGCAATGCGCAAACGAAAGCTACATTGAAGATCACACTGAAAGCCCGGTTTTTTAAATTGGGGCGTTACCATAATTCGGGGTTCTTGAGTGTCTACCGTAATTTGGTTGTACATTCTTGCCAATGAATATCCTAACATCCCCCAGAAGCTGCCCGCTACTAGGGCTGTTGTCGCAGGGTTTTCATGACCATACTCTATCTTCCAATCAAAAGAAGTACAATGAATACCACGATAAAACTTCTTCTTCACCCGCTTAAATTCTATGAGTAAGGAAGGGATATTGGGAAATAGCTCGTAGAGAAAGCCTATCCGCAGATACCGAACTTTCAATGCTTGAAAGCCTACTCGTTTCTCCCCTGTGGGAGCTTTTGTTTCCTGCGTAGTTTCAATGGTTGGTCCATCCTCCCATGCCAATTGGACTGTCGGGATACTCATGTTAAATTTCCACAATCCTCGATAAGCAGAAAGTTCAATTTCAATATTGTCATTTTCTTCATAACGACGATATCGAAAGTCTAACTTTGCTTGCATCCATAGGACCACACCTAACCAGAGTAAGGCTGCAACCAAGAGTGCTAAAATCTGCACGCTAATCCCTCCGAGAATTTTCCTAACAACTTAGGATGCCCCGAAAAGGTATATTTATACTCCGATTTTGAAGGCAAATTAGATTTTTTAGGCTCTACAAAATATCTTCGGTGATTATTTTTGCCCAAGCAAAAAAGGGCAGTCACAACAGAATAGCACATAAGTGACCGCCCCTCAAATCTATTATCTCTCTCGTAAAATCAATCCTCTGTCTGTTCTAAAGTCTTCTCTTCGCAGAATCCCTCTGTGGGCTCTTCAATAAAATCCTCTGATGTCTCTTCTATAGAATCTTCTATGCAATCATCCACCAACCCCTCAGCTAGAGCAACTTCCCTCATACTCTCGAAATTCAACTGCGGCAATTCCTCAATTGATTTAAGACCAAAATGAATGAGAAATTGTTCCGTGGATCCATAAAGAATGGGGCGTCCCGGACCTTCTTTTCGACCCACGTCCTTAACCAAGCCCTTTTCCACTAATGTTGCCAGGGCTCGATCAGATTGCACCCCACGAATAAAGTCTACTTCACCTTTTGTGACCGGTTGTTTATAGGCGATGATGGCTAGCACTTCCAACGCGGCACCCGATAAACCTTGGGCGGGCTGATGATATAAGCTCTCGATAAAAGCTGACATCTCCGGTTTGGTCCCAAGCTTATACCCCCCGTTCACTTCAACAAGATTAACCCCATTGGAGGGGGATGCATAGCGTTGCTTAAGCTCATAAAGTATTTCTGCTATTTCCTTAATGCTCAACTGAAGGATTTCTGCTAAACGCTCCTTGGTCAAGGGATGATCGGCAACAAACAATAGCGCTTCGACTCCCGCAATTTCTCTTTCTCGAAACAACATCATCCTACTCCCCTTCAGTAAACTCCCACGCCTTTTCGGTTGGAAACAAAAAGATCTCCTCATTCTGCGAGCTTTGTTCACAATGAATTTTCCCGGATTTTAATAGCTCGAGCAAGGCCAAAAAGGAGACAATAATCTCCATACGCTTTGTGCCTCGAATCAACTGACTAAAACGAACACCCCGTGGTTGAAGGATGACTCGGCGCAGTACATCATCGACCATCATCTCAATGGGAATCTCGTCCGGTTCAACGGTCCTAATCTCTTCACCTTGCTCCGCCCGTTCAATGATTCGCTGAAAAGCCTGCCATAAAGCGTCAAATTGTACCCCATCAAGGGGGTCAACCACAGGGAATTGGCTACGGATCTCCTCGACATCGACCTCGCGAAAATACCTGAGACCTGAAGAAATCTGGATATCTCCTAAGGTCTCAGCAGCCTGCTTATAAGCCCGGTAAGCTAAGAGCCTTTCCACTAACTCTTGTCTGGGGTCCCCTTCTTCCTCTTCCGGGATATCCCTCACCGGCTTGGGCAACAAATACCGAGACTTAATTTGCAGTAACTGGGCAGCTAAGACTAAAAACTCGCTTGTTACCTCCATATCGAGATCTTCCATTTGCCGAACTGCTTGAATGAATTGATCGGTGATCTTGGCAATAGGAATATCATAGATATCTACTTTTTCTTGTTGAATGAGGTGGAGCAATAGATCCATCGGACCTTGAAATGCCGGTAGCTCCACATAAGGAACGGTGTTCGTGCTATGGTTTATAGAGGCTCCACCGCTCATCTTAGCCCCATCATTTGACGAACTTCTTTCATGGTTTCTCGGGTTTTGTGACGAGCTTGTTCAGCACCCTGATCTAAGACTTTTTCAACCTTACCGGGTTCCTCCCAAAAAGCACGCCGTTCGCGGAATGGGCTCAACAGCTTGTCTAAGTTTTCGGCCAACTGACGTTTACAGGCCACACAACCAATTTTCCCGCCACGACAGTTTCCTTCCACTTCTGCCACTTCGGGTGTATAGATCTGATGAAATCTATAGACCACACAGACTTCAGGGTGCCCCGGGTCATCCTTACGCAAACGAGCCGGATCGGTCACCATCTGTTGAACTTTAGTTTTTATTTCGTCTGTTGACGCTGTTAAAGAAATAGCATTATTATAGCTCTTACTCATTTTCCGCCCATCAACGCCTGGTAAAAGGGGGACTTTGCCGATGAGTGCTTTGGGCTCCGGAAATACCGTACCATAGATATGATTAAACCGCCGTGCGATTTCGCGGCAGAGTTCAACATGGGGAATCTGATCTTCCCCTACCGGTACAGTGTCTGCTTTATACACCAAGATATCCGCTGCCATCAAAAGAGGATAGCCCAAGAATCCATAGGTAGACAGATCCTTCCCTCCATCTTTCCCTAGCTGTTGCATTTGATCTTTATAGGTCGGTACGCGTTCTAACCAGGAAAGAGGGGTAATCATCGACAAAAGTAGATGAAGCTCCGCATGTTCCTGGACATGCGATTGAATGAAAATCGCTGCCTTATCCGGATCGATTCCCACGCTAAGCCAATCTAATGCTATTTCTCGATTCAATGCGCGAAAATCCAAACGATCCTCATAGCCGGTAGTCAACGCATGTTGATCCACAATACCAAAGTAACTCTCATATTCGGATTGTAGCTTGACCCAATTCTGAATCACACTAAGATGGCCAATATGCAAGCTCCCCGTAGGTCGCATGCCGCTAAAAATTCTTCCCTTCACTTATAAAACTCCTTTCAAGGATAAAATATTTTCGTTACCCAACAAAGGGCGAGAGCAAAAACAAAGCCGTGTCACGATAAAAAGCATAAAGTCCAGATACCACTGGATGAAGAACCGCGCCTAAGAAGTTTGTAAAAAGTATTATAACCAAAATAAACATTCCATAAGTCTCCAAGGTGTTCAGCACTTGACTATACTTCCCTGGAACAATCCCTCTTAAGATTGAAAAACCATCTAAAGGCGGGATGGGCAGCAAATTAAACACGCCCAGGCCTAAATTCATAACAACCACAGACATGAATAGTTGAGAGATAACGTTTGACCAAGATGAATCTTCTAGGAATGACAAGGTAATAATCCAAAGGAACATCGCTACAAAGGCAACCACAAGATTGGCCAAGGGGCCGGCCATCGATACAAGTATTCTCCCTCGTTCTCTATTTCCTTTAAAATAATGAGGTTGTGTCTGTACCGGTTTAGCCCAGCCAAAAGAATAGAGAACCGCCATCAGGGTTCCAAAGATGTCTAAATGAACAAAAGGATTCATGGTAAGTCGCCCTTGACTCCTTGGAGTCGGATCCCCCAAACGATCAGCAACCCAGGCATGGGCGTATTCGTGAAAGGCGAATCCAATAAGTAAGGCGGGTATGTTGGCAATAATCGTCGTGAAATTGAACACTGTTGTTCCCCCTTAGGTCTATTTGGAAGGGTTATGCTTATGAATCCCAGCGACAAAATTTCTTTCATCTTCCTCGCTGTTAATTTCGCCCTCTAACCAAGCAGAGCGGATGAGTCTGAGGATACGTCCAACCTCTGGTCCTTCTTTAACCCCCCAACGGAGCAACATCCCTCCATCCACCTTCTGTTTTATTAACTCTACAGCTTCATAATATCTTTGAAGCAAATCACGAAACCGCTCATCAAGCATCAATACTTCTAAAATGTCCTTCGGCAGACCTGCTAAGTAATGATCCAAATCTATCAAAGCAATCTTATCGTTTGCATAAGTAGCACCTTCCGGTGAGTCAGTTCCACCCTTTAGGGCCGAAAGTCCTGTCATGACCTCAAAAAACTTTTGCGTAAGCCCTTTGAATTCCTTGGACAAACGAAGCTTTTGTTGAACACTCTCGAACTGGGATAAGTCCATCTCGCGAAGGCAGATCAACCATTTCTTCGTCGGGGAAACTTCCTTATTTAGCACAGGATGGGTAAAATCCCATGGAAGCTCAGACTCAAACCAATCCTTAAGTACTCCCATCTGAAGCAGGGACTGCCCCATCACCCCAAATCTCAATTCCCGGAGCATATGCATCAATTCTTCTGTAAATCGTTCGCTACTTATTTTTCTTAGAACCCCCGTACTCAAAGCTGTATAAACCCCATCCCGGGTTTCTTTAGCAAGTCGGAAGCCATAGCGTCCGGCAAAACGGAGAGCGCGGAGGATACGGGTGGGATCCTCAATAAAGCTGAGGTGATGCAGAAAACGAATCTCACCCTGTTTAAGATCTCTTAGTCCTCCATAATAATCTACCAATTCACCATAACGCGTAGAATTAATGGCAATAGCCATGGCATTGATTGTAAAGTCGCGACGAAACATATCATCTCTCAGGCGGGATTCTTCAACTTGCGGTAGTGCACCTGGTGAAGCATAATCCTCACGGCGTGAGCGGGCTACATCTAGATGAGCTCCATCCGGAAATTCCAAACGTGCTGTTCCAAATTGTTCATGAAGAATCAATTGACCCTCTGGAAACTGCTGGGCAAGAGCTCGGGCGAAGGCATGTCCATCCCCTTCAATGACTAAATCTAGGTCTTGTGTGGGTACCTTGAGAAGCAGATCTCGGACAAAGCCTCCGACAACAAATACCGAATATCCTAACTCATCGCCAACCCGTTGGGCTGCCCGCAAGAGATTGAGGATTCGTCCCGGTAACTCCGAGAATAATTGCAAAATGTCTTCAGTCATAGCTAAGCTACGATTCCGAGTCAATGACATTTCTGTAGGAACCGCACACCCATGTACGATGCGCAGAATATCCGAGCGTGAAACGATTCCCGCAAGTTTTCCGTCTTCCAGAACCGGCACTCTGCCGATATCATGCAAGACCATGGTTTTTTGCACATCTTCCCAGCTGTCGTTGGCATCCACCACAATGACTTCTTTTGTCATAAAACCTTTGACCGGTGCATGTTCCAGACCGTGTTTAAGGGCTTTATCCACATCGCGACGAGAAATAATCCCGACTAACTTATCATCTTGTGCTACTGGCACTCCTGTATGCCCATATCTGAGGAGAATTTGCTCTACTTCGCTAAGCCTCATTTCAGGGGAAACTGTTTTTACCGGATAGCTCATAATGTCCTTCACCCGATCAATTCGAGGGGTTAAATGCTCCAGTTCATGCTTAAGGCGCTCTAGAATTTCTGCCACAGAAGAATTTTTTATGGTTGCCGAAGCTGCACGCGGGTGTCCAGCTCCACCAAAGGCCTGGGTGATGCGATTAACCTCTATACCTCGGCCACGGGAACGTCCTACCAGATAGACACGGTTTTCCATATAGACCACTAAAAACAAGGTCTCTGACCCTTCCATTTCCCCAACACGATGAGCCAGAAGGGCGAGTCCTCCCACATATTCCTCGCTTTTTGCCCAAGAAATATAAGCAGGCTGTCCATGAAAATCTAAGGTTTCTCCATGATCCAACAATTGATGCAGGAGTTCTTTTTGCTCTTCAATTAAAGGCTTGCGAAGATATTCTGCTACAACACCCAAATTTGCACCTTGCTCGAGGAGATAGGCAACTGCTTTGATATCACGCACAGTCGTGCTCTCAAAAAGCAAACTTCCCGTGTCCTCATAGATTCCTAAAGCAAAAAGAGTCGCTTCAAAAGCGCTGAGTCGGAGATTTAGATTATTAATTTCCTCAACGATCAAGGTTGTACAGGCGCCAATACTTTCGATATACATCCCTTCCACAAGGAGCCCCTGGTAGGGATGGTGATCATAGATTATAAGGGGGATATGATCCAGCATCCCCTCTCCCTTCAGCCCCGCAGCTCGTTGCAAGTCATGAGTATCCACAAGCACAATCTGTTGCACCTTACTCCAGTCTACATCTTTCGCACGCCAAAATAGCAGACTGTCTTTGGCTAAAGCAATAAAGTCTTGAACATAAGGATTGGATTTTCCGTCCACAACCATGACACTGTCCGGAAAAATCTTTTGGGCGGCCACCATGGAAGCCAAGGCATCAAAATCCATCTGGCGATGGCTAAGAATCACTTTCATTGTGTACTTCCTTATATTTCGTTTCTAAAAAACAATGCAGATATAAATATTAAACATAATTATATCATTTATATAGTAGCTCCAGCAAGGAAACAGCTTATGGAAATAGGAAAAAGCACCTCGCGAGCGAAGTGCTTGGCCAATTCATTATGGTAGTTAAATACTATCATTAATACCTTCAATGGCTTCGTCAATCTCAGCTTGGGTCATACCCTCTTTAATCAATCGGTAATTGATAGCATTCATCCAAAATGCTGTTTTAGTACTTATCTTTTTATAGGCTTTGCTATTTTTCTTTTCTCGTTTTTCTCGAGACTCTGCGTTAGCTTGAACGATAGAGCAAGCATAACGAGCCTTGAGACGAGTATCCTGATCCATTTCTTCAAAGGTCGTGTTCAGACACTCAATCAAGTCCTTATAATATTGGGAAAACTCATCAAACGGAATCTCTGTCTCCATATGTAAATACCCTTTTAACACCTCGAACAACTTGTCCATGTAATAACCTCCATCTTTGTATCCTGCATATATCAGCGATAGCCTCAAATATTATACCTTTGTTTACCAGAAATGACAAGATACATATTCCTACTCTAGAACTTCGAAGGTTATTTCAGACTCACTCGTAACGTTGCCCTCGGCACTCGGGGAATCATTGCCAGGCTTCAGTACCTCGACAAGGATCGGTACAGCTTCTGAATCCGCTTTCTTCGTATCCACAACCGGCTTTTGCGCGGGAGCTTGAACTTTACGGATATTGTCAAATATGGGGGTAGTCCGGCCCTGAAAAAGTTCATTTAAGATCCCTATGGATTCCTTCGGATTAATTCTCCAATAGCTTATACCTTCTTCGTCTGAGAATTGACCAGGGAGTGTTTGATTGATTACTGCATAAGTGTCTTTATTTTTAAAAGCTACCACTAAAGACCAGACCTGCCCAAGATTCAGATTCGTTTCAATAGCTTGATAGACTTTAGGTATGATAATGGGCAATTTCGGCAAATTACGTGGCATGGTGGCCTCTGCGACTATAGCTTTGATTACTTCTTGTTGACGAGAAGCTCGTGAAATATCCGCAAGTTTATCATTGCGGTAACGAGCATATTGTAAAGCCTGGGCTCCATTGAGACGTTGGCTCCCTTTTTTCAAATCTATATAGCGATCCTTATCATCTCCCGTGTCATGGTACATATCCTTTTCCACATTGATAGTAATCCCACCCAGGCTATCCACGATGTTTTTAAACCCTTGAAAATCTGTGAGAACATAGCCATCGATGGGTGTTCCGATTAACTCTTGAATATACTGTTGTGTTGAGATAGGACCTTTTCCTAATCGTGCAAGTGCATTGATTTTTTCCTTTTTCTTATTCAACATGACCTGTGTGTCACGGGGGATTGAAAGTAGAACCATCTTTTTGGCCTTCTGATCTAAACTCGCTACAATCAATGTGTCCGTGTTACTGATAATCTCACCAGGACGATTATCCATACCGACCAACAATACGGTAAAACGATCCTTTAGGTCAATATCACTCGAAGTATCGATGGGCAAGCTATTCTGGGAGAGTAATTGTTCGCTGGCATCCTGAGGTTCTGTGCCCTCACTACGTTGAATTTGCTCGGAAAGCTGACTTGAGCTCCTTTCTTGGGATGATAAGGTTTGGGTGTTGCTACCCTGAGCTTCCTGTCCAACATTAATCTGGTTACGTGAAAAAGCTAAGATAACAAAAACAATGACTATGCCTAGGCCAAAACCAATGATGGCATTGAATCCATAAACCTGAAAGGAGTGAATTATTCGCTTCCATTTTTTATTATCTCTCAACTTAGCTCACTCCATCTCCATAAAAGTTTTCTCCCCTAGCATCAATCAAATTCTTGGTCATTATTCACCAATTATCGAATCCTCTTATCGAAATTTGGGAAGTCCCTTCGCTACGCAGTATCCTTAATACCTGAGTCACATCTTTTCGGTAGCAGATTTTATCAAGTGGAATATAATACCATATATCCATAGGATTAATAAGGAGGTAGCTATGAATTCTTGTCTGTTCAATCATCGAAATTCTTATGAGCCTTATTCATATCCTTCTCAACAAAACCTTGACTATTCTAGGTATACCCATCTTCCCTCACAAGCACAGACAAGCTATCCTTGCTATCCTTATGGAAATTCCGGCTATCCGGCAAGAACACAACTCCCTTATTTCTCTCCTCAACAGATGACTTCACCTAACACAAATTCTCAGTTTTTCCTTCCCTCCCAACCTTATCACTATTACCCATATTCTTTTGAAAAATACAATCCCCCCCAAAGCTTAACCTATCTCTGGCGGGAACCTGAACTTATGATTCCTTCTCAAGGGCTGGAGACTATTCTGATTGCTATTTTAATTCTTGTCGCACTTGATATGTTATTTGTGCGCCCCCGTCGCTAGGGAGTCCACTGGTATGCTCTCGCTCAGTGAAGACCAATCTCCACAGGACCACTTACCACAGCGGTCACCCCAACGAGTTAGTATTTTTTCTTCTTGCCTAATTTCCACGACTTCACAATGATTGCTGCAGCCTTGGCAATCAAAGCTACGAGCCTTGAAGCGGTATTCTGCCATTTTCAAACCACGAAAATTAGTAGTAAGGCCCTTTTTGTTTAAAAAACGCTCCTGAGCAAGATAAGCGGCTCCTAAGGCTCCCATCACTGAAAAGTGCTCAGGCACAGTGATTTTTTGCCCTAATTCTTCTTCAAAGGCTTTGCGGATTCCTGGATTTGCGGCTACCCCACCTTGAAAGAAGATGGGACCAAGAATTTCCTTATTTTTACCTACATTATTTAGATAATTGCGCACCATGGCCTGACATAGCCCGGCCAAGATATCGGGAAGAGGGTGGCCTAATTGCTGCTTATGAATCATATCGGACTCGGCAAAAACAGAGCAACGCCCGGCAATTCGTACAGGATGTTGGGCCTGCAGCGCCAAGGCTCCGAATTCTTGGATAGGAATTCCCAAACGAGAGGCTTGTTGATCTAAGAACGACCCTGTACCAGCCGCACAAACTGTATTCATAGCAAAATCCACGACGACACCGTTGCGCAGGAGAATAATCTTGGAATCTTGTCCCCCAATTTCTAAGATGGTTTGGACTTTAGGCTGGATTCGCGATGCGGCTACGGCATGGGCAGTAATCTCGTTTTTGACTACATCGGCTCCCAGCAGCGTGGCTGCCAATTGACGGGCGCTCCCCGTGGTTCCGACACCGATGATCTCCGCAGAAGAACCCATATGTGCTCGCAGATCCTTCATCCCCTCTTGGATAGTCTGCATGGGCCTTCCTTGAGTTCGTAAATACATAGCTTCGGCGATCGTGCCATCCGGATTAATAAGTACGATATTTGTACTCACCGAACCAACATCGACACCAAGAAAATACTTATCTACCGGCAAGTTCCAACACTCCCTCATTGATCGCTGTTAAATTATGGCGTGATCGTTCTAATAAATCCACGAAGGCTTCCAGTCGAGTTTGAATTCCCGCTCTTCCTGTATGTTCATCCACAGTTAAGGTCATAATCGGTATTCCATAATCCTCTTGAATCTTCGGCAAAATCGCCGAAGCAACAATTTCCGGCATACAGCCCAGCGGCAAGAGCTGAACGATTCCCTCATAACCCTCTTGGGCATATTTCACCGTTGCTCCTATGGTTTCTCGAGCATGTCCTCCCACAAAATGATTCAGATAAGGCTTTGCTAAGGTGTAGTATGGTCTTAAAGGTCGATACCCTTGAACGAGGCCGCGAAACACATGCTCGCCAACCCATCCCGACAGATAAATCGATCGATCAACGACTGCGCCTAGATTGCCCAACTCCTTTTCTACATCCATAGATATAAACGGCTCTAAAATGGTATAGATTTCTCCTACCACAGCAATCCTTAAGGGATTTTCCTCCATGCAGTCTACGTAGTCAGCTAAGCTTTGCTGCATTACATCCTTAAGCCAATTTAAAACATCCTTTAACCCTTGATCAGTCATTGCCTGAACTAAACGTCGTTTGGTTTCTTCATATAGCCGGTCCACCTGGGTGGGGGATTGAATCCGAGGACGGAACCCATGGAACAAATCTTCGATTTGGTCCAGAACTAAACTTTTACGGTAGGCAAAAAGCATAGCTTTAACGATTCGGTTCCAAGTATTCTTTTCACCGGCAAGCTTGCGTATTCGTTCGGCGAGGCCGATCAAGCTACCATCAGGAGGTTCTAAGGTTATGACATCAAATGGATAACCCGCTTCTTGCAGAATCTGCCGTTCCATCTCTCCATAATAACCAAAGCGACAGGGTCCAACTCCTCCGGTGATGAGGGCCGTGTCAGCTCCGAGTGCTGCTGCCTGCACAAAATTCCCTAGATTCAACTTGAGCGGAAGACAGAAAGATTCAGGTGAAAGTTGGGTCCCGATGGTTAGGGTCTCTTTACTATTCAACGGCGGAACAACATAGTCCACGCTTAAATTTTCAAGTAAAGCTTGAATGACGATCCATGTGTTCCCCATATGAGGAAAGGTTACTTTCATAATCGTCCCTCCTTTCAAGCATATCGAGAAAGGCTTCGATCCGAGTAACCAAGCCAGCCTCTCCAGTGTGCTCGTCCAATGTTAGAACCAAATAGGGCTTTTGGTTCTGTCGAGCTCTGCGGGCAAGTAAATCATTAGTCATGGAATCGGTCCCGCATCCGAAACAAGATAGGTAAATCAGCCCATCAATTTCCGGATCTTCTACGTAATAGGACCCCGCCCCATAGATTTTCTTGGCATGACTCCAAAAGATCTTCTTCTGCAAATGACTTTGTTGCAACTCGATAGGGGTAGCCTCCACATTTTCGACCACTAGGACTTGGGCCTTTTCGCGAAGCCGCTGTACCAGGTTCATATTGGCGTAGGATTCATAGGTTAGATAACTGTGTCCCACTAAAGCAATTCTGGGCTTCTTTTCTAAGGAATCCGTGATATCCCCCTGATCCAAAAGCCATCCATCTTCAAAATCCGCAGTCTTCTGTCTATGGCTACGCTCTCGACTAAATCCCAAATCTTTGAGCTTCAGGGGCTCGGCTAAGGTCTCAAAACACTCCATACTTTCCTCAAAGGACCAACCCGCATTGCGCATTCTCCGGTAGGCTTTCTGCCACCGCTGAGCTTCCGCAAATCCTTCTCTAATCTGACTTTTTGTGCGCCCTATTCTTGTTCGGAAAGCCAAGAGGCTTTTCAAAACTTCTCTCTTTCCTTCACGCCAATTAACATCCAAAGTATAAATTTCCTGCTCGGGAATGGCATAGAGCACACTCTCAGGAAGCCCTAAAATCTTTGGACAAAGATAAGTATTCTCTTCCATACTTACCAAGCGAGGCAGGAAAATCCCCTCCACATCACGCAAAGCCATAAGATGTCCAACCAGTATTTTTACCGGCAGGCAAGTTTCATCCGCGGCCTTTTTAAGACCCATCTCCATAATTTCGCGATTGGTCGAAGGGGATGTGACCAATTCAATACCTAATTTATAAAAAAATCCTGCCCAGAAGGGATAATACTCGTAATACATCAACGCCCGTGGAAACCCTAATCTCACTGATCTAAATCCTCCTTATTCATCATGACCTTCCGGTTGACGAATAGCGTCCTTTGGTTTTAAAATGCTGGGTCGCTTATTCTTGATTGGTAGGGGTGATCGGACTAAAACTGTGCCTAAGGCCTTAAGGTCTAATGGCAAGAGTGGCCAAAGGTACGGTACACCGAAGGATTTGGTCCTCCACAGTAGGAAAAACAGTATCAGGGCACCTATAACAAAGCCAATAAAGTTATTTAAGGCAACCATCACTAGTAGAAAGAGGCGAGCTAAGCGGTTGGCTTGTGCAAGCTCATAGCTAGGAGTTGCAAAAGTACCTACGGTGACCACCGCGATATAAACGATAATTTCCTGCGAGAATAACCCGACCTTGATCGCCACATCCCCAATCATGAAGGTGGCAATCAAACCTAAAGCAACTGTTAAGGGACCCGGGGTATGGATAGCTGCCATGCGCACTAAGTCCACCCCAAACTCCGCTAAAAAGACCTGGGGAATAAGCCCAATCTTCCCGATTTTCTCGACACCGACGAACTGGAGCCATTCCGGTAGAATATGGGAATTCAAAGCACAAGCCAACCATAAGGGAAGAAGAAAAAGAGCAGCGAAGATGCCCATAAAGCGGACCCACCGCAAATAGGCCCCCACGATCGGCTCTTGTCGGTACTCCTCAGCATGCTGAGTGTGCGACCAAAAAGTGGCTGGAGCAATCATTACGGAGGGTGAAGTGTCTACTAAAACTACCACATGTCCTTCTAAAAGATGAACAGCCGCTACATCCGGTCTTTCCGTATACCTTACCCGAGGGTAAGGATTCCAAATCTTACTACCTAAGATAAATTCCTCAACGCTCTTTTCAGCCATGGGAATTCCATCGATCTTTATTTTTTGAATTTCTTCCGTAATCTCATTAACCAACTGTTCATTGGTTATATCTTCAATGTAAGCAACACAAACGTCAGTTTTCGAGCGTCCACCGACCTGCATGAGCTTCATTCTTAACATAGGGTCCCTGAGTCGCCGACGAATTAGTGCTGTATTAAAGATTAACGTTTCGGTAAAACCATCTCTCGCCCCTCGAGTTACTCGTTCAATATCCGGCTCGTCAGGTGATCGCGCAGGAAAGCTGCGAGCATCGACAATGATGGCTTTTTCCTGACCCTCCACGAAAAGAGCCATGGGGCCGGATAAAATAAAGTAGAGAATCTTATCCATTGTATCTACTTCAGATACTTGGAGGCCAACAATGCGGCCTTTTACAAGGGTGTGCAGCGCATTGACTACTAAATCCGCCCGCTCTAAATCGACAAGTGCATCCAAAATCATAGTGACAACTTGCGTATTAACCATGCCATTGACAGAGTAAATGGCCACTTTTTTACCAGCAATGGACATTTCTCTGAGGACAATATCAAAATTATCGGGAACCCCCAGTTCCCGATTAAGATAGTCGATGTTCTTTTGATAATTCTTACTGACTTTCACATTGCGTTCACTTGAATTGTCCAAACTATCACCCCCAGCCCACAATTATTCCCCCGCTTAGTCCTTACCTTTCTCAGATTCCAACTCGTCTTCCCCTATCCTTTAGGATTGAAGGTTATGGAAACTAAATAGCCAAAGAAGACTGCCGCCGCAATTCCTACCGCTGCGGCCTCTACTCCTCCTGAAAAAGCTCCCAGAAGACCTCTCTCTCCCACAGCTTCCATAGCACCTTTCGCTAGAGTGTAACCAAAGCCTGATAAGGGAACAGACGCCCCTGCACCTGCAAATTTCACCAGAGGTTCATAAACACCTAGCCCTCCCAAAATTGCTCCCCCGGTAACAAAGGTGACCAGGACATGAGCAGGTGTAAACGATGGTTTTGTTAAATCCATCAGCAATTGACCGACAACGCAAATCAAACCGCCGACAATAAATGCCGGAATGACCTGTTCAAACATCACTATCCCCCCTTTATGCTTCAATGACCACAGCATGACCAATGCCGGGGATCGATTCCCCTTGCAAGGACGATGTCTGACTATGCAAAGCACCACTTCCCACGAGAAGTACCCGCTTATATTCGCCAGACTTTATTTTATCCAGGATATGTCCTGCGAAAACCACAGCAGAGCATCCACAGCCACTGGCTCCGGCATGAACATCCTGCTTTTTGTCATAGATTAAGACTCCACAATCGGAGAAGTTGTTGAATGCTAAGCCATTCTTTTTCAACACCTCTTGGGAAAGATTGAGTCCGACACTACCTAAGTCCCCAGAGATAATCAAATCATAATCATCAGGGGTGCGGTTCATATCGTTCAAATGGTTAAGTATGGTGTCTGCAACGGCTGGGGCCATGGCTGCCCCCATGTTATTGGCATCCTTTTCCCCAAAATCTACAATTCTCCCAATCGTCGCAGCCGTAATCCGGGGTCCTTCACCACTCTCTCCTAATACTAGGCTACCTGCTCCCGTCACGGTCCACTGAGCACTCATAGCTCTTTGTCCCCCTTGCTCAGTAGGCATTCGATATTGTCGCTCAGCTGTATCATGATGGCTAGACACACCCACTAGGACTCGTCGGGCAAATCCACCATCGATCAACATGGTACCGACGGACATACTTAAGGCCATGGTTGAGCAGGCACCATAAAGTCCGATAAAAGGTAGTCCCATCGTTCGTGCTGCAAAATTGGCTGAAATTATCTGATTCAATAAATCACCGGCCAAAAGATAATCAATCTCATCCTTTGCCATACTCGCCCGGTTTATTGCACCCTCCAGCGCTTCCTCAAGCATTTTGCTTTCCGCGACCTCCCAGGACGAGTTCCCACTAATGTTATCCTTCCAAACACTGTTGAAGGATTTACTCAGCGGTCCTTGACCTTCCATGGGGCCTACTACAGAGTATGAGGAGAGAATCACCGACGGATTAGAAAAAACTACCGTTTGATTCCCCATACGTTTAAGCTTCATTATTTCTTCATCCCTTCGTTCTCTTTCAAGTATTATCAAAAAATCAATCTTATCTCAGGAGAAGGTTTCGGCTTAACGCAGGAAATAGACGATTATACCGATCCCTATCGATGTCGCAATTCCGTAGACCAATACCGGCCCAGCTATCGTAAATAGTTTGGCCCCGACGCCCATTACATATCCTTCGCGTTTATACTCCAATGCCGAGGAAACAATAGAATTAGCAAATCCGGTGACCGGAACGATGGAGCCGGCCCCTGCGAACTTGCCGATTTCGTCATATACACCTAACCCGGTCAATAGGGCTCCGAGAAATATAAGCAAGGCTGTCGTTGCTGTTGAAGCTTGATCCTTGGGCAATCCCACTTGAACAAAAGAATTGATGATAATCTGGCCGAATACGCAGATAAGCCCACCCACGAGAAATGCACGTATAACATTCTTACCGATCGTAGGCTTGGGGGTCATAGATTTAGACAATTGTTCGTATTCTTGGGGAGTTACTTTTAGATTAGGTGGTCTTAGATTCTGTTTAGGCAATTAAATCACTCCTATAGACCTGACGCATGAGTAACTATCCATCAGGAATTTGCTAACACTTAGTATGAATCTTAAAAAAAAAATTATGCCTTGTTACAATGATCAGCCTTCCATCGTTATGAAATTAATATTTTCCTCGCAAATCAGAAGGAAAATTATGGATACCGTCGAATTGATTCTGAGAAGACGTTTTAGGGGGGAACACAATTGCTTATTGATAAAAAAATTGAGCGCCAGACCTTGCTCTTACATTTAAGGGGTGAACTCGACATGAATACCTCTGAAAGTCTACGCCAAGCCATCGATAGCGAGATTGAACGTCGAGGAGTCCGTACGGTAATTCTTAATCTAGAAGAGATTAGTTTTATCGACAGTTCCGGTCTTGGGGTCATTCTCGGCCGCTATAAGAAACTTCTCCCCATGGGGGGTAAAATTATCATTACCCGAGTGCCGCCACACATCTATAAGATTATGGAATTATCTGGGCTCCCTCGAATTATTCAGTTTGAAGAGATGCTGGGCCAGGAAGATGGAAGGAAGGGAAAAACCGTATGAAAAGTAATCTTTTAAAACTTACGCTCTCAAGTCTTGCCGAAAACGTAGGAATAGCTCGGATGTTAATTGCTTCCGTCGGCGCTCAACTGGATCTCTCTCTCAATGATATCGAGGAACTTAAGGTCGCCGTAAGCGAAGCGGTTTCAAACGCAATTATCCATGGCTATGCCAATGACACGGACAGGCTAGTCGATTTAATCATTGAACATAATTCTGAAAGCTTAAAGATTATTGTTAAGGATGAGGGTTGCGGCATTGCTGATGTGGAGCAGGCAATGCAGCCGGCCTTTAGTACTGATCCAGAACGTATGGGCTTAGGATTTGTCTTCATGCAGTCCTTTATGGATGATCTTCAAGTGGAATCTGCCGTCAATCAAGGAACCACCGTCACAATGATTAAGCGACTTGATAAAATCCAGCCCTCCACGCATTAGGGGGGGATGAAAAATGATTCAAAGACTAACGGAAATGAATCTTCCCCGTTTCCCACTCCTATCAGATGAGGAGATGATGGATTTACTCCATCGTGCCCAAGAAGGTGATGCTGAAGCCAGAGAGCGACTCATTAATTGTAATCTCAAGCTCATTTTCAACCTTGTTCAGCGCTTCTCTCATCGGGGTTACGAGCTGGAAGACCTCTTTCAAATTGGCACCATCGGTCTAATTAAGGCAATTGACAAATTTGACTTTACTTACGGCGTAAAATTTTCGACCTATGCTGTGCCTATGATTATCGGTGAGATACGCCGTTTCTTAAGGGATGACCATCCTGTGAAGGTCCCCCGCTCTTATAAAGAGCTGGTTTATAAGGTCAATAAGTCACGGGAAATCTTAGCTGCTAGCCTCGGTCGAGAACCCACCATCGGTGAAATTTCAGAAAATATCGGAGTCGATCGTGAAGATATTGTATCTGCCCTGGAAGCTGTTCAAAGCCCTGCTTCCATACATGACACGCTCTATCAAGACGACTCCGATCCGATCTATATTCTCGACCAACTTCCCATAGATAAAGAATTAGAACCCAGTTGGTTCGAGAAGATTGCCCTCAAAGAAGTACTGGCTAAACTTCCTGAACGAGAACAGCGAGTTCTCATGATGCGTTTCTATGAAGATAAAACTCAAAGTGAGATTGCCGCACTCCTTAACTTATCTCAAGTACAAATCTCACGAATTGAACGGGCGGCACTGCATCATATTCGCCAATTTCTCCATGAACCAGATGGTTCGACAGATAGCTAACGTTTCAGAAGCCAAACACCCCTTGCAGGGTTCGCATTATTTGTTTCCCAATACCTGCCTTGGCAATTTCCTTTTCTGCTACCAAGTTCACGGAAGTCAATAACTCCTGATCCCGATATAACAATATTTCTCCTACTTTTTGGCCTGCTTTAATAGGTGCCTCCAGATCTGGGTTGAGCTTCGTCTCTGCCCAGATGTTTTTATCATTTCCTTTTTGAACCGTAATCCCTAAGGCGTTTTCAGTCACAGCCACAACCTCTTGCTCTATTCCCTTACGAACCATAATAACCCCTTGCTTTTGACCTGCAGGTGCATATTCTTTATATGTAAAATTAGCAAATCCATAATTGTAAAGCTTCATCGATTCAGTAAAGTGTCCCCGAACCGGAGGAACGCCCATGACCACAGCAATAAGACGTAATCCATCTCGTTCGACTGTCGAAGCCAGACAATATTTGGCTTCTGTAGTCCAACCCGTTTTAAAGCCATCCGCTCCTTCGTACCACCACAGTAATTTATTGGTATTCCAAAGCTTGAACTTGCCGTCCCGCAAATCATATTCTTTCATGCTGGTCAGCTTACGCACCAAGGGATACTTTAAGGCTTCGCGTCCCATGAGAGCTAGGTCATAGGCACTTGTGTAATGGCCTTCGGCTGGTAAGCCATAAGCATTCACAAAGTTAGTATGATTTGCTCCCAATGCTTTAGCCTTTTTATTCATCTCTTCAACAAAAGCTTCATGGGTACCATTGATATGTTCAGCTACTGCATAGCAGGCATCATTTGCTGATCCGACGGCTATGGCAATCATCATCTCTTCCAGAGTGAAGGTTTCTCCCGGCTCCAAGTAGATCTGAGATCCTCCTAGTGCACTGGCCCCTTCACTGGCTGTGACTTTGTCCGTTAGACTCACTCGGCCCGACTCAATCGCATCAGCAGCCACGAGTAGGGTCATCAATTTTGTTACACTAGCTGGTGGTAGCTCTTTATGGATTTCTTTCTCAAATAGAATTTGGCCAGACTTAGCATCCATGAGAATGGCGCTAGCGGCGTCCGTTTCTAACACTGCACCATAGGCCTGGGTGGGAACAATTAAGTTTCCTAGAAAAAGACCAAATGCAAAAATCCAGATTAATGCTTTACGCATTCCTTTGACCCCCTTTAAAACATGTTTGTTCTATTATCCCCAGAAAAACAAATAATATTGAAAAAAGAACGTTCCCAACACTATAGGGTAACGTTCTTTCGATGAAAACTGAATAAAATTATCTTTAACGGCGTTTAGGCGCTTTGGGCGATTTGAGTCCATGCCAATAGCAGGGATGGAGATACCCCAAAGGCTTTGGATGTATTTTATGTTTGAGAACACACCCTCGTAATACCTGGATACCCGCATTATCAGCCTGCTCCTGGAACTCTTCAGTCCAGTTGCGCTCTTGAAACCAGACGAATTGGGCTCCACATTCCCGCACTTGATTGATAATATCTGGCATCAGTTCCGCTTTCAAGCAAGGAACCACTACATCCACTTTGTCTTTTAAAGCTGC
Source organism: Desulfitobacterium sp. THU1 (assembly GCF_038181555.1). Classification (NCBI taxonomy): domain Bacteria; kingdom Bacillati; phylum Bacillota; class Clostridia; order Eubacteriales; family Desulfitobacteriaceae; genus Desulfitobacterium; species Desulfitobacterium sp. THU1. The sequence continues at coordinate 7,153 of NZ_JBBWUA010000025.1, read as the reverse complement.
CAACTGTGGGTAAACCTTAAACCCTTCCAGCCGCTGCAAATCTTCGGCTACAGGATGGACTACACAACCAAATTGTCTCAGAATCTGCCAAGCCTTATAGGCATGCTTATGTTTTAAAAAACGATCGGCATTCCCCACCACAGCATAACGCTGACCAGTTGTAGTCTCCCCCACCAAGGAATACACTTTCTTTTCACGCATAATAGTCACCCCTTATCCTGGTACTAAAAGACTACGTGAAAAAAGCTCATCCTATGTCACTTTAATAATGGGAAACAGGCCCTATTATTCAGTCTTTCTTACGAACAGGAATCCAAACTTCACTATAGGCATAGTCTTTTTTCTGTGGGTTCATCTTGGTAAAGGAAAAAGACGGGGCATTGATCACCTCATAATTTGAAGAAGGAAGCCATTCTGAATACACTTTTGCCATGGTGCTCTGTAACGTAGAAGGAAAGGGTCCTTCATTAGGGAATATTGCCCAAGTACAGGCTGCTACCGGTACTCTTGCTAAGTTCCCACTTATTTCATCTTTAGTAGTTAAAACCCCAATGAGATGGGTTAGATCACCCTCTTCTTTTAAGAAGTTTGCATCAGCATCATAAGAAGCGTTAACAACTTCATAGGGTTCAATGTTTTTCAGAGCATGCATTTCTTTTCTTTGCTCCTCTGTAATGCTCATAGCCAGCTTTACTATCTCGTTATTAACACCTTCGAATTGCATAGGGACTCGCTTGCAGACACCTGCTAAATTAAAGGCTGGCTTTTCTTCGATTCTAAATTCCATACTGACTCCTCCTTTGACTGTTATAACGAATGAAAGTTTGGGAAAAGATTTATTGATGCCTTTTCTTATCACCTCTGAAGGCAAAAAGCCACTCCACTTTTTAAAAGCTCGGCTAAAACCATCCATGGACTGATAACCATACTTAAAAGCTACATCCGTCACTTTTTCTCCCTGTAATAAATCCTTATTTGCTTCTGCCAGTCTGCGATTTTTGATATATTCGCTTAGGGTCATTCCTGCTAGATATAGGAATACCATCCTCAAGTGATAGTCAGAAACCCTCACAGAATTAGCAATCTCCTCAAGAGATAAATCATCAACAAGATGCTCTTCAATATAGTCAATCACATGGTTAAGCTCGTTTAGCATCGTATACTATCCTCCTTTCATATGTACATAATATCTAAGCTTTCCAAAGGTTACTCGACATTTTAATGAAAGTTATATCGAATTCCCTTTGTGCGAGTATCATTAAACCCTGACCAAAGTTATGGTCAGGGTCTTTCATATTTAATGAACAATTATAATTAACAATTAAACCGACAGATTTCTCTTGTTTCCAAATCCATACTAGCTTATGTAATAGCAGAGGATGTTTTGATAAGGAAATAACACCGCCTTAGAGTATGAAAATAACGGTTTCTGTCTTCATTATTCACTTGATTACTTCATGAATGTATTCTACCAGGTCAGGCTTATTATCTTGAATCTTATAGGCCTTTAAGACATTTGTTTTCACTTGATCAAGGTTAGTATGAAGGAGACAAAGAGGTTCATTTAGCTTCACATAATCCCCGACCTTTTTCAAGAGAGTTACCCCTGCTGCATAATCAATGGGGTCTTCTTTCTTTTCCCGTCCCGCACCTAGGAGCATAGCAACAATGCCAATTTGTTCCGCATCAATATGACTTATATACCCCGCCTGGTCCGCACGAATTTCGAGATGATGCTTAGCCTGAGGTAGTATGGCCGGTTCCTCAACTGTTTGAGGATTTCCCCCTTGAATGGTGATGAGCTCTTTTAGTTTTTCGATAGCTCTACCGGAGGCAATAATCTGTTGAAGTTCGCCATAGGTAGAGTTGAAATCAGCATACTTTCCACTGGCAATAGCCATATATGTAGCAATGGTCAAGGCAACAGTGGTTTCATCCTCAGCACCCTTTCCGCTTAAAACATCGATAACCTCTCTTATCTCATTAGCGTTGCCCACTTCATGGCCAAGGGGTTGATTCATATCGGTGATAATAGCAATAGTCCTTCTATTTAAAGACTTACCGATTTGCACCATACATCCAGCCAATTTTTTAGCTTCATCGATCGATTTCATGAAAGCCCCTGAGCCTACTTTGACATCTAAGACTATGGCATCTGCCCCAGAGGCAATTTTTTTACTCATAATCGAGCTTGCTATGAGAGGAATACTATCCACTGTTCCTGTAACATCCCTTAAGGCATAAGTTAGTTTGTCAGCGGGCGTTAGGTTTGCTGTTTGTCCAACCACAGCCATCCCATGTTTGTTCACATTGGAGATAAATTCCTCTGTATTTAGAGTGGTCTTAAATCCTGGAATAGCTTCTAATTTATCGATCGTACCGCCGGTATGTCCTAACCCTCTGCCACTCATTTTGGCCACAGGAATGCCCAAGGAAGCAACTAAGGGGATGACGATAAGGCTTATCTTATCCCCCACTCCTCCAGTTGAATGCTTATCAACTTTTACACCTTGAATCCCCGATAAATCTATTATCTCTCCTGAATTTACATAAGCCATCGTTAAGTTGGTTATCTCTTCATCCATCATGCCTTGGAAGTAGATTGCCATATAAAGCGCGGCTATCTGATAATCCGGAATTTCACCTTTGACATAACCTTGCACAAAAAACTCTATTTCTTCTTGGGACAAGACTTGCCCCATTTTCTTTTTATTGATTATATCAACAACTCTCATCGTTTCGCCCCCTAATATTTATGCAATCATCTCTACAAAGCGAGTTACGATTACAGGAAAAAATATTTTACGGGACAAGTCCCTTAACTAAAGCTTGGACAAATCGTACAAACTGCTTCTCAATGCGTTGGGCAGTCTCCATAACCTCAGCATGGCTGAGACGCTGCGAAAGAATACCCGCCGCCATATTGGTGACACAGGAGATCCCTAAGACCCTCATCCCTCCATGGTTAGCCACAATGACTTCAGGAACGGTACTCATGCCCACCAGATCAGCACCGGCCGTGCGAAGGAAGCGAATTTCGGCCGGACTTTCATAGCTTGGGCCGCTCATGGCCGCATATACTCCCTCTTGGGGGAAGATGCCGACTTCCCGAGCTATAGATAAAGCTCTTTGCCGCCATTCCAGATCATAGCCCTCGCTCAAATCTGGGAAACGAGGACCAAGATTACTAAGATTCGCTCCGCGCAAGGGATTGTCTCCCATCATATTAATATGATCCTTAATTAAGATCAGATCCCCGGGTCGATACCCGGGGTTGATACCACCGGCGGCGTTAGTCACGATCAATCCGGTAACTCCCAAGGCCTGCATAACTCTGACGGGAAAGGTGACCTCTTGCATGGAATACCCTTCATAAAAGTGGAAACGTCCTTGCATGGCTACCACAGGTTTGCCTAAAACCTTCCCGAATACTAGCTGTCCTTTATGACCCTCTACAGTAGATATTGGGAAATGAGGAATCTCATGATAAGGGATAGCCACTGGATTTTCGATTAAATCTACAAAACCACCCAATCCTGAACCAAGGATAATTCCCATCTGAGGTTCAATATTTACTCTCTCCATAATACCACGTCGGGCTTCACTCAAACTGTCCATAAACTTTTGCTCACTCATAATCATAATCGCTCCTCTATTTTCATACTGATACGCTCATGTTCATTTAACTAAATACGATCATCTTTTAAGCAAATCATCCAAAAAGCTCTGGCCGTTGCGTAAAGCATCGGTCCCCAAATATGCCGCGATAGTTGCTCCCAAGTCGGCAAAGGAAGAACGGACTCCCAGATTCGTACCCGGATTGATTTGCTTCCCATACACTAGCAAGGGGACGTATTCACGAGAATGATCCGTGCTTGCTGTAGTCGGATCACAGCCATGGTCCGCCGTGATCATTAAGATATCCTCCTCGCCTAGAGCAGCGAGGACCTCCGGTAATCTGGCATCAAATTCCTGAAGAGCCTGAGCATACTTCTCTACATCATTACGATGGCCATAAAGCATATCAAAATCTACTAAATTCGTCATGATTAAACCAGATTTTCTCTGACCCATAAAGACCAGAGTCTTATCTATTCCGTCCCTATTGCTGATGCTAGGAACGTGTTCGGTTACCCCGCGGCCAGCATAAATATCTTTGATCTTCCCCACAGCCATGACCTGAAGTCCCTTTTCTTTAATTACATCCAAGAGCATCTCATGGGGTGGTTCAACCGCATAATCATGACGATGGGTTGTCCGATTAAAGTTACCTGCCGTGCCCAAAAAGGGTCGGGCGATCACTCGGCCAACTTTTAAATCTCCGTCAAGCATTTCTCTGGCTATTTCGCAAATTTTATACAACTCATCGAGAGGGATGACCTCTTCGTGGGCTGCTATCTGGAAAACGGAGTCTGCGGAAGTATAAACGATGGGTTTCCCGGTCGTAACATGCTCTTGACCTAAACGTTGAATGATCTCTGTGCCTGAAGCCACTTCATTACCGATGACTTGACGCCCGATACGCATGGCGAAGGCTTGAATAAACTCATCCGGAAAACCCTGAGGGAAGGTGGGAAAGGCCATTTCTAAGACCACACCAGCCATCTCCCAATGTCCCGTAGTGGTATCCTTACCAGGAGATCTTTCTGCCATTTTTCCATAGCATCCTGCGGGACAGGCCACCGGTGCGACCCCCTGTATAGGCTCAATATTTCCTAACCCTAAATTCTGCAGATGTGGTAAATGCAACCCACCACGGACCTTTGCCATGTTACCTAGGGTATTACTGCCCACGTCACCATACACATTGGCATCCGGCATTTCACCAATTCCTACACTATCTAAAACGATCAAAATAACTCTTTTCAAGAAGTAATTCCCCCTTGTGGCCTCGTTATGTTAATCTGCTCGTGGATGAGCTTTACGAAAAACCTCTATCAACCTTTGCCTAGAAAGATGGGTGTAAATTTGGGTAGTTGAAATATCGGCATGCCCCAACATCTCTTGCACTGATCTGAGATCAGCCCCATGATCTAAAAGATGGGTGGCAAAGCTATGCCTGAATTTGTGAGGATAGATATTCTCGGTGACGCCATGATCCAGTGCCCATTTCTTGAGAATATTCCATACCCCTTGTCGGGTAAGAGCCTTTCCCTGCAAATTAAGAAAAAGCATCTCACTTTTATTCTTAGACCTCAGTTGCTCTCGCCCTTGGTCCAAATAATCCTGTACCACTTTGAGCGCATACTCTCCTATGGGTACAATCCGTTCTTTATTACCCTTACCACGGCAGCGCAGTGTCTTCGACTCAAAGATTATATCCTTAACCCTGAGACCTACTAATTCGGAAACCCGCAACCCACAACCATAGAGTACCTCAATCATGGCAATATTACGCATTAACAACGCTTTCTTCTTCCCTTGGGCGTCTGTTCCTGTCCTTCTCTTTTTGTTTTGATTTACGCTTTGAGCAGTTAATGCTGATGCTGTTTCCATATTTTCTTCATTAAAAAAGAGTTTTTCCATGGTCCCTTCGGACAACACATGAGGCAAATGTGTCCCAAGCTTAGGAGACGATAGATATTCGGTAGGGTCGTCCTCGCGCATCTCCTCCCCCAAAAGAAAGGAAAATATCCCTCGCAGGGTTGCGAGGTGCCGAGCTAAGGTGCGAGAAGATCTTCCTAGATCCTTCTCATGCAGAAGGAAAAGAAAAAGATCATTGCCATCACAGGTTAGCAAAGTTTTTCCTCGTTCCTGAAGAAAGCCTGCGATCTTTTTTAGATCGCGGTCGTAGCTTATTCGTGTGTTTTGGGAAAGTCCTCGCTCTACATTAAGGTAAGTTAAATACTTTTTTATCCATATTTCACCCTGAGTCTCCACAAGAAATCCCTCCCAGAATAAAATTCTACAGAAGGGAAGCTTTTCCTGCGAATTATTTGATTAAATAAGCCTATCTTTTAATATCAGGAAAAAGCTGTATAACAAATTCACTCCAATTACTGCCTTCCTCTTCTACCCGCATGGGGTTGCCGCTAGGTTTTTCATCCCGATCCCCCTGAGAAGTAATCAATAGGCTGCATACAGTGACAAGCTTCGGCAACAGTACTGCAAGCAAAACAAGTAAAACTAAGACACGTGCGAGATAGAAGAAAAATTCCGGCCAACTCTTACCACGCTGCATAACTATGCCCCCCAATCCCTAAAACTTATGCGGTAGAGGATTGTCTTGATGACATAGTAACACCAGAAGATTGACATTCAAGTGTATATCGGTAGTGAACTCCTTAGCCTGAAATAAAAGATAAGGGGATGACCAAAATATTTTTTGATCATCCCACTTCGTTCAGTTTTTGTCCCCAGGCTTATTGTTCCAGTGGAACAAGTGGCTAAGCCTGAGACCGCTTATTTAACTCTTCTTTGATTTTCTCAAAGGTTTCTTGGCTGATCACATGTTCCACACGGCAAGCATCTTGGTCAGCAGTCTCTGCATCTACACCTAAGTGCATTAGAAATTTTGTCAACAAGGCATGGCGCTCATAAATTTGCGAGGCAGTTTGTTCTCCCTTACCAGTCAAGGTAATAACTCCGCCGGAATCAACTTCGATATACTTATTTTTCTTGAGAATACCCACAGCACGACTAATGCTCGGCTTCGTATAACCCAGTTCATTGGCAATATCAATGGAGCGAATATCGCCCCTTTTTTTATTCAGCACATAAATAGTCTCAAGATACATCTCACCGGATTCATGAATACTCATGGCAATAGCTCCTTCTCCTCGATCTCAAAAAAATCTTAACCAAAGCATAGTATAACCGGGAAGAAAAATCAACCATTACCAAGGGATATTAACATACACAAAAGCCGCTCACTGTGATCCGCCCCTGTCAAGGTAGACCAGGGAAATAAATAAAGAGGGTTATAGAAATAGCTACTGCAAAATTGGCGGTAGCTATTTTTTATGCGGCAAACTTTGCCTTGTACCTCAGAATACGCTTGTTCTCTGGAATTGGATATTGTGCAGGAGAATCTGTTTCAAGTGCAGCAGCCCGAACTTCCATAGGAGCACGGTTGTCGAAGCGTTCCTGAAGCCGTTCATAGTTATAGAAATGAATGTATTTGTCAATTGAAGTTCGGAGAGAAGCCTCGTCT